>CAMBKU010000009.1 GCA_945868305.1 uncultured Lachnospiraceae bacterium | reverse complement strand
CTGCTGCATGTTTCCTCCCATCGGCATATTCTGCGGTTGCTGCATGTTTCCTCCCGTCGGCATATTCTGCGGTTGCTGCATGTTTCCTCCCGTTGGCATATTCTGCGGTTGCTGCATACTTCCTCCCGCAGGCTGTGGTTCTTTTCTCCCGTTCCACGGCATATTGTATACAGGAACGCAAAGTTCATCTCCCACCTGCAAATTATAAACATTCACATAAGGATTCGCATACATAAGTGCAGAAACACTAACTCCATGCATTTTCCCGATTTTATATAAGCTGTCTCCCTCTTTTACCACATGAATTATCCCGGTACAATTATTTGTAACATACCGGTTATGAAACGCATTCACTCCCTGATCCATGATCATTACTCCTAAATTCTTTCCCTTTATCCTATTCCGTTTTCGTCATTTTGTGCCTGCACGGACATAAAAATGCACAAAAGTGTAAACTATTTCTAAAATAAAAATTTCTGCGTTGTGTTTTGTATTTTCCTGTCGTATAATGTACTTTGTTTGAGTTTACAAATGACGCATATATATAAAATATGAAGTAACAGGTGGTATCTATGAAAAACAATAACTTGCATAAGCTCGGTATAGACATTGGTTCTACTACCGTTAAAGTCGCTATTCTAAATGAAAAGGATGAACTTTTATTTTCAGATTATGAAAGACATTTCGCCAATATCAGGGAAACTTTACAGTCTCTCATAAAAAAAGCTCATGATGCGTTGGGCAATCTTTCCGTTGCTCCGATGATTACAGGATCCGGTGGTCTTACGCTGGCAAAACATCTGGGTGTCCCCTTTGTACAGGAAGTTATTTCTGTTTCTACCGCACTGCAGCATTACGCACCGCAGACAGACGTTGCCATCGAACTTGGCGGCGAAGATGCCAAAATCATTTATTTCGAAGGCGGCAATGTAGAACAGCGTATGAACGGTATCTGCGCCGGGGGCACAGGTTCCTTTATTGACCAGATGGCTTCTCTTTTGCAGACCGATGCACCGGGACTGAATGAATATGCCAAAAGCTACAAAGCAATCTATCCGATTGCCGCACGCTGCGGTGTATTTGCCAAAACCGACATTCAGCCGCTCATCAACGAGGGAGCTACCAGAGAGGATCTTTCCGCTTCTATTTTTCAGGCAGTAGTTAACCAGACCATCAGTGGTCTTGCCTGCGGCAAACCGATTCGTGGTCACGTAGCTTTCTTAGGTGGTCCACTGCACTTTTTATCAGAGCTTAAGGCCGCTTTTATCCGCACGCTAAAACTGGATGATGAGCATGCCATTACCCCGGAAAATTCCCATCTCTTTGCAGCAATCGGTTCTGCCTTAAATTACAAGGAAGATGTCACGACCACAACGAAAGATTTGCTGGAAAAACTTTCCTCTGATATTCATATGGAATTTGAAGTGGAACGTATGGAGCCTTTATTTAAGAATCAGGCAGAATACGACGCCTTTTTGGAGCGCCACGGCAATAATCATGTCACCACAAAGGATTTGTCTTCTTACAAGGGTGACTGTTATCTAGGCATTGATGCCGGCTCTACTACAACTAAGGTTGCACTGGTCGGTGAAGATGGTTCATTGCTTTATTCTTTTTACAGCAACAATAATGGAAGCCCACTTGCTACCTGCCTCCGCTCAATCAAGGAGATTTACCGTCTTCTTCCGGAGGATGCCCACATCGTCCATTCCTGCTCCACTGGTTATGGTGAAGCTTTAATCAAAGCTGCCCTGATGCTGGACGAGGGAGAAGTAGAAACTGTATCCCACTATTATGCTGCAGCTTTCTTTAATCCAGAAGTCGACTGTATTTTAGACATCGGCGGTCAGGACATGAAATGCATCAAAATTAAAAATCAGACTGTTGACAGCGTACAGCTTAATGAGGCATGCTCCTCCGGTTGCGGTTCATTCATAGAAACTTTCGCAAAATCTTTAAATTTTTCTGTACAGGATTTTGCAAAAGAGGCTTTGTTTGCGAAAAATCCGATTGACCTCGGAACCCGCTGTACCGTATTTATGAATTCCAAAGTAAAACAAGCTCAGAAGGAAGGAGCTTCCGTAGCAGATATTTCTGCCGGACTTGCTTATTCTGTCATCAAAAATGCACTTTTTAAGGTAATCAAGCTCTCCGATGCCAGCGAACTTGGCAAAAATATCGTGGTACAGGGCGGTACCTTTTATAATGATGCCGTTTTACGAAGCTTTGAAAAGATTTCCGGCTGTGAAGCAGTAAGACCGGATATTGCTGGTATCATGGGCGCTTTCGGTGCTGCCCTGATTGCAAGAGAACGTCACACAAAAGACTACAAATCCACGATGCTTACCATTGATGAAATTAATAAGCTGACCTTTGACACCAAGCTGACCCGGTGTCAGGGATGTACTAACCATTGTCTTTTGACCATCAATCTGTTTTCCGGCAACCGGCGTTACATCACCGGAAACCGCTGTGAACGAGGTCTTGGCAAAGAAAAGAACGAAGAAAACATCCCGAACCTCTTTGAATATAAAAACAAGCGTATTTTTGATTACGAACCTCTTTCCGATACCGAAGCCACAAGAGGAACTATTGGTATTCCAAGAGTACTTAATATGTATGAGAACTACCCGTTCTGGGCTGTCTTTTTTAAAGCTCTGAAATTTAAAGTGGTACTTTCTCCGCAATCTACCCGTTCCATTTACGAACTTGGTATTGAATCCATTCCGAGCGAATCGGAATGCTACCCGGCAAAGCTGGCACACGGGCATGTGACCTGGCTCATCCATGAAGGTATTGACTGTATTTTTTACCCGTGTATCCCTTATGAGCGAAATGAATTTCCGGATTCTAACAACCACTACAACTGCCCAATCGTAACCTCCTACGCGGAAAACATCAAAAACAATGTAGATGAGATTACCTCCGGCAAAGTGCGTTTTATCAATCCGTTTATATCATTCTCCAACAAAAAAGTGCTCACCAGGCGACTGGAAGAAATCTTCAAAGAAGAATTTGACATTCCAGCACGGGAAATCCGCACTGCAGTAGATACAGCATGGAAAGAACTAAACGATACCAGAGAAGACATGAAACGCAAGGGCGAAGAAGTCATTGCCTATTTGAAAAAGACCGGAAAACGTGGCATTGTACTGGCAGGACGTCCTTACCATGTAGACCCCGAAATCAATCACGGTATCCCGGAGCTTATCAACTCCTATGGTATTGCGGTGCTCACCGAGGATTCTGTCGCTCATCTGGCAAAAGTTGAACGTCCGCTTATCGTCATGGATCAATGGATGTACCATTCCAGACTTTATGCTGCAGCAAACTATGTAAAGACAACTGACAATCTGGATTTGATTCAGCTTAATTCTTTTGGTTGCGGTCTGGATGCCGTTACCACAGACTGTGTCAGCGATATTTTAACAAAATCAGGTAAAATCTATACCTGCCTTAAGATTGACGAAGTCAACAACCTGGGTGCCGCACGTATCCGTGTCCGCTCCCTGCTTGCTGCCATCCGTGTAAGAGAAATGCGCCATACAGAAGAAAAGCGTAAAATTGTTCCGGCAAACTATGAACGTACCGTTTTTACAGAAGAAATGCGCAAGAATTATACTATTCTCTGCCCACAGATGTCTCCCATCCACTTTGAACTGCTGCAGCCTGCCTTTAACGCTGCCGGCTATAACCTGGTGGTTCTTGACAATGACAATAAAAATGCCGTCAATGCAGGTTTAAAATACGTAAACAACGATGCCTGCTACCCTTCCCTAATGGTAGTTGGTCAGATTATGGATGCTGTTATGTCTGGCAAATACGATATGTCCAAGACTGCCGTACTGATTTCTCAGACCGGAGGCGGTTGCCGTGCCAGCAATTACATCGGCTTTATCCGCCGTGCCTTGGAAAAAGCCGGTTACAAAGATGTTCCGGTTATCTCCATTAACTTAAGTGGTCTTGAGAAAAATCCAGGCTTTAAATTTACCCCGGCACTCATTCAGCACGGCTTATACGCCTTAGAATTCGGTGATATTTTCATGCGTTGCCTGTACCGCATGAGACCTTATGAGGCAGTTCCTGGCTCTGCAAACGCTATGCACGAAAAATGGAAGAAAAAGGTAATTGAATTTATTACCCAGGATAAAATTTTGTCCCACAAGCAGTACAAACAGATGTGCCGCGACATCATCCGCGATTTTGATAATCTGCCGATACGTGACATCAAAAAACCTCGTGTTGGTGTAGTCGGTGAGATTTTAGTTAAATTTCTCCCCGCCGCGAACAACTATCTCGTAGACCTGCTGGAAGCAGAAGGCGCCGAGGCCGTTGTGCCTGACCTCACAGACTTTTTGCTCTACTGCTTCTACAACCAGAACTTTAAAGCAACCAACCTTGGCATGAGCCGGAAATCCCAGGTTGCCTGCAACATGGGCATCAAGTTCTTTGAGTGGTTAAGAAGCGCCGCAAGAGACGAATTTGAAAAGAGCAAGCACTTTGATCCACCTGCTCATATCGAAACTCTTGCAAAATATGCCAACGAAATTGTTTCTCACGGGAACCAGACAGGTGAAGGCTGGTTCTTAACCGGAGAAATGTTAGAGCTTATCCATACTGGAACCAACAATATTGTGTGTACACAGCCTTTTGCCTGCCTGCCGAACCACATCGTCGGTAAGGGCGTAATCAAAAAGTTGCGTCATGAGTATCCATTGTCCAATATCGTTGCCATCGATTATGATCCGGGTGCCAGCGAGGTAAATCAGTTGAATCGTATTAAACTGATGCTCTCCACTGCAAATAAGAATCTGGCGAAGGAAATGAGCGAATAAAAAAGTATCAAATAAAATGTGCCAAATAAACTATGCAATCATAGAATATTTGGCACATTTTCTAATACCCCATACTACTGCTCACCTGCATTAATGTCAGCTAACGCTTGAAAAAATTCTTCAGGCTGGTCATCCATTGTAAAATGCCCTGCCTCTTTAATCAAATAAAGCTTTTTTCTTGGCGCTTCTATTTTTTCAAAATAATCCTCAGCCAATACATATGGAACCTGCCAGTCATTTGCACCAAGTATATAGTAAACTGGCACTTTATATTCATATAACTCCTGATTTAAATCAAAATCCATCATTTCTTCATTCAATTTACTATTTATTTTCTCAGCTCCCAAAAATGCATGAATATCTGAAAATCTAAAAATAGGACTGGTTACCATAGCTTTAAACAATGGAATATATGACATTTTACTTGGTGCAAGATGATATTTCTGCTGAACAGTCCGAAGCTGCGTACAGTCTTTTATAAAATTTTCGGGATTTCCATATGGATAATGTTCTATACTTTTCAGCTTTTCCTGTGATTTGACATCTTTCTTTTGAATTGCAATTTCCAATGCCTTTTCATAACCTTTTCTTTCTCCTTCTAAAACACTGATTACTTGTCCCGTTCCAACATAATATGCAATATTCTCCGGATGACGTTTTATATAAATACTTCCCAATACAGACCCCCACGAATGACCTACTAAAATAATTTTTTCTTTCTGATATCTTTCCTTTAGATATAAAATTGTTTCATGGATATCCTGTAATTGCAATTCCATTGTCGGCGCCGCTGTTGGATTTTTTGTAAAAGTTTTTCCTGCTCCCCGCTGATCTAAATGCACTACGGTAAAAAGTTCTTCCCATCTTTCCTGAAAAAGATTTGTCATTAGTGATTCTGCACTTGCAAAAGCATGAAGAAAAAGAATTACCGGATTTTTATCCGATGTACCCGCATGAAATAGATACTGCTCTATCCCATTGATTTTTCTGTATTCTTCAAAATATATTGCTCTGTTTTTTTTGTTTTTCATAAGCCTACTCCTTATTCTTCAATCGTTCATCCAAAGATTTGTCAAAATGCTCCAACAACTTTATCAAATAGCCTTCATATTCCTCTGGCATATTTGAAAGCTCTTTAAAAAAATCCAAATTTGCTTCTTCATGATATTGTAAATGCGCTTTATATGCCTTTTGTCCCGCATCTGTAAGAGACAGGCATACCTCGTTGTCTGTAACAGGCGAAATGCATTTACGAACCAGTCCCTTTTCTTCAAGTTTATAAACCATTTGCGATGCAGCTCCTCTTGTTATGCCTCGCATTTTAGCAAGTGTCGATACATTTATATCTGGGTAATCTCCAATGAGTGAAATCGTATGAATCTCTGCCTGTTTTAAAATAATACCTGGACTATATTCACGCGGTTGCTTCTCGAATTGATTATACTTATGCATTACTCTTTCTGTTAATCTGGAAATTTCTTTAAAATGATTCATTTTCCCCTCCTGTTTAGTTGCCATACAGTATAGTAGCTAAACATTCAGGAAATGTCAATACCAAATTCATGTCAAATTAGTTTATAAAAATTTTATAATCCTGCACCCCTCTATTTTCAAGGCCATTTTCATTTTTGTTAGCACTCATTCAAAAAGAGTGCTAATTTTCTATTGACTTTTCCATTTCCCCGTTATAATATTTTACTTGTAGATTTTTCCTACACATTTTTGCGACAGAGGCGGATATCCGTCATCAGATAATGATTTTAAAGGAGTGTTGTATGTATGAGTAACAAACATGGAAGTCTTTCAATTGACAGCGAGAATCTTTTTCCAATTATCAAAAAATGGTTATATTCTGACCACGATATTTTCTATCGTGAATTGATTAGCAACGGCTGCGATGCCATCACCAAGTTGAAAAAACTGGAAATGATGGGAGAATACGAGTTACCTGCTGATTATAAGGCAAAAATTGAAGTCATCGTAAATCCGGATGAAAAGACCTTAAAATTTATTGATAACGGTCTTGGAATGACTGCAGACGAGGTAGAAGAATACATCTGCCAGATTGCTTTCTCCGGTGCTACAGATTTTATCGAAAAGTATAAAGACAAAGCAAATGACGATCAGATTATTGGACATTTTGGTCTCGGCTTCTATTCTGCTTTCATGGTTGCCGACGAAGTTACGATTGACACTTTATCCTATAAAGAAGGTTCTACTCCGGTTCACTGGACCTGTGACGGAGGTTCCGATTATGATATTGCAGATGGCGGCAAAACCACCGTCGGTACAGAAATTACCCTGTACTTAAATGAGGATTGTCTGGAGTTTGCCAACGAATACCGCGCAAGAGAAGTAATTGAAAAATACTGCTCTTTTATGCCAACTGAAATTTATCTGACAAAAGCAAATGCTGAGCCGGAATATGAAACTATTAATCCGGAAGACAAATTAGACACCGATACCGTCATCGAAACAATCATAGAAGAGGCAAAGACGGAAGAAAAGGAAAATGAAAACGGCGAAAAAGAAGTTGTTGAAATTTCTCCTCAAAAGGAAAAATTAAAAATTTTAAAACGACCGGTGCCGCTCAATGATACTAATCCACTGTGGGCAAAAAATCCAAAAGACTGTACCGATGAAGAATACAAAGCATTTTACCGCAAAGTATTTATGGATTACAAGGAGCCCTTGTTCTGGATTCACTTAAATATGGATTATCCGTTTAACTTGAAAGGTATCTTGTATTTCCCGAAAATCAATACCGAATATGACTCCATCGAAGGAACGATTAAATTATACAACAATCAGGTATTTATCGCAGACAACATCAAAGAAGTTATCCCGGAATTCTTAATGCTTTTAAAGGGTGTCATCGACTGCCCGGATCTTCCGCTTAATGTTTCCAGAAGCGCCCTGCAGAATGATGGCTTTGTAAAGAAGATTTCCGATTATATCACAAAGAAGGTTGCCGATAAGCTGACTGGTATGTGCAAGACAGATAAAGACTCTTACGAAAAATACTGGGATGACATCAGCCCATTCATCAAATTCGGCTGCTTAAAAGACGAGAAATTCTGTGATAAGATGAACGATTCGATTCTGTTTAAGAACCTTGACCACAAGTATCTCACACTTCCAGAATTATTAAAGAAAGAAGAAGAAACGAAAGAAGATTCCGCGGCTTCTGCTACAGAAGAAAGCGCAGAAACTTCTGAGAACACAGAAACTTCTACAACAGAAGCTCCAGAAAACGAAGAAGAAAAAGATTCCAGAAAAGTAGTCTATTATGTCACAGACGAAGCTCAGCAGGGACAATATATCAATCTTTTCAAAGAACAAGGCATGGATGCGGTTATCTTAGATCACAACATTGATAGCTCTTTCATTTCCCAGTTAGAGCGCAGAAACGACCATTACAAATTCATGCGTATTGATGCAGACGTAACAGATACCTTAAAAGAAGATATCCCGGAAGAAGATTTAAAAGATGCTACCGATACCTTAACCGAGGTCTTCCATAAGGCATTAAGCAATGACAAGCTAAACATTCAGGTAGAAAAGCTGAAAAATGCGGATATTGCCTCCATCATCACTCTCTCCGAAGAAGGCCGACGTATGCAGGATATGATGAAAATGTATGCTGCCGGCGGTATGGGCGGTATGGATTCTTCCATGTTTGCAGCAGATGCTACCCTGACCTTAAACGCAGCCAACGACCTTGTAAAATACATTCTGGAAAACAAAGATTCCGAAAATGTACCAATGTTCTGCGAACAACTTTATGATCTTGCCATGTTAAGCAACCAGCCGTTGACACCGGATGCCATGACAAAATTCATTGCCCGGAGCAACAAGATTATGATGTTACTGGCAAAATAATATTTAAGGGAGACGCTTCATAAAGAAGCCGTCTCCCTTTCTTCATGCATTTTTAAATCTTACCTGCAATACTGCGCATACACGGAAAAGAAACTATTTGTCGTTATCTTTCCGCTTGTGTCCATCTTTGTTTCCTCCCAGAGCTTCTCATTGAGCATGGAATCCTGCTCCGAGACAAACTCATCATAGGCATCATTAAACGCTGTTTTTTCCCGCTCCTGGGCAATTTTTACCTTATTTTCCTGCGTCAGTTCCTCATCGTATTTATTCACACACTTGATAAAATAGTAGCCTGATGCAGTCTCAATACAAGGTGATATCTGTCCATCCTCCATAGAAAAAACTTCTTCCTCCACTTCTGTCGGCACATCTCCCCTGCCAAAAGTGACCTCAATATCCTGCGCTTCGTTGTAATCGCTGGCAAGTGAAATAAAATCCTCTCCCGCCGCGAGCCTCTGGGCAATGACATTCGCCTTTTCCTTTTCCGTGACAAATATCTGCATGGCATGCATGATACGAGCCTCATCGTCACTCACTTCCTCATTGACTCCTTCGGTCAATGACCGATAAAGCTTATCTGCTAATGCATAATTCTCATAAAGCGTCCGTATCGTTTCCTCGGTAACATCCATATATGCAATCTCATCTTCCGTCAAAGAAACAAAATAGGCCTTTGCTGCATCCGCTGCCTGTTTCTTTTCTTCCTCACTAAGTGAAATATCCTGCTGCTTCGCAAGCTGATCCATGCAGGTAATCCTTGCCAGTTCAGAAACCGTCATTTCTTTTACATACTGCTCAAGTTCCTTTTTGCTGGACTCCTGTTTCCACAATTCCACCCCATAAACGGAACCATAGATATTCTGGTAGTTGCACAAATATACCTTTGCTTCCGGTAAAGTACATACGGTTTCTCCTATCCTGAATAAATCCTTATTTCCAAGTCCTGTTGTAAATACAACCTTTCTTCCGGCAATCTGGCATCCGCCTAAAAGCAGACTGACACAAAGTACCGGAATAAGTATCATTTTTTTCCTGCGTATATTCATTGTACTAATCCTGTTCTATTGTTTTTAAAATGCTTCTGGCAACACTCAAACCGTTAGCAGACGCCTGCTGCAGTCCCCTGGTCACAGATGCTCCGTCACCCACAGCACGAAGCCCTCTTATACTTGTTTCAAATTCTTTATTTACCACAACCTTATTCGAGTAGAATTTCACCTCTACACCATACAAAAGTGTCTCATCACTGGCAATTCCCGGCGTCACTTTATCAAGTGCTTCTATCATCTCAACGATATCCACCATAATACGGTGCGGAAATACTAAAGACAAGTCTCCCGGAACAGCATCCTTTAAGGTAGGAATCAGATTATTTCTGCACAGACGCTCCTCTGTGGTTCTTCTGCCCCGCTTAAAATCTCCAAAAGTCTGTACCATAATTTTGCCGTCGCAAAGCATATTGGAAAGCTGTGCAATCTGTTTTCCGTATTCAATCGGCGTTTTAAACGGCTTAGTAAAGTTTTTGGAAACCAAAAGGGCGAAGTTAGTGTTGCTCGTCTTCATATCCAAGGATTTATAGGCATGACCGTTTACTACCGCAAGTCCATCATCATAATACTCCGTTGCCACTTCACCGGAAGGATTCGTACAAAAAGTACGAACTTTATCATCAAAAGTCGGCGTATGATAAACCAACTTGGCTTCATAAAGATTCTTATTCAAAAAATCCATAACCTCGTCCCGAACTTCCACTCGCACACCGATATCTACGGTTCCGACCTCAGTCTCTACTCCATGAAGATTACAAATATGACTAAACCAGTCAGCACCTTCACGTCCAACTGCCGATACAATTTCATCTGCGTAGAAAGTCTCTCCCTTTTCCGTCACTACGCCCTTTACCCGGTTCTCCTCGACTAGAATATCTCCTATCATCGTATTAAAAAGAATTTCCACTCCGTGTTCAAGCAAATCATTCTGTAGTCTTGCATAAATCTTATAGCCTTCCTCTGTCCCCAGATGTCGAATCGGACATTCGATCAGCTTTAAATTGGCATTAATAGCTTTTCTGCGGATTTCCCGAATCTCTTTTTCTTTATCCACACCGTACACATTTTCATCGGCACCAAATTTCAGGTAAATCTCATCCGACTCCTGAATCAGCTTTACCGCCTCATCATATCCTAAAATATCCGGCAGATTCCCGCCTACATCTGGAGAAAGCGACAATTTTCCATCGGAAAAAGCTCCTGCTCCTGCAAATCCGGTGGTAATAGAACACGGTTTACAGCCGACGCATACCTTGGTTTTCCGTTTCGGACACTGCCTGTCTTCTATTCTGCGCCCTTTTTCTATCATAAGTACCTTTAACTCTGGTTTCTTATGTATCAACTCATAGGCACAAAAAATCCCGGACGGTCCGGCTCCGATAATAATCACATCATATTTATTCTGATTCAAAACATTTCCCCTTTTCTATCACAATCTCATAACTGCCTTATGCCTCTACAATCAAATATCTTCCGTCACCCAGCGCAAATACTTCCTCTGCTTTTAAAATATCTTCCATACTCATGCCTGCAATATCTGCACCACTTTCCTCAAAATACGCCCGTACCTCTTTTTTATTTTTGCAGATGACCGCCATGCAGTCCTCCAAAAATTCGTCTGCTTCCTCTAAAGTCTCTGCTACTTTTTCTGGAAACAACTGCATTTGATGTTCCAGAAAATAATTCAGGCACTCTTTATCAAACTTCATGCTTTGCCTCCCTCCTTGTTTCTCATTACTTTCGGGACGAAGTGTCTTCCTGACGCTTGAATCCTATCTTATCATATTATGAAATGTGCAAAATATCAATGCCCAGTTGCAGTAATTCCTGATATATTCTGGAAACGGGCAGTCCCACTACATTATTGTAATCTCCGGAAATTTTTTCAATAAACGCAGCGCATTTTCCCTGAATACCGTAGGCCCCTGCTTTATCCAGCGGTTCTCCTGTTTTTATATAATCTCTGATTTCCCGTTCTGTCATGGTATACATAAATACTTCCGTTTTTTCTGCAAAAACAATCTTTCTTTTTTCCCCGTTTACCAGCAAAAGAAGTGTTACCCCGGTGTATACTTCATGCTTCTTTCCCTGTAGCATGGACAGCATACGAAAAGCATCCTCCTCATCCTTGGGTTTCCCAAGAATTTTATTATCATAGGACACAATCGTATCTGCTCCAATGACCACTACATCTCCGCCTTTTTGTAAAGCTGCCACTTCTTTTGCCTTCTGCTCTGACAATCTCTTTACGGTTTCTTCCGGTGTCGCTGCTCCTGTTTTTTCCTCGCCTTTTGCAGGCTGTACGGTAAACTGTACACCAATCTGTTCTAACAACTCCCTGCGTCTCGGAGAGGCGCTTGCCAGTATAATTTTCATAAAGTCTGTCTCCTTCCTTACGGCACTACGATTTCTGTTTTCAAATGAAATGAATATATAATCTTCTCACGCACTTTCCTACCCGTTGCTTCCTCCAAAGCTCTTGCATATAACGCAAGCTGCGCCTGATAACGCAAAACAAGCTGTTCCGGTTTTTCCACTGAATCAGTTTTATAATCCATAATAATGATTTCTCCGTCTTCGTAAAAAAAAGCATCCACGATTCCCTGCACCAGTACCAATTCTCTACTGTCACAATCCCAAATTTCCCCTGCCGGAACTCCAAGGACAAAAGCCTTTTCTTTAAAAAGCTCTCCTCTGTAACCAGCTGCCGTCATGCGTTTTGCCAGATTAGATGAGAAAAAGTCTGCAATCATCGGTATCCTTACCAATTCGTACATAGTTTCATCCAATCTGCCTGCCACCTTTAAATTATCCAATTCTCCCTTAAGCCACACACACATCTGTTTTCTTCCCTCTGTCAGAGGAGCCTGTTCAAACGGTAAACACTGCATAAACAGATGCACCGCACTTCCTCGCAATGCACCACGATTTACATTGTCCTGTTTTTCTATAAAGTCTGGGATAATCTCCTTCTTTTCATCCTCCATATACCATTGTACGGTATCCATTTCTTCTTCTTCAAACTGCATCCGTTCATGTTTTATCTCAGAAACGGACACCTTTGTCTTAATATCCTTTTCCGCTTCATATGGATAACAAAAAGAAAGGCGTTCTTTTACTTTTTCAACACTTTCAACGTCTGCCGTCTTTGCAAGGCTTTTTACCTGTTCCTTTGTCAACAATGCATCAATCGCTTCTTTTGCCTGCCCCGCCAATATGTCCTTATCCTTGCAAATCGTTACAGAGACATTTTCCCCATAGGAATATAACGCCGGAAGTACCCAGTCAAAATAGCTGCGGGCACCGCTTCGGACTAAAAAGCTAAGTTCTGCTTCTTTGTTTGCCCTTCTTTTATATTCCTCCAGTTTTTCTACGGCATCCTTCATACACCCGGTCAGAACCAGCTTCTCCTTTGCCCTGGTCAGAGCTACATACAGCACACGGAGTTCTTCTCCAAGATTCTCCTCATCGGTCTGTCTTGCCAGTGCCCGCTTTATCAGCGTCGGCGTTTTTGTTCTTCTCTCTGCATCCATGTAATCCATACCAATACCAAGATCGGGATGCAGTATCAACCTGCTTCTCGTATCCTGCATATTAAAATTCTTTCCCATGCCAGCCGCAAAGACAATAGGAAACTCCAGTCCCTTACTCTTATGTATGCTCATAATCCGCACAGCATTTTCATTCTCATTTACAATATCTGCCTCTCCATAATCCACATCATATTTGTGCAGTTTTTCGATATATCGTACAAAATGGAACAGTCCTTTATAGCTGGTATTTTCATAATGAATTGCCTGCTCAATCAGCATCTGCACGTTTGCCCGTTTCTGCTCTCCAGCCGGAAGTGCTGTGATGTAAGAAAGATAACCAGTTTCTTCCAAAATCTGCAAAATCAGCTCGTGTACCGGTGTATAGGGTACCCGTGACCTAAATTCCTTCAGTGTGTCCAAAAACGCCACAAGGCGCTGTTTTAAACCTTCATCCAGTTCCCCGTTTTGCTTTCTTCCGGCTGGCTTTGCATCCTCCGATGCTTCTTCTGTACTGGTATACATGAGTATGCTCTCATAAAAAGTATTTTTCTCTGATGTTGCCCGGATTCTTGCCAGTTCTTCCCCTGAGAAACCGCCAATCGGTGAATGAAGTACCGCAGCCAATGGAATATCCTGCATGGGATTGTCCAAAATGCGCAAAACATTTAACACCGTCTGAATCTCCACTGTAGAAAAATAGCCGGTCTTTGAGGTCGTAAATGCCGGAATCCCTTCTTCTGTCAAAACTTTCACAAACGTATCCGCCATCCCAGACACGCTGCGCAGCAAAATCACAATATCGCGATACTCTGCCGGACGAAGCTCGCCAGTTGCCTTATCGGTTACTGACTGCCCTTCCTTTTGCATCGCTTTGATGCGGGCAGCAATCATTTGGGCTTCCAGTTCCTCCCGTTCAAATTCCTTTGTTTCACTTTCTTCCGCCACAAAGACCTCCATGGCAAATTCTTTCTCATCTTTTCCCTCCGGATAGGAAGCGCCCGGATACAGAGCAGCATTCTCATCATAAACCACATTTCCAAGATCCCTGCACATAATCTTATAGAAAATGTCATTGACACCGGATAACACTTCACTTCTGCTTCGGAAGTTCTGACACAGATCAATCCGCTGACAGTCCGATTCCTCTGTATCATAGGTATCAAATTTTTCCATAAAAATCTCCGGCCTTGCGAGACGGAAACGGTAAATACTCTGTTTGACGTCTCCCACCATAAACAGGTTGTTCTGACCAAAACGTTCTCTTGACACCGCCCGAAGCAGCGTTTCCTGCACATAATTGCTGTCCTGATACTCATCAATCATAATCTCGTCGAACAGCGCTGCGAATTCATCTGCTGTTTCCGTTGGTTCCTTTTTTTCTTCATCCACCAGAATTTTTAACGCCAGATGCTCCATATCGGAAAAATCCACAAGATTTTTATTTTGTTTCTCCGCCGAAAATCTCTCAGAAAATTCCTCGGTCAATGTAATCAACATTTCCGCTGCAGGCGCTGTCCTTTTTAAATCCTCTGCTATTTCCCCAGGTGCTTTGAAAAAATATTTATCCCGAATATCCTTCACTTCTTTTTTCATCTCATTACGAACATTCTGCACAAACTCCTTTTTCTCTGCACTTCCTTCAAATTTGCGCGCAGCAGCAAGTTTCGGAAACGCTGATACATAACTGCCGATGGTATCATTTAATGTTGTATAATCCTCCGCCTCACCAAGCAACTTTAACTGCCGAATATCCCCTTTTATCGCATCAGCGTACATATACGGTCCATCCGGCTCCTCGCAAATTTGAAGCACCTCTCGCATCTGGCGAAGACAGTCATTGAATACGGTCTGCAACGAAACAAGCAACTGTTTCATCCAGGATGTCTGTTCCAGCTCTGGCACATCCTGCACGGCATAGACCTCCCTGCAGGAGGCAAGCCATTCCCTGGGCCATGGATAACTCTGGGAATAGGTATACATTTTCAGTATCATATCACGGATGGCATTATCGTTTTTTGCACCACCGTAGCTTTCCACAAAATCAAGAAAATCCTCCCCCGCCGTTTCATACCTCTTTTCCAGCATCTTTTCCATCACGTCGGAGCGCATCAAGGCAAGTTCGCCTTCGTCAGCGACCCGAAAATTCGGCTCTAAATCAATCTTATAAAAATAATTGCGAATGACATACAGACAAAAACTGTCAATGGTCGTAATCTGGGCATTATGCACCAGTGTAAACTGTCGTTCCAGATGTTCATCTCCAGGTGTTTCTTCAAGCCTTGCTTCTATGGCATCCCGAATTCTCTCCCGCATCTCTGCTGCAGCTGCATTAGTAAAGGTTACAATGAGTAGCTTGTCAATATCTACTTTATCCTCCGTAATTTTATGCAGGATACGCTCTACCAGCACAGCAGTCTTTCCGGAACCTGCTGCTGCAGATACTAAAATATTCCGATTTCTGTAATCAATGACCTTCTGTTGGCTCTCGGTCCACGTTACGCCCATCTTCTTCCTCCTTTCTCATCTGCGCCAGTATTTCATCATCCGAATCAAACTTTTGCAGCTTCCGATAAGAATATCCAGGCATCTTTTCATCAAATCCGCAAACTCCATGATACGGACAATAAGAACATGCATCCTTTTTATCCAATTTGTAGGGAGATACGTCTATATCGCCACTTAACATATCCGTGCCAAGCTCTCGGATTTTGGCATTCACAAAAGATGATATTTCTTTAAAATCCGCCTCACTCACTGCGTGGGAACCGGCCCGCAAAGCCCCGTCCTTCTTTCTTCCCACCGGAAGGACTGTGGAAGTTCCTTCAAAGTCCCGATCCATAGCATCTAAGACTTCCGTCTTCGCACTCACAAGCCCATCCAGCTTTAATTTTCCTAAAATTTCCTCAAAAATTGCTTCATCTGATTTTTCTTCCGCCGTCTCCACAAAAGGGTCATCAATATGGTAATAAAAAATGCCACCGGGATGAATCTCTTTTCCCGGATATTTTTTCTGCATCAGTTCCAACCCTGCATTTAAATAGACTACAAGCTGTAATTGTAATCCATGATAAATAGACAAAAGTTCAAACTGCGTACTGCCGCCGGACTTGTAATCCATGATTTTCACATAAATATCATCGTCATTTTCCCAGACATCCATCCGGTCGATTCTTCCCTTTAAGCGCATCTTTTCTTCTTCGCTCAAAGCAAAATTCACGGCATTCAAATCCTCAGTAAAAGCAAAAGACACCTCATAATTTTCCGGCAAAAAACTCCCCCTTCTGATTTGTTCTGTGATCGTTAAGAGCGTACGGTTTAACAGAGCATGCATACGTTCTACCATATATGTATCCTTTGCCGTATCATAGAGCGCTGTCTCACGCATAGATGCCACTGCATCGGAAAGTGCCGTTTCTGCAAGCTTTTCCATTTCTGTCTTTGGCACATCAAACCATGTATAAGAGCTCTCCTCCAATGCCTTAGAATATTCCTCGATTGCCTGATGCAGCACATTTCCTAAATCCAATGGTGCAAACTCGCTCACCTGTCTCTCGTCCAGCCCAAGACCATAACGTAAAAAGTGCGCAAACGCACAGGAAGCAAAACGTTCCAGCCTGGTAACACTGTTGGTCAAAACAGTACCGTAAAGTGCCGCTGCTGCCTCTTTGGATAAGTTTTCTGTTTTGTGGTAATAAAATGCAGCATCTAAAAGCTTTTCCGTCCTGCCCGCCCAGGTGCCGTCCGCCTGATACCATGCGTAAAGCGCCTTCCATTCTTCGCTCACCTTCCCCTTCTTCACCTCAGTAAGACCTTCCAAAAACAAATTTAAGCTACTCTTTGGCGTAACTAGCCATAAATCCGCATTTTCTCCTGCTTCCTGAACAGAAAGTGTCGGAAACAACCTACACACGGTATTCACCAGATAGGAACGACGCACTGCTTTTCCATCCGTATCTACTTCTGTGCAGGTAATATAGAGCTTCTCAGATGGTTTTGTCATATTCATATAAAGATAAAATTTCTGAATAAACGCCCGTTCTCTCGCCGTCGGAGACAGTTCTATATGCTCTGCCAAAAGACGTTCCCGCTCCAGTTCCGAAATAATACCTCCGTGACTATCTGCCTTAGGGATAATGCCATCATTTACCCCAATAAAGAATAATACCTTGATATGCTCCAGTCTGGTCCGCTCAATGTCTCCAATAACCACTCTGTCATAGCCCGGCGGAATAACACCTACCTTTGCTGCCTCAAATCCCGCATCCATAATCTCCCTGTATTCTTTCACGGAGAGTATTTCATCTCCCAGCAAATCTACCATTTTCTGAAACAATTCCATAACAATTCCGTAAATCTGCTCATATTCCTTGGCTGTCGCCATATCCCCCTTTTCTTCAAATTCTTTTTGATAACAATAAAGTTTGCTTTGAATATCATGGGCTGCAATAAAATGATATAATGCCACTGTTTTTTCCCGCAAATTCGCCTTTTTATCCCGAAATACCTTATAAAGCGGCTCGAAATGCAAAAGAAAACTTTCTCGAAGTGCATTCACATCTTCTAAAGTTTCTTCCTCCCAGTTTTTTGGCAGACGCACCCATTTTTTCTCCCACCGGGAATGACCTCTCACACCTGTTGCCAGCACATAATTTTCCAGCAAATCAATTTTTTCTGTCGCAATTCCAGCCAGAGAAGTACGATAATACCGGAATATACTCTCGTATGAGAAATCCTGCTCTATAATCTCTAACACTGCACGTATGAATTCAGGAAAAGGATGAAAAAGAATATTTTTTTTCGTGTCCATAAAAATAGGAATATCGTATTCCTCAAAAATCTGCGGTGCATAATTGCTGTAAGTTTCAGCGTTCCCAGAGACAATGGCAAAATCCCGGTAACGATAATGCTCCTCTCGCACCAGACGTTTAATTTCACCCGCTGCAAAACGCAGCTCCGAACGCGCATCATGAAGCGAAAATACCCGGATACTGTCCTGTTTCCCCGTATAAGTTTTCTGTTTTTTCCGAAACAGATTCTGCTCTAAATGATACAATGCCGGAGCATGTAAAAAACGCTTCTTATCACCGTCCTTTAAAACAATCGGCTCTTTTACCTCAACGCCAGTTTCCTCCGCAATTTTTAGCAGCCCCCGTATCATCTTCTTACTCATATAAAATAAATCCTGCATTTTCGGCTTCTCGAAAAAGTCTTCCTTCTCATCAATTGAAACCGTCACAAGAATATCTTTTACTAATGGAAACAGTTCTGTAAGCAACTTGTTCTGATTTGGAGTAAAACCAGTAAAACCGTCAAATACCAGCGTACTCCCACGCAAAAGAGCGGAGTCTCCTGCAAGCTCCGCCAAAAGATCCAGTATTTCTTCTGCTGTAATGTAGGTTCCCTCCAGATAATCCAAGAAACCCTGATACATGGTAAGGACGTCCTTCATCTTATAGGAGAAAGACTGTACCGCTTTTTTCTCCTCTGTTAATTCTTCCAACATCTCCGGCGTCACATTATACTGCATAAATTCTGAAATCAGAGATTTCATTTCACTGATATAACCCATTTTGCGTAAATTTCCACCAAGCACCGGAAGTTCTTTTTTCTTTTCCTCCGCCACTTTCCGCAGCACAAGATTTTTCCCGGTCTCCTCCAGAATCACAAAATCCGTCTTCCCAAGCTCGTCAAATACGCGGAACGCCAGCCGGTTAAAGCTCAGAACATCAATGTTCATAATGGCATGCTTCGGATGCAGGCTAACCAATTCCTTTTGTGTCTGCATCGTAAACTGCTCCGGCACTAAAATCAGATAATTTTCCATAGGATGTGCCATGGATTCTTCAATTACCTTTTGATATAAAAAGGCAGACTTTCCGCTGCCTGAATTTCCAAAAACAAATTGTAAGGACATACTTTCCCTCTTTTTCTAATCTATATACGCATCCACCGTCTGATTGATACGGTCTGCAATCACCTGCATACCGAGATTGTTCGGGTGCTCTGCCACAATTTCATTATGAATGGTATGCATTTTCCCGTCATCTCCCAATACCTCAGCGCCAATACCTGCTTTATACTGAGCATCGGTGCGCACATCATCTAAATTAATAAAAGATACGCCGCATTCTGCCGCCGCCTGCTCTTTTATTCTTTGCACTTCATCATTGTTCCACAAAATCTGTCCCAGAAAAATAATCTGCGCATCCGGAGCTTCCTCCTTCAGATAATTGATTAACGTTGTATAATCCTGCACTGTAACCGGAGCTTTTTCGGTAATATTTTCGCCCAGCTGAACCGTAACCAAATCCAGATCTTCATCCACTACGTCATCCAGTTCTTTCAGATAGCTGTCGCGGTCTCCCGCCTCATTGCTCTCCCACTCCTGAAAGCAGACTGCCTCAACCTTTACTTTATCCTTTCTATCCTCCAGATGTGATGCAACCCGGTGTACATAATCATTCTCCGGACAATCTGCCGCCATTCCATAATCACTCCACCAGATTTTATTTACTTCTTCCGGCTTTCCTTCCCATCGGGTCACTGAATTTCCAATCGCAAGATAGTTGTAAGTACTCTCCATACCTTCTGCTTCTATCTTTTCTTCATTCTCAAAAGCAGATTCTCTATTCTCCTCTTTCTTTTCTCCACAGCCTGCCAGCCATACAAAAGCAGACGCAAGGATTCCCACTGTGTACATCATCTTTTTCTTCATAATAAGTCCCCCTTTTTTGTTTTCCAACTGCTTGTCACACTATAAATAATAAGCCAAAAAGGATGTGCTGTCTATAAGTAAGACTGCACATCCTTTCAAAATTCACACTTATTTCAGAAAAATAACACGTATTTGCGTTCCCACATCTTTCTCACTTTCCAATTCCAACCTGGCATTATGCTGGGCAACAATGTGCTTCACAATTGCAAGACCAAGACCCGTGCCCCCAGTCAGTTTGGAACGGCTACGATCCACACGGTAAAAGCGTTCAAAAATACGTTCCTGATGCTCTTTGGAAATTCCGATTCCTGTATCTTTTACAGAAAGAATTACCTGTTCTTCCCTTTGCTCCACGCTCACATTCACAGTTCCACCTTTTTTGTTGTAACGTATTGCGTTATCACAAAGATTATATAAAAGTTCATTCATCATTTCCCGGTTCGCATGAACAAAAGCGCTTTTCCCAGTCAGCTCTATAGTTACGTCATGATTTTCCGCATTGACCTGTAGCATATCCACACATTTTTCAGCAATCGCATACAAATCCAACTGCTCATAGGGGATTTCTTCGGTAGACACATCCAACTCTGAAAGGCGAATAATATCATTTATTAACGTCAGCAAGCGATTTGCATTCTGATGGATTTCCCCGGCAAAACGAGTCACATCCTCATCTGTTGCCATACCACTTTCAATCAACTCAGAATAACCTGAAATGGAAGTGAGCGGTGTCTTTAACTCATGGGAAACGTTCGCTGTAAACTCCTGACGCATATCCGCATTTTTTCGGATATCCTCATGCTGCTTTTGGATGGTTGTGATAAAAGGTCGAAGTTCCTTATACACGCAAACCGACTCCAAATGATCCATATCGTTTGCCATCTGCTCGATTGGTGCCACAATACTTTTTGTCAACAGATGGGAAAGTACTGCCCCCAGCGTTGCCAAAATAATCGCAAGCAACAAAAGCATCGGAAAGGTGGAATACAGAATCGTCCATATATTATCCGCCTTTTTGGCCGTACGAAGAACACAGCCGTTCTCAAGAAGCGTAGCATAATAAAACATGCTCTGATCCAGTGTTTCCGATTTCCGAATGGCTTTCCCTTCCCCTTTCGAAAAAGCTTCCTCTACCTCCGGACGATCCTCATGATTTTCCATCTCTGCTGCGTTCACATCACTGTCATATTCCACGGTACCATCTTTTGCTACCACTGTAATACGCAGGCCATCGGTCTTTGCATCATAAGTGACTGTCTCCGGTGTTTCAAATACATCTGTCTCCAATAAAATATGAGTATAAGTCCGCAGTTCTTCCATGACCTCATTTTTCAACACCTCGTAACTTACCGCTGCCGAAATCACAAGTGTCAGTAAAATTGCCGTAAAGGACATAATCAAAAACTGTAAATTTATTTTTTTCTTCATAATCGCTACTCCAGACGATAGCCTACATTGCGGACTGTTTTTATACGACTTCCCGCTTCACCCAGCTTCTGCCGCAACGTTTTGATATGCATATCCAGAGTTCTGGATTCTCCCTCATAATCCATCCCCCAGATGCGTACCATGATTTCTTCTCTCGGAATTACAATTCCGGCATTCTGCATCAGCATTTTTAACAATTCAAATTCTTTATATGTCAAATCGCACGGAACATCCTTGACATACACCATACGTTTTTCATCATCCAGAAAAATATCCCCTATGGACAAGAGCTTCTCCTCCGACATATGAAGACTCCGTCGAAGCAAAGCCTTTGTTCTTGAAATAAGCTCCATCACTCCAAAAGGTTTTGTTAAATAATCATCTGCACCGATATCCAAGCCTTTCACCTTATCCATCTCAGAAGTTTTGGCCGTCACCATAATAATCGGAACCCTTCTGGTCTCCGCTTTCTTTCTGAGTTTCTTTACGATTTCAAGCCCGTCTTCATCCGGAAGCATAATGTCAAGCAAAATTAAATCCGGTACTTTATCACGGACTCTTGCAAAAAAATCCTTCGCACACCCAAAATCTTCTATGGTATAGCCCGAATTTTTCAATGCAAAGCTTTCTATTTCGCGAATATTCACATCATCTTCCACAACATATATCAGTGCCATCTTTCTCTCCTTTAATCCGGTAATGCATACTTCTCTCGGTATCCGTGATACATTACATCAAAGCTTTCATTTTCTTCCTGTTTCACCTGGTCTAAATATTCATGGGTTTCCAGCATATCTTCACTAATCTGAATCATATATACTGCAATATTAGAACAATGATCCGCAATACGTTCCAGATTCATCGTAATATCAGACAGACAGAAGCCAAGTTCTATCGTACACTTCTCCTTACGGAGCCGCTTCATATGACGCTTCTTTTCTTCCTTATCCAAATAATCAATAACTTCCTCAAGCGGCTCGACCATAACCGCTTCCTGCAAATCCCCTTCTTCAAATGCATGATAAGACATAGAAACAATTTCCCGTACAGCATCCTCATATATCTTCAATTCTTCCACTGCTTTTTTGGAAAATTTTCCTTCTTTCTTCTGCATCTGCTGTGCCACCTCCAAAAGGTTCACTGCGTGGTCAGAGATACGTTCAAAATCACCAATACTGTGAAGCAGCATAGCAACCGTCTGAGAATCTTCTCTTGAGATCTGTTTTGCACTAATCTGCATAAGATAAGTACCTATCTCATCATCATAACGATCCACCTTCTGCTCTAATTCCTGTACCAGTTCTGCTTTCTTTTCATCGTATTCCATCAGTAAATCCATAGCCGCAAACACTGCCTGTTTGGAAAATTCCGCCATATCTACAGCAGCATGCTTTGCCTGCTGAACCGCAAAAGCCGGTTTCTCCAAAAAACGCGCATCCATGACATTTCCATTTTTCGCCACTTCTTCCCATGCCACATCTTCTGCACTGTCCGGCATCGTAAGACAGGCGAGTTTTACCAATAATTTACGGAATGGCAATAGTGCCAGAGTGGCCGCCACATTAAATGCACTGTGAATAACAGCTATTCCAGCCGCATTTGCACTCTGTCCCATAAAGGAGAAATGAACTGCAGCATTGATACTGTAAAATACAATCATAAACAAAACAGTTCCAATCACATTAAAGTATAAATGCACCAGTGCTGCACGCTTAGCGTTTTTATTTGCTCCAATAGAAGAAATCATTGCTGTTACGCAGGTTCCAATATTCTGTCCCATAATAATCGGAATGGCCGTGGCAAAATTTACAGATCCAGTGGCGCAGAGTGCCTGTAAAATACCTACAGATGCCGATGAACTCTGAATCACTGCAGTCAGAATCGCTCCTGCAATCATTCCAAGAATCGGATTGGAAAACATCGTCAAAATACTTGTAAATTCCGGCACATCCGCAAGCGGCTCCACTGCTCCGCTCATCATTTCCATACCGAACATCAGAATAGCAAAACCAATCAAAATGGTTCCGATATCCTTTTTCTTTTCGCTTTTTAAAAAAAGTAGCAAAATTACACCAACCAAAGCGAAAACCGGCGAAAAGGACGTCGGCTTCAAAAGCTGTATAAGAAAATTATCACCTTCAATTCCAGTAAGACTGAGCAGCCACGAAGTCACCGTTGTACCCACATTAGCGCCCATGATAACACCAACGGCCTGCTCCAGTTTCATGATACCGGAATTAACAAAGCCGACGACCATGACTGTAGTTGCTGAAGACGACTGTATTACCGCTGTAACACCACAGCCCAGAAGTACCGCTTTAAGCGGATTGGATGTCAGTCTTTCCAGAATGCGCTCCAGTCTGCCGCCTGCCATTTTAGCCAGACCGTCTCCCATCGCATTCATTCCGTACAAAAAAAGTGCTAATCCACCAAGCATTGTCAAGATACTAAAAAAATCCATATTTTTCTCCTCGCATTTTATACATATTCAACCTTTTTTTTGCGCTCATAGTTCCATAGTATAATTTGAATATGTAAAATGCAAGAGTTATTTATGTAAAATCTATGTAAAATTTTGTCGTCGAACTTTTTTAAGTATCCTTTCTTTTTTTAACTTTCTATTCGATTTCCCGTATTTCCTTCCGTTTTATGCTGACCGGTAATCGAAAAGATTACCCACTCTGCAATATTGGTTGCATGATCACCGATTCTTTCCAGATATTTTGCAATCATAAGAAAATCCGCTGCCTGTGCTCCATTATCCGTATTCTCATGAATCAGATCAATCAATTCACTTTTTACCTCATCAAATAAATCATCTACCCTGTCATCTCTGCCGATAACCTCACCTGCCAGTACGATGTCTTTGTTAACAAAGGCCTCGATACTCTTTACCAGCATTACAGTCGCCTCTTTTGCCATTTCCTGCGTTTTTTCCAGTCCTTTAATATACGTCTGGTTCGCAAGCTGTAAGGTAATTTCAGAAATATCCGATGCGTGATCCCCGATTCTTTCCATATCGGTAATCATTTTCAATGCGGAAGAAATCACCCGCAAATCCCTCGCTACCGGCTGCTGCTGTAGCAAAAGTTTCAAACAGAGATTCTCAATGGTTCGTTCCTGATCGTCAATTTCCGTATCCATTGCAATCGTCTGTTTTGCCAGTTCCGCATCCTGTTTTACCAATGCGGTAACCGCCATTTCAATCGCTTTTTCGATAAGACTTCCCATTTCGATCAATTCATCATTCAGCCGCACCAATTCCCGGTCAAATCGATTTCTCATATACATATTCTCCCTTCTTTTTGCTCTTTTATCAACCAAAACGTCCCGTAATGTAATCTTCAGTACGTTTATCTGCCGGCATAGAGAAAAGTTTCTCTGTCCTGTCTGCCTCAATCACTTCACCCAGAAGGAAAAATACTGTATTATCTGAAACACGGGTTGCCTGCTGCATATTGTGGGTAACCATGACAATCGTGTATTTTTCTTTTAATTCCAGTACTAAATCTTCTATTTTTGAAGTAGAAATCGGATCCAACGCTGAAGTAGGCTCATCCATTAGGATAACCTCCGGCTCCACTGCAAGTGCTCTTGCAATACAGAGTCTCTGCTGCTGTCCACCGGATAATCCAAGCGCACTCTTTTTCAAACGGTCTTTTAGTTCATCCCAGATAGCCGCCTGTTTTAAGGATTTTTCCACAATGGCATCCAGCTTTGCCTTTGAACGAATTCCATGAGTACGCGGACCATAAGCAATATTGTCATAAATACTCATAGGGAACGGATTCGGAGACTGAAATACCATTCCTACCCTTCTGCGCAGATGATTGACATCCATATTTCCGTAAATATCCTCATTATCCAAAAGAACCTGTCCGGTAATCCTGCATCCCTCTACCAAATCATTCATTCGATTTAAGGATTTCAAAAAAGTAGATTTTCCGCAGCCGCTAGGGCCAATAAATGCCGTTATCTCGTTTTTCGGAATATCCATGTCTACATTTTTCAGAGCATGGAAACTTCCATAATGCAAATTTAAATCTCTGACTGTAATTTTATTTTCCATATAATTCTTCTATCGATCCTTTCCTCAGTGTTTTTCCAATTTTCTTGCAATGGCACTTGAAAGCATATTGATAATGATGACCAACACTAACAGTACGACTGCTGTTGCATAAGCTTCATTGGTATTCAATCCTTCTTTGGAAAGATTATACATATGTACTGACAATGTTCTTGCAGAGGAGAATACATTTTCTGGTACTTTTGCAACGGTACCTGCCGTATAAATTAACGCCGCCGTTTCTCCAACAATACGTCCAATCGCAAGGATAACCCCAGCCAGAATGCCAGGCACTGCGGATGGAAGTACAATTTTGAACACGGTACGCAGTTTTCCCGCCCCAAGCCCAAAACTGGCTTCACGGAAGGAATCCGGCACTGCAAGAAGCGCTTCTTCTGTGGTACGCATAATAACCGGAAGCACCATAATTGCCAGTGTAAATGCACCGGATAACAGGGAATAACCCCACTTACAGGTCCCAACGAAAAACAGCATGCCAAACAGCCCATATACAATAGAAGGAATTCCGGTAAGTGTTTCTGCCGTCACCCGGACAATCCCGACAATCTTATTACCTTTCTTCGCATACTCTACCAGATAAACAGCCGCAAAAATACCAAGCGGCGCTGCAACAAGAAGGGTAAGTCCTGTCATAAAAATGGTGTTAATGATACTTGGCATCATTGACACATTATCTGAATTGTAAGTCCATGCAAACAGAGACGGTGTCAGATGCGGTACACCTTTTATCAAAATGTAAACAATCAAAAATCCAAGTACGCCAACTGTAAAGATTGCTGCCAGAATTGTTATGAGCCACAGAAAAAAAGAACCCGGATGATGTCTGAATGTTCTCATTTTCTGAATTGCTTTCCCTTTAAATTCTTCCATTTATTC
Source organism: uncultured Lachnospiraceae bacterium (assembly GCA_945868305.1). Taxonomy (GTDB): domain Bacteria; phylum Bacillota; class Clostridia; order Lachnospirales; family Lachnospiraceae; genus Roseburia_D. The sequence goes on along the minus strand of CAMBKU010000009.1, from coordinate 27,309 downwards.
CACCGTCCTTCTCTTTAGCACGGAAAACAGCAGGTTGATGATTAAAATAAATACAAAAAGTACTACACCTGTTGCAATCAATGCTTCACGATGCAAGTCTGCCGCATATCCCATTTCAATTACAATGTTCGCTGTCAGTGTCCGCACACCTTTTAGGATTCCTTTTGGCATTCTTGCCTGATTTCCGGCTACCATGATAACTGCCATCGTCTCTCCAATTGCCCTTCCAACTCCCAGAATGACACCAGCCAAAATTCCTGATTTTGCTGCCGGAACCACTGTAAGAAATACACTTCTCTCATGAGTTGCCCCAAGTGCAAGGGCTCCCTCATAATACTTGTTCGGCACAGCCCGGATTGCAGATTCCGAAACACCGATGATGCTTGGTAAAATCATTATCCCAAGAAGAATAGATGCTGTTAAGATACTGTTTCCATTTCCCCCAAAAATATTTCTTGTCCACGGAACCAGTACACACAAGCCAAAGAAACCATAAACAACAGATGGTATTCCCGCCAGCAGATCCACGCCAGGCTTTAATATTTTATAAAGTTTTTTCGGACAGAATCTTGCCAGAAATACTGCCGTCAGGATTCCAATCGGAACACCGATCACAAGCGCCCCGGCAGTTACATAAATACTGCCAAGAATCATCGGAAGTATACCAAACTTCCCGTTCCCCGGTTTCCAGACTGTTCCGCCTACGAAATTTAAAAATCCAATCTCTTGAATTGCCGGCACCCCGTTCATAAACAGGAAAATACAAATAAGTGCAACTGCAAGAATCGACACGCAGGCAGCAATCAGGAATACTATTTCCATTCCTTTTTCTTTTATTTTTCTCATACGGTCAAAATCCTTTTTTATTTTTCTATATGTGTTCCCATAATCTTCAAAGAGAGCTGTTTTTACAGCCCTCTTTGAAATGTCATTTCGTATTCGTATTACTTATTCTGCTTCATCCCAAGTAGTAACTTCTCCACGGAAGATACTGTTTACCTGATCTTTGCTAAGTTCTTCAATCGGGTTGTTCTTATTTACAATGACTGCAATACCGTCTTTTGCAATTACAGTAGCAGTAAGACCTCCGTCAATTTCCGTATCTTTCAATTCTCTGGATGCCATTCCGATATCACAGGTTCCGTCAAGTGCTGCTGTCATACCTGTAGTAGAATCACTTTCCTGAATTTCGATTTCTGCACCGGTATTTACCTTCACATATGCTTCCTGCAGTTTCTCCATAACCGGTGTTACAGAAGAAGATCCTGCGATTACAATTTTACCAGTAGCGCCATTGGACTCAAAAGCACCTGCATCAGAAGCTTTAATATATCCATTGTCCTCGATAATCTGCTGTCCGTCTGCACTCATAATATAATTAATAAAATCCTGAGTCACATCACTGACATCACCTTTTGTAGCAATATTGAACGGTCTTACAATCGTGTAGGTTCCGTTGTTAACGTTATCTGCTGTTGCCTCTGCACCATCAATCTTTACCGCTTTTACCGTATCATTTAAGGACCCTAAAGAAGAATAGCCAATCGCATAATCATCTCCTGCAACTGTAGTCATTACAATTTCTGTACTGTTCGCAATGATTGCTTCCTCGGTTGTATAATCGACCTTCTCACCATTTTCGTCTTTTTCCTCTACCCCAAACAACTCAATAAAAGCTCCTCTTGTTCCAGAACCATCTTCTCTGGAAACAACAGAAATTTCAGAAGAAGTATCAAAATCTCCTGTTGCTTCTTCCTCAGCTTCCTCTGCTTCATCTGCTTTCTCACTATCTGCCGCCGCATCACTTTCTGCACTGGAATCTGCTGCTGCATCACTTGTCTGAGACTCCGTTGTCTCCTCTGCAGAATTTCCGCATCCTGCCAAAGTTCCTACGGTCAATAATCCGCATACGAATAAACACATAATTTTTTTCATATTTTTTTCCTCCATTTCGTTTTACAGGCTTATTCTACTAGTGCTATGTAAAATGTAAAATCTCCCTTTTGTAAAACTGATGTAAAATCTTTGTAAGACAAAAAGTGCATTTTCACCGGAAGTTTCTCACCCTTCTCAGCAAAAATGCACTTTCTTTTGTTTTACATGCTTATAGCCGTATTGTTCTACTATTCTTCTATCACAAAATTTCCCACATTCTTTTTCAATTCCTCCGCAGATATCTCTGCCTCTTTTGCATTCTTCAACACCTCTGCGGAACCGCCTGCAATCGTAACCGTTTTCTGCGCAATATTAGTCGTACCGATTGCTCCATCATTAGACGCTGATGAGATTCCATCTATTGCTTCTAAGATACTGCTTATAGAAGCAACCAGTTCCTCCGAAGTAGCACTGAAATCTGCAACCAGATCATTTACTCTGGAAGCATCCAGATTATAAGCATCCGCCATTTCTTCAAATTTTTCAAAGCTGTCAACAACCTCTGTGTCCACGAAATCCAAAAGCCGATTGGAATCGGCCGTCAGGTTTCCTACTGCCTGATTCACGTTATCCGTAACTGCCTGAATATTAGCAACTGCTTCCTTCGATTGTTCTGCAAGCATACGAATCTCATCTGCTACAACTGCAAAGCCTTTTCCCGCTTCCCCTGCTCTCGCCGCTTCAATCGAAGCATTGAGTGCAAGGAGATTGGTCTGTCCTGTAATATTCAAAATGGATTCTGCCAATACCCCAATCTGATCAACAACCTTTGCATCTTCCAGCGCCTTTTCCAATTTACTGCGAATCTCCTGAAGCATCGTTGAAATCATCTGGCGGTTCTTAACCGTATTCTCCTTTGTCTCCCTTGCACGTCTGTGAATCTCCTCTGCCTCTTCTGCACCGTCCTGCGCACGTACCGCAATACTCTTTGCTGCTCCCTCAATTTCTTTCGTCATCATATTAATCTGCTCTGCAGAAGCTGCCGTTTCTTCCGTGCTGGCTGCAAGTTCCTCTGTCGTTGCCGACACATCCTCAATTTCCTCATTTAAAGCAGTAACATTTTTATCAATGTTTTCTACCACTACATCAATATTCTTAGACTCATCTTTTACCTTTGCAAGCAATTCCCGAACAGAAGTACGCATTTTATCCACTGTAACTGCCAACTGCCCGAAATCGTCTTTTCTTGAAAGACAGGTCGCTTCTATTGGTTGTGCAAAATTTCCTCCCGCTATCACTTCAATATGCGCAGATACTTTCTTTAATGCTTTTGTAATATCACTTGCAATCATAATTACCAAAACAGCAACTATAATCAGCATAATAAAACAGGAACCAACCAATACATAAGACTTCTGCATTGCATATGCTGAAAATTCCGCATCCTTCACTGCAATTTCATCATCAATATAATCCGTATAATTTCCAGTTCCTACTACCCAGTCAAACGGTTCAAAATACGCACTGTAAGAACGTTTTGGAGAAGACTCCGTTTCCCCTTCTTTCGGAAATACATAATCTGCATATCCGCCACCATCTTCCACTGCAACACGGATGATTTCCTTTACCATCTGGTATCCTGCTGCGTCCTTTGTCTCCATACGGTTTGTTCCCTCCGTATCGCTGCCAAGAAGTACAACATTGGTTCCATCTGACTCATCAATCCAGAAATAACCATTGTCACCATAACGCATCTCGCGTACCTCATCTGCTGCCAGCTTTTTGGCTTCTTCCAATGTATAGGTACCATTTTCATATTCCTCATTAATTTCTGTCAGAAGCGAAATTACCACATCTACCTGTTCTTTTATTGTCAAGTCATAGTTCTCCCGGATAGATGCTTCCATGCTTTCAAGCGCCTTATCTTTTACCTGGTTCATATTTTTTATAGAGACAAAACTTGCCGCCAATACCAGGATAATTACCAGTGTAATAATAATATTTAATTTTGTTTTTACTTTTAAGTTTTTCATGAAATCGCCCCTTTTGTATGTTTTGTCTAAATTTTAGTTTTAGCACAGTATAATTTTAACTCTTTTAACTATATAAGTCAATTAAAAGGGACATACATTTCATTTTTTTATTATTTCGCGTATGTTTTTACTCTTTTTTTCGTCTATTTCTCCTGTTTCATCAAAAAATTTACATTCTTATGCCAACTGCTTCCTTTGCCAACCGGTCTGCTTCCTCATTTCCTTCTATACCGGAATGCCCTTTCACCTTAACAAATTCAATTTTCAACTTACCCTTCAAAGAAACAACATAATCATAATAAGCCATTGTGCCTTTCTTATTTCGTTTCCACAAACCTCTTGCCCACATCTCTATTCCCATATAATCATAATAAATCGTAAGTTCTTCTAACTTTAGCTCCACAGCCTTCGCCATTGCCGCCATACTACCAGAAATTTCCCCAGCAACATTCCGCATAGATGCCATTTCCTTTTCATTTCCGCTTCCCTGTAAAATTTCCCTCTTCCCATCATGTACAAGGAAACCACCATAACCGTAGGTTCCTGTTGCCGCATTAAAAGAACCATCTACAAAAGCATATACATTTGCCAGAGCTAGAGTTTCATCTGCAGGAACTTTTGTCCCTTCCTCCTCACCGTTCTTTTCTCCCAAAAATTCTTTTGCTTCTTCCAGACTTTTAAAACTCTTATACTGCGCCCCTGGATAACCTTCCACAACAGCCTTGCATTTCTCCCAAGAATCATATATACCGGTTTTTTTTCCTACCCGCACCGCATAATATTTCTGTGCCATACTGCTCTCCTTTTTCGTATATTCTTTTATCCAAATATAAGCACCATGTCATTCCAGACCGCTCCGCCATGAACCGATGCAGACTTTCCCCTGCAGACAAAACCGAATTTTTCGTAATAATGAATCAGATGCTCCTTACAAGTCAAAACCATCCCCTTCTTTTTTCGTTCTTTTGAAACCTGAATCAGATGATTTAAAAGCGCTTCGGCAACTCCTCTCCTTCGATATTCCGGCAGAACATCCAATCCAAACACTGTCTGATAGGCACCATTTGCATTATGCAGACCTGCATCCTCATATAAAATATCCGGAAGTTCTGGCTTATCCGTCGTACAACCGTTAATAAAGCCAACAACCATCCCATTCTCCTCTGCCACAAAGAAGTTTTCCGGGAAAACTGCATAACGGCTTCGAAAAGCTGCCTCATCTGCCGCTTCTGCCACCGGAAAACAAGTGGTTTCTATTTTTATTATCATCTCAATATCGCCCGGCTCTGCCTGCCTGATTTCCATAAGTTTTCATTCTCCTTTTTACTTTATATATCATCATTTTAACATTGCCCAAAAGAAACTACAATATTACCTTCTTTTGCATTTTTTGCTTATTACAAATCCAGGTCCCGAATAACGAAAACTGCATATAATATCTGGAAGAAAGAAAAAAGAGGATTTTCATGGATAACTTTGAAAACAACGAAAATCTGGATGCTGTCGCGGGCGTTACCGTAATTCCCGTACAGGATATCATCCGGGTTTCCAATGCCGTAATACAGAATATTTCCTATGACCGAGATATTGCCTATGTAACCATTGCATACAATGAATGTCAACGTTGTAATTCTCCAGAAAAGCTGGTCACTCTGATTGTTTCCAGCCGTACCATCCTTCTGGATGAAAACGGAAATATGATTACCCCCGAAGAATTGCAGACTGGCATGGTCGTTCATGCCACTTTCTCTTCTAATATGACGAGAAGCATGCCACCCCAGGCACAGGCCTATCAAATTCGTATTGCAAGCCGGCCGGAAGTCGGCAATGTGACTATTGGAAGAATTATTAATGTTGACTCCAGAAACCAGTACTTCCTTACTATGAGCGATGGGAATCCATCCACTATGATACGTTTTAATGTATCCCCGAATACTATTGTTCTGGATTCTGTCGGCAGACAAATCAGTTTTTCCAGGCTGGTGCCCGGACTTCTGGTGAGTGTCCAGCATGCATCCTTTCTCACAGCAAGCATTCCTCCACAAACCACAGCCTTTGTAGTTCAAATCATGCGCTGACCATCAGCGGTATCTGAAGAATTTTACACCAAACGTTTCCTTACGGATGCATGACACCAAAAAGATACCCTATAGTTTGTTTTTCTATAGGGTATCCTCATTTTAAAGTATGAATCATAAATTCTTTCCTTAATGCATATAATATATAAGGTGATATATGTCATTAACCAAAAAGGAGGGCTTTTATGGGATATTTTCTGCTTGCTATCTTCATCGCAATCATTACACTAAAATACGGAGGTTCTATTTTCTATTTTTTAAAAAACTTTTTTCATGACAAAACTTAGCTGCGCAAAATACATCTCACACCTATCCAGTGCATAGTCTCCTGTACTCCTGACTTGTATAACTGTCACTGCAAAGTTTCATGCTTCTTCTTAAGCTTCATCAGCTAGTCCAGAAATAACAAGTGAAGTACCTCTGTCTTCATTTTAAAAATTTCTCAATGGCACTATTAACTTCTATCCAATTATCCACATTGGCATTATGAGCCGCATTTTTTATTGTTTGTAAAGGATATCCTGTCGCTTCTGACCAGGCTTTGCAATACTGCTTTACCTTACCTGTTTTATCCTGATCGCCCAATATTATGAGAACCGGACAGCTTATATGAATACTCTGTTATCCTCCAAAAAAGCCGCATATCCAATTCCAATAAATCCCTTGACCATCTCAGGATAACGCAAGATAAATGCCTGAGCAAAATAACCTCCCAGAGATTGTCCGATCATAACAACTTCCCTGACACTGTTTTCTTCAAGAATCAATTTTAAATCTTCCACTGCATTGGGATAGGAAAACTGCGTATATGGACGTGATTTCCCATGCTCCGGCGCATCCCATAAAATCAAATTAAAATCTTTTTCAAAGTATTCCACCTGCTTTTCAAACATCGTATGATCAGCGGTTAATCCATGCAGAAAAAACAGTGTATTTCTTTGTTCCTCCCAACAATCAGATATCCAATAAAACACAATCCCTCTATCAGATTTTATGCTTTTCTCTCTAACAGTTCATCCATATAGTAAAAACCAGGAGCCATATCTCCCACTTTCTATTTACCTGCACCTTTCTTCCTATGTCTGTTCCCGATACAATTTTCTATTAAAATATAGTGCAAATCCTCCCAAAACCACAAAAGATAATCCTTTTGTGACAAGTACTGGCAGAGCAATTTCCACACCGGAAAGCACCTGACATATGGACTGTGGAATTATCATGATTCCTACGATAATGCACAATTTCAGTAATACTGCCAAAAGTATAACTCCCAGCCCTTCTTTCTTTTTCAGCAGATACAGGCATACAAAACACATCGGACTGATAATTCCCATATCAAGAACATATGTGATTTCTGTCGTATATACGCCAATCAAAGAAAGAGTCTCCCCCGTCATCATTGCAGAAATAATATCTGGCATCCAGGCTACAATAAGTGCAATTCCGGCTAAAATCAAAAATACACTTAATCCTTTTGTGACAAGTAATTTCTGCTGTACTTTGACCTTTCTGATATGGGAAAACATTCCGAATAAGGAACTGGTGAACAGAATCACATACACCAGAAAAATCTGATTATAAGTAACACCAAAGGCGATACTGGCACCATAATAAAGCGCGACCGCATACACGGAAATCAACTTTATCTCAGAGATTACATTACTATTTTTCCGATAAGACAGATAAGTATATACAAATAATGGAACCAATGCAAACAGAATGCAAAAATCTGTTCCTATAGAAATTGGAGCTTTAAAATAGCTGTCATTTGCATAAATTCCATAACCAAAAATCTTTACTGTCTGTCCGTATTGATTCACAAAGTCATACGCATATTCAAAATTCATGGACAGGATTCCGGTAATTGATGTTACACACATGCATAATATTGTAATAATAGCCCAAATATCATTTTTCTTTTTTTCCATAAATACTCCTTTATAGTTTCTTACTCATGCATATTGATTCTGGCATATCCACATACTGACCATAATTTGGAATTATCTCATATCCCATCTTTTGATACAATTTGACTGCACCGGTCAATTTTCTTCCTGTTTCCAAAACAGCATAATGAAATCCTGCTCTTCTTGCGTCTTCTTCTAATCTCCGAACAAGTTCTTTTCCTATTCCTAATCCTCGCAACGCTCCCTCTACATATATTCTCTTTAATTCAACTGTTTCTTCATCAAAAGGCTTATATGCCCCACATCCTACAGGCTCTTTATCATGAAATACTATCATGACATCATGTATATCGTCACATTGATTATACTTATTGTACTGTTGCTGTTGTTTCTCAACCCCAATTTTCTGATTCAGAAAAGCATCCAGCCTACTGCACATTTCAGCAAAAACGGGGTCCTTTCCATCTGTTTTTGTAAAGCACAAAGAATCTATTGTAGAAATCCCATCCTGTTCTTCCCATAGTCCCCCCATCGCATACTTTACTTTCTGCATTTTTTCTGTGCCTATCAGCATTTCCAGCAACTTAAATGCAACATGAACTGCAGTTCTTGGACAAGATGATGTTATAATATTTTGATCAACTACAACCGGTTCATTTATCACCTTCACTTCATACTTTGCAAGTTCTTCCTGCGTTTTTCCTCCATCAAGATGATATACGGTTGCCTTTTTTCCCTTTAATATACCACTTTCAGCCAGAGCAAATGCTGCCACACATACAGTTGCAATTGGCTTTCTCTGTTCATGAAATGTACGAATCATTTCTAATGTCTTAGGATGAAATGCTTCTTCGTTAAACCCAAATTCGCGAAATCCTCCCGGAATTGCCAGCGCATCATAATCACTTACATTTACTTCATCTATTAAGACATCCATCTGAACAGGTACTCCAAATGTACTTATCACTGTTTTCCCAAAACCACAGGTATGTACACAAACATCATTTCCAAAGGTTTCTCTTGCCCACCCCATAACATCAATAAATACACTAAATTCCATCGTTTCAAATGCTTTCGCACAAAATAGCAGTACTTTCATATCATTCTCTCCTATTCCAGTCCACTCTGAAGTGCCTGATTCACCGCATTTCTAAGAGTTTTGCTTGAGACAGTTGCACCACTGACCGCCTCTACCTCATCAGTATTCTTTTCCATCATTTCATCTAAAATACTTTCTGCTGGTTTTCCTTTTCCACACTCATGCTTTATCAGATTGATTCTGACAATCCTATGATCCTTTACTTCGACTTCTACCTCTGCCTTTACCATGCCTCCATCGCTGCTACCCTTATAAGTACCGTCTGCGACCTGCTCCATATCTATTTTTACATTCACCTGTTTGTCCAAGGCTTCTTTGCTTTTCCGCCCCATAGCTCCAAACACAACTGCCGCGAATACTACAATAAATACCAAAATGGCGGCAATAACAATCGGTATTATTTTCACTTTCTTTTTCATTTTGATTCGTTTCCACCTTCCGCATATACTTTTTCAATCAGTTTTTTCGTTGCTTCTCTATCTGTATAATCCGCTCCTGCAAAGGATGCCAGCATATGCTGTTCTTCTGCCGTTTTTTCTTCCTTTTTTTCTATAGATTTTTTTATCATATTCACCATCATTTTCTTTGCAAAACCCAATTTATCCGGATTGTAGCCTCCTTCAAAATAAAAGAAACGGTCACAGGGAATCTGATTTTGACTTGCTATTTTCTCTGCGGTCTCCACACTCGGCACACTCATTCCCACACCAAATACTATTACATTTTTCAAATTCAACGCCTTGATTTTATCATAGCCGACTACCATATTCGCCATAATCCAACCGCCATAGATGACCATATCAAATCCTAAAAGGTCATTTGCCTTTACACTTTTATATTCTCTCGCCTCACATCCTAATTCTTCTGCAATCCATCCCGCATATTTTGCGGTAAATCCTGTTCCACTCTGGTAAACCACAATTTTTCTCATATTTTTCCCTCTTTCTTTAGATAACCTTTTCCAGATTGTCTTCCATGCTCATAATGGTGCGGATAGTCGTTTCGATATCATTTACATCGATATTTTCAAAAATTTTACCAACAATCATCTGACTTCCCGCATCGTGTTCCCTGCAAAAATCTTCTGTTTTCTTTGTCAACAGAATTCTTTGTTTTCTCTTGTCTTCCTCGTCCAAAACAATCTGAACAAAACCCTTCTTTTCCAACTTATTTAAGATTTGCTTCACATTCTGATGCGAACTTCCCATAATTTCCGACAGCTCCTTGATTGTCGGATTTTGCTTGCACAAATATATACAAATAATCGCAAAAAACTGCTTCCAACTGATTTCTTCAAAAAAATTGTCTGCTTTCGCCTGATAACGATTATCAAATGCACTAAGCAATCCCAATAAGAAATACGGATTCTGGATTCTCTCAAAATCCATTGTACCCGCAGATATGATTTCCCTCAGATTTCCCATGTCTATCTCCTTTCGTGCAAAAAGTAATATATTACCTATTTACGTAATATATTACTTTTTTCTAACAATGTCAATACTCATCTCAACAAATATTTCTTTGCCGATATGTGCTAAAGCTTATACTGCATAAAATTATGATTCTTTTCAAAGCCAAAATCCGTATAAAGATGTACTCCCATATCAGAAGCCGTAATTTGTACGGTTCCGCATCCATATTCTCTCGCTTCGTTCACGACTCTTGACAAAAGCTCTCTCGCAATACCCTGTCTGCGATATTCACTCGCCGTAAACATACTCGAAAGCAGTCCCATCTTTCCACTTGGGCAACCAAAATATGGCGGTTTTTCAACAAAAGACATTCCGCTTGTACCGACAATTCTTTCACCATCTAATGCAAGCCATGACACAAAAGTTCCATCTTCCATATGGCGTTTATAATAATCTCTCAAAGCTGGTTTTAAATCAATATCTTCTCTGGCTCCTTCCTCGCGTAATTGATTAATTCTCATGTCAATAAATGTATCCAACTCTTTAAACGTTAATTTTTTATATTTAATATTCACTCTAACATCTTCTTTCTTAAATATTCTATACGGCATAAGTTCCCCCGTATTTTCTTTCTTCAAAGTTCCCTCTTCCTCTACTAAAAGGATGTTATCAACAATCCTCTCATCGCAACTTTTTCATAGCAGCTTTCAGTTCCTCATTTGTTCCGTACTCCATAATGTATTTATAAACAACTTCATAGTGAAGTGCAGGTTCGAGAATATCCCTGTCGAGCAACGGTAAAACTTCAACAAGACTTTTTTTACATACGCTATTCATTCGTTTCAACCGTTCTGCATCCCGTTTTTTTCTCTGCGCTTCTTCCGATGGATAACCGGTTCCAAATGGCTCCGAAAATAGTGCTTCCAACGTTTCCCTTAAATTAATTTCTGCCGCCCAGCCCCAGTTAAATCCAAAAGGATAGGAAACAGCGTTTCCATCATTAATTCGTCCAAACAGATAAGCATCTGTTACATTTTCCACATATCCGCAGACCACACCCGGCAGACTGTTACAGGCCAACATCATGCCTTGTCCGGAAGAACACCCTGTCACGGCAAAATCAATCGCCTTGCTTTCCAGCAAGAGACTGATACATAATGCAATCTGTACATACGACAGTTCATAGTCACTATCCTCAAATACTCCAAAATTGATAATCTGATGTTCTTTGTGTACTGCTTTTCCAAGACATTCTTCTATGATTCTATTCTTATTCTTTTGCGAGCTTGCGTGTATCATTCCGATTTTCATATAATTTACCTCTTTTTATTTTTCCGGGTTTGCAGTATATATAGCAATATGCTCCAAATCACTACTCCTGTCCGAAAAAGCCGGAAACAAAAAACCACATTCCGGGTTACCGGGTTCATACTCTCCAACCAGCGGACAGATTGCACAAATCAGATATTCATATACTTCCTCCGATTCGCCCTGTCTCTCCTTATCTGCCGCCTTGATTGGCATATCATAACGATCATGGAAAACCAAAATGGCATATTCCTTCTCTGCGTGGTATCGTTCTCCCACCAGTTCATAAAATGTTTCCATCAACACATCATTTTTCAGCCCGCAGGATCTTATTCCCATCAGAAGCTGCCACATACTGCCTGCACCCATTTTATCCGACGGAAAGCGATACTCTTTCAACTGCTTATTTGTTTCGGAAAAAGGAATTGCCTTTGCAATCTCCAGATTCTTTTCTTTGTCACTTGCTTTTAAATTCAAAAAATTGACATTAAAGGTATCATCGATTTCCCCGTGTTTGTTCATATATGCCCCGGCAATCCGGGTAAAGGATGTCCTCTTTGGCGTCATGCGACGGGTAAGTTCCAGCATGTCTTCTCTGTTAATCATTCATTGCCCCCTGCTATTTTTTATGCCAGTTATAAAAATTTTTTAATTCTTTTTTTCTCTCGTCCGATAAAAGCGTCTTTTTTACTCCCTGGATTGCACCTTCTAAGGCTAAAAGCCTATGTATACATGCAGATTCGTCAATCTGCTGTATTTTTAACCATGCCTGCTCTGCTCCGATTTCCTTCAAGTCTGCTTCTGTCCAGATTCCCACTTGATTAAGTTGTTCTTCTACTACCTTCCCGATGTTCGGTAATTTTGATAATTCACCCATGATTTATCTCCTCTGCCGCTTCCGTTTCTCTAAATTTCTTTTGTATAATAAAACCTTGTTCCTTTTATCGGATAATTCTTTAACTGAAATACCTCTTTATATCCATGCTTCATATAAAATCCCGGTGCCTGGAAATCAAATGTATCTACGAATGAAAATTCACATCCCCTGCTCTTTGCTTCTTCTTCTGCCCTCATCAACAATTGGCTTCCTATATTTTTACCTCTTTGTGTTTCATCTACCCATAGATAATGAATCAACAGCCATTTCCCATGTGTATCACAAATAATTCCGGCAACTTTTTCCCCATTTTCATCATTCAAAAATATCCCTAATTCTCGCGGCTTCTTATCTTCCAGCCTCTCCAGATTATACTTTAAAAGCCCCTGAAAAATATCATCTTTATCTTTCTTTGTTATTTCTTCTTTCACTATAAATTCCATACTATCATCTTCCTTTCGCTCTACTCCCCCGCATTGCAAGTGTTTACTTGCATTGTAGCTTATTATATACGTCAAAATCAAGACTGGTAAACCTTAATTCATACTACTATTCCTGTATACTAATTTCAACCACTGTCCCCTTACCAGATTCTGACTCTATTCTGATGTTATGTCCTAGTTTTTTTGCCAATTTGTTACTTAAATATAAACCTATCCCTGTCGATGTTGTTTTCTTCCTCCCATTCATCCCTGTGTATCCCTTATCAAACACCCTTCTTACATCTTCTGCCCTAATACCAACACCATAATCTGTAATAACAAGTCTTTGATTATAATGCTCATTTATTCCGTATATAGATATTACACCATTTGTTTTAGAATACTTCACTGCATTATCTAAAATCTGTTTCACAATAAATCCCAGCCATTTTTCATCACTGTTCACTGTAAAGTCCAAGTTCTCGATTTTCAACTGAATATTCTTATTTTGAATATTAGAATATTCACTTTGGATACATTTATTTACTACTTTTCTAAGATTCACATCACTAATCTGACAATCTTTTGAAAAATCATTTAACTGGCTATAACAAATGGTTTTCTGTACCATATCTTCAATCTTCTGGATTTCATCCAAAAGGGCATACAAAGTCTCTTCTTTTGGATCATCCAAATTATTCTCTATGACTAACTTTGCTGCTGAAATGGGCGTCTTGATTTCATGTACCCATGTTTCAACAAACTCCATATCCTCTTCTTTCTGCGCTTCAACATTCAATAATGTATCATCTATATTAGCTTTTAAACGCAACAGTAATTTTGTATACAAATCCTGTTCATAAGTTTTCGCCTCCGGCAAAGAAACAACAAAATCCAGCTCATTGCTTCCCTGTAATTTTTTCAATTCCTTACAAAATTTATTTTTCCCCACAAAATCACACAAAATATATATCAAAAAAACAAATAGTAATACTGTAATACAATAGAATCCATCGGACTCTAAAAATTTTTCCTCTTCATTAAGTGCTATCATCACTCCCGGAAAAACACAAAAAAATAATCCCAGAATTAATAGCTTCATATTTTGTTGTAAATACTTTATCATACTCATATGATATACCCCTCATTTCTTACTGTCCGAATCATATCATGACATCCGATTTGTTGGAGTTTTTTGCGAATTCTAGTTACATTTACAGTCAATGTATTATCATCAATAAAGCTTTCATCATTCCATAAACTTCGCATAATTCGTTCTCTTTTAACAACTCTTCCTTGATTTTTAAGCAGAATATTGAGGATTTCTTTTTCATTATGAGTCAGTTCTACCTCGCGATCTCTATATTGTACTATGCCATTATCCAGATTCAAAAATAACTCACCATAGGAAATAACGTGAATCTCGTCTTCTCTATAGGAATAAGCTCTACGAAGCATCCCCTTTACCTTTGCTATCAATACTTCTATCGAAAATGGTTTTACCAGATAATCGTCGCCTCCCATATTTGTAGCGACAATAATATCTATATCTGCACTTCTTGCTGATATAAAAATAAGGGGTGCTTTTGAAAGCGCCCTTATTTTTTCACACCAATAAAAACCATCATTTCCTGGAAGGTTTATATCCATTAGGACAAGTTCCGGCGAAAATTGAACAAACTCATCCATTACTTTATCAAATTCTACCACTCTATGGCATTCAAAACCTTCCTTCTCCAAAGCCCCACATATGATTTTACTTATATTTACGTCATCCTCGACAACCATCACTCTATACATTTTTTTCTCCAAACTGTATTCATATATCCTTTAACGGAAAGACCATAAAACAATAAGTATATCACAATATATATTAGCATAACGCCAAATGCGTACGCAAAAACCGCACTATCTGTTGTTAGTGTATACACCATGTTCTCATACATTTTAATCGTTACCAGCGCATGACACAATGCTACGGTAAATGGTAGCATAAATACGATTCCTACCTGCTTTCGGATAGACCTCTTAGCTTCCTTATATGACATTCCTATTTTTCTCAAAATCTCATAACGTCCAATATCATCTCTAGCCTCCATCATCTGTTTATAGAAGATAATACTACCTGCCGCAAGCAAGAATAATATTCCTAAAAACATTCCAATGAAAATGTATGCACCATACATATTATATAAAATCTGATGATAGTCTAAATATGACTCGTCATGATTCGCTTCCGGAATAAAAGAATTTAATTCTTCATATAAATTCTTAGCTTCTAGCGGATTGTCAAGCTTTATGCCAAAAAAATTGCAAACATTATACATCTCTTTATTTGCAAAATAATGCTCATAATCTTCATCAGAAAGTACCAACGTGGTCCGGGCATATGCTGATCCCATATATTTATATAGCGAAACTGCTGCAATCTTAAAATCCACCTGCTCTAAATCCGTTTGAACATGAATTTCCTTGCCAACCTTATTTTCACTATAATCATGCCCATAATTACCATCAAGGAACAGACACTCACCTTGTGCCAAATTTGAAATGAAAATTGCTCCCTTATTTCCATCTGATTCAATTGCCTTTGTATTATGCACAATTTTATTATAATCGCTAAATTTTAAAATATCTGCCTCAAATTCTTCACCAATCTCAAGAACCGTTTTTCCCGCCGCATTATTCGTATCAACCTTGTATTCCTCCAGACAAGCTGTTGTAGTCAGAACATCATAATCCGTAATTGCATAAAGCTCCGCTGTCTCATCATTTGTTACACATTCCGTCGCCCGCGCTTTCATATCCTCATCAATTCCATGACACAGATAGGAAAACGGTGCATAAATTGGCATGGCATCCTGTAAGGACTGATAAAGAGAAATTGATGCACTCATAACCGTAATTGTAAATGCACTGAACAACGCAATCACACTAAAAAGATTCGCATTTGTTTTAATACGATATACAATTTGCGATATACTGACAAAATTATTTGTTCGATAATAAAAAGATATATTTTTCTTGTACTTTGAAACAAACCAAATTACAACATTCTGAAACAGCAGATAAGTTCCAACCGCTAATAATGCACAGGAAAATAACGCCGGGCCAATCAACTTCATAGCACCGTCATCACCGGAAAAGCTTAAAAAGATAGCGTATGATACACCTATCATAACAACGGAAACTACTGCCGATATTACAGAAAATTTTGGTTCCTTATCACCTTCCTTTTCTGCCGCAAGTAATTCCAGCAAACTACTTTTATTAATTACATTGACAGAATATAAGGCATTAATTGCAAACAAAATAATAAAAACAAATACGCTTACAACTGCCGGTTGCCATGTAAGATGAAATACAATATCATTTCCGGGTGCACCACCAAGCATCAGTTTCTTTAATATCAAAGCAAAAAATCTTGCAAAGATGCTTCCTAGTACAATACCACTTATGATAGATGCTAATCCGACCAGACATATCTCTGTCACTAATATCTGACCAATTTCCCTCTTTCTTACACCAAGTAAAAAGTATATTGCAAATTCCTTCTTTCTGGTCTTTAGAAACAGCATATTCGCAAAATACACAAAAATTGCTGCGAATAGAATAACTGCAATAGATGAAACCCTAAAAATTATTCCCATCTTACTAAATCCTATCCGACAATTTGCAAAGCTCGGATTATAATAAATAGCACCAAAAACAAAAAATATGGTTACTGCAAAGGTGGTACTCAGATAATAAATCAGATACATACTCGCTTTTTTTCGAATATTATTGATTGCCATACTAGAGAAGCTCACGGTTGTCACCTCCCAAAATTGCCAATACCTTTAATATTTGATCAAAAAATTCTTTCCTACTTCCTCCACGATTAATCTCTGAAAAAATAACACCATCTTTTATAAATAGTATTCTTTTACAATAACTTGCCGAAAACGCATCATGTGTAACCATAAGGATGGTTGCCTCATTACTCTGATTCATATCTGTCATGCATTGTAATAATTCTGCTGAAGACTTAGAATCAAGCGCTCCCGTAGGCTCATCCGCTAATATTAACTGGGGATCACTAATAATTGCTCTTGCCGCTGAAGCTCTTTGACGCTGTCCACCTGAGACTTCGTACGGATACTTGGAAAGTATCTTGTTAATTCCCAGATTCTCTGCAATTTCCATCACTTTTTCAACAATGACCTTCGGTTTTTCCTTCGATAATACTAAGGGCAAAGCTATATTTTCCTTTAAAGTCATTGTATCCAAAAGATTATAATCTTGAAAAATAAATCCCAGCTTTTCTCTTCTAAAAATCGCAAGTTCGTCACTGTTCATCATATTCAGATTTTGATTCCCAATTATAACCTCTCCTGCTGTTGCTTTATCAATTGTTGCAATTATATTTAACAATGTTGATTTTCCAGCACCCGAAGGTCCCATAATTCCAACAAACTCTCCCTTTTCTACTTCAAAACTAATTCCCTTAATTGCCTTGGACCTACTTCCTCCATTTCTTCCTGAGTATGTTTTTTGTACGTTGTCTACTTTCAATATTGACATTTTTTCACCTCTTCCTTATTGATGAGGCTAGTATAATACATCTGCCAATTTGCTACCATCGATTTACCTTACATTTTATTTGCTAACGTTTCCATTGGAAAAAATTCACATTCTTATTTCTGAATTGAAATACTGTTCCTGAAAATAAACCTGCTCCATAATCTGTTCTTTGGTAAAAGTCATATTTTCAGGTGCAACAACCCACTTTTCCTCAACATCATCATATCTGTGGATAATGGCAATTATTTTTCCAGTAAATTCTTTTACTGGCTCAACAACACCTAAAATATATGCATCCTGCTCCTCGCCATCCGGCGCCATAACGCCCTCAATATAACCATAATTTATAGGATAATACATATCCATATGTTCCGGATGATAACTTCCCAATGGCCGGTCTACTATTACCTTTACATTTTTTCCAATCATACCATACAGCTTTCCGATGTCAGACATTTCTCATATATATTCATGATTCTTTCACCTCATAATTTATGTATATCATTTAACAGGCAATATACATAAGTATCTTGCCAAATCGGATTTCCATTCTCATCCTTTCTAAAATAAACGTTCTGCTTAAAGAATGCTTCTCTCACAAAACCCAGGCTTTCAAGAAGTTTCCAGGAACATTCATTTCTGGGATCACATTCTGCAAATACACGATGGACCCCATCTTTAAATCCTATTCTTAACACTTCCATTATTGCCTCAGTTGCATACCCTTTCCTTTGATAATTTTTGTTTACAATATATCCCAATTCCCTGGCCTCAAAGTCACGATTACCAAAGTATACATTTCCTATAATCTTTCCTGTCTCCTTTATCTGAATCGCCACAAATTCATCATTATCAATCCGATATTTCAAATGTTCCCGTCCATTTTCATAAGTAATATCAGGATATCCCTCAAATACCTCCTCTTTTCTTTGTGCCAAAAACTCATACACATCATCGTAGTCATTCTCATTAAAGTTTCTTAATATCAATCTGTCAGTCTCAATTTTATTCATATTAGCCACTTACCTTTCTGTCGTTAAAAACTATAATTTCAGGACATCTTCATGAACTCCATCAAATAATAATTTATCAATCGTAAGACGCGGTCTCCACCATTTTCTTGCCTGTTCAAACTCTGGATACTGGGTATACCACTCCCAGGAAATATCAAATCCACCATCTTCCTTTTGCAGTCTTCCCAAAACACCTTTTTCCGCATCAATTAGTTGTTTAATCTCAGATGTGATGAATTCCAGGTACATACCAGAGAAAAAATCAGATGGCACAGGCACATATTCAACACCATATTTTTCAATATCTTTACAAATGGCATCAGTGATTCTCTCACAAATCAGATTCTTCAAATGTTCTAAATCAATAATATCGACAACATTATTATCTTTTAACAACTCATAGGATAACAAATAACATTTCAAAGCATCACCACTTACCTCATCATTATCTTCGAGATATTTTAGTCCTGCTTTCAAAATATCTTCATATAATAATGTCCGCTTTCCATAGCAAATTATAAATGCAGCTAACGATATGGTAGGATTAAATCCATGAATCCCATCATCATTCTTTTCCCACCATATTGCATGCGGATAATCTTTATTACTATCAACTGCAAACAACCAACATTTTTTATCCTCATCGAAAGAGTCATGCGATTCCAAATATCGTACTATACTATTTACCATCTCTGAATTCTGTTGAAGAGCGTCAACCCGAAAAAGCGTAATAATTGCATCATTTGTTGCAATTGGGCTGGAATTTGGATTCCAGAAATCTGGCTCAAGACCGTGCCCGAAACCGCCATCCTCATTTTGATATTTTGCCAATTCATTTATTACTGCTTTATTTGATTCGTTTTCAAAAAAATATTTATAAACAGCTAAATCAATAGGTCGTGCATTTCGCATAATAAACTGTTTTGCAGCATCTCTATCCATCACTTATCTCCTTTGTATCTTTCGTTTCCTCTGCTTCATTTCATTCAAAGCCTACAGAAATTATTATAATCTATCATTACACCTTATTCTACAAATTTTTTATAAAACTGAACCTGTTACAGGAAACAAAAATGTATGATTTTGCCACCTTATATGGTATAATTATATTCGACAAGATATTTCACATAGTAACAGAAACAGACTTACATTTCAAAATGGGGGTTATAATTATGAAACTACGAACAAAGATTCAACTTTCCTTCAGTATCACTATGGCTGTTTTGCTAGTTATCATTGGAATGGTGTCCAAAAATCTGAACACGGCAGCCATCAACACTCTCACGGACAACAGCATTGCGACTTCTGCATCGCTGGCATCCGACCATATTTCCCAACAATTAGAAGATTATCTGAATATGGTTTCCATGGTAGGCACAAACGAAATCTTATCTGATGATAACGTTTCCATAAAAGAAAAGTCTGCTTTTTTAGATAATTATGTAGAAACCTACGGCTTTACCAGCGCCAATCTATTAGATGCTGATGGAGTCAGCCTGATTGATGGTACTGACTTTAGTGACCGGGATTACGTCATTAACGCATTAGAGGGAGTTGCTAATGTATCAGATGTTACCCTAAGCAAATACACCAACACTTATGGAATCAGTATTGCTGCTCCTATCTACAATACTGCCAAACAGATTAAGGGTGTGGTATATTTCCGTCTGGATATTGATTTCATGTTGGATGTAATTCAAAATATATCTATCAGTGATAATAGCTATGCTTACCTTGTAGATAAGAACGGAAACATCATTGTACATCCCGACAATACTCTGATTTTAAATTATAACCTGACAGAACAATCAGGTTCTATGGCTACATTTGCGAACGAAATCAAAGAAAATAAGTCTGGTGACGGAACATATGTTTATAATGGTCAGACCATCTTATGCGGATTTGGGCCTATTGACCATACCAACGACTGGACTATGGTCATTGCTGCACCAGAAACTGATTTTACCCAGTATTCCACCCAGGTAAACAGAATTACCCTTTTACTGGACTGCATTGCCATTATAATTGCCATTCTTTTTTCTACCTCCCTTGCTTCCTCTATCTCAAAGCCAATTGTCCGGGTAAAGAAAGCTTTATTATCTGTGGCCCAGGGAGATTTTTCTGTACAAATACCGAATGCAACCGGAAAAGACGAAGTAGCTGTTTTGCAGAATACCACAGCTTATCTTCTGCATACACTTTCTGATATTATCGGACAAACCAACCGTATTATGGACAGCATAGCTAATTACGATTTGTCCATAAGCGATATGAACAACAATTATCCGGGCGAATTTAATAACCTTTCTGTGTCCATCAATTCGATTAAGCATATGCTGAATAACTTAATTGTGGAAGTACAGAATTCTGTATACAATGTAGAAAACGGTTCTCACGAACTTGCCCAGGCTACTTCTTCCCTATCCCAGGGCGCAGTATCTCAGGCCAATTCCATTCAAACTCTTGCGGATGATTTTTCCGATGTTGTTTCAAAAATTGACAACAACTCCAAGCATGAAGAACTTATTAATCAGAAATTAGCTACATTAGACCAGAATATTCATACTGCCAATGGCCAAATGGAAAATCTGATGACAGCAGTAAACAATATCGAAACTATGTCAGCTGATATCCAGAAAATCGTAAGTACCATTGATTCCATCGCTTTTCAGACTAATATCCTGTCTCTTAATGCCTCTGTAGAAGCAGCCAGAGCAGGCGAGATGGGAAAGGGCTTTGCTGTGGTAGCAGAAGAAGTTCGCAGTCTTGCTGTAAAATGTGGGGAAGCATCGCAGAAAACATCTGATTTAATTAATGACTGCGTGGATTCCATTGCAAATGCAAAAGATTGTGCAGATGCTACTTTTGAAAGTCTGTCCGGTATCGTCACCGACTCCTCTGAAATTTCTACTGCTTTTCAGAACATTGCAAACGATACGATGGAACAGGCATGCAAATCAAAACGGATTCAAAACGAAGTGAACAACATTTCCGATGTAGTGCAGACAAACACTGCAACCGCAGAAGAAACTGCTGCATCCACTGCTGTACTGTCTGAGCAGGCCATGAATTTGAAAGAAATGATCCGGGATTTTAAAATCTCATAATTGAACATCAAAGAGCCTTCCCTATACCCTGTCCGGTATGGGAAGGCTTTTATAATTTTACCAGTTTTTCTTTTCTATGGTGCAATCGTGCTGCTTTTTTCTCTCCTCTACCATTTTTCCAAACCATTCTACCATATTGGGATCATAATGTGAGAAAAATGCACTCTGACTTCTATCCAACTTAGTGATGTTCTCCATATCTTCATCTGATAATTTGAAATCGAATACACTGAAATTTTCCACCATTCTGTCATAATGTACAGACTTTGGAATAATTACGATACCTCTCTGCAAATGCCATCTGAGAATAACCTGTGCAACTGTTTTCCCATACTTTCTGCCGATTTCAGAAAGAACCGGGTCTTCAAACATATTACTTCTTCCCTCTCCAAATGGAGCCCATGCTTCCATTTGAATTTCATATTTGTCATGCCACTTCTTAGATTCCTGCTGTTGATGATATGGATGAATTTCTACCTGATTAATCAAAGGTTTTATCCGTGCAAAAGTAGCAATATCAACCATTCTATCCGGATAAAAATTAGAAATGCCGATTGCTCTTATTTTCCCGGCTTCATAGTATTCTTCCAGTGCTCTCCATGCACCGTAATAATCAGAAAACGGCTGATGAAGAAGCAGCAAATCCAAATAATCTGTCTGAAGTTTTCTCATGGACTCTTCAATGGACATCTTACACGCTTCATATCCGTAATTTTCAATCCATACTTTGGTAGTAAGAAAAATTTCTTCTCTTGGAATTCCACTTTTTTTAATTGCACTCCCCACTTCTTCCTCATTAAAATAGGATTGTGCCGTATCAATCAATCGATATCCAACTTTTAAAGCATCTAAAACACATTTTTCACATTCTTCCTTTGTGACCTGATACACTCCATATCCGAGCTGAGGCATCTTAACCCCATTACTCAACACAATATAATCCATGTTGTAACCTCCTTGAAAATATACTTTATTTATGCTACTCTAATTGTATCAACCGGTAGTAACTACCGGTCAAGTATTATTTCATTTTGGGAGGAATACAATGTATACGATGAAACAGACCTGTGAGAAAACACAGTTATCATACGAAACACTAAAATTTTACTGCAATAAAGGACTTGTTCCAAATGTAAAACGTGACAAAAACAACCACCGTATTTTTGATGACCGCGATATTGCCTGGATACAGAGCCTGAATTGTCTAAAAAAATGCGGCATGAGTCTTTCTGAAATGAAAGAATATATCGAACTTTGCCTTGCAGGAGAATCCACCATTCCTGAGCGTAAAATCATTCTGGATTCCAAGCGGAATGCTCTAGTAGAACAGCTAAAGCAAGTACAGGACTCTATCAATTATATCGACTGGAAACAGGGCTTCTACGATGATGTCTTAGCCGGAAAGACCAAATATTACAGCAATCTAATCCATACAGATAATTGACATTTCAGAGGAGACTTTACTCATTTTTTCTATGCTGTCTATCTAAACTCATCCTATTCTTTAATCAATCAGATCATTCTGAAAACGCGACAAATGCTCATACGGAAGAATCTGTCTTCCTCTGTAAAGACCACATCCGTCGTTGATTAAACTGTTATCCACTGCTGCGAACATATTCACATCCAGCTTCGAAAGTTCTAACTGCTGAAGTTTCATTCCACGCTCATAAGCTTCATCAAAATAGATACATTCTCCCTTAGGTATTGCATCCCTTCTTGCCCGCTCATATTCCTGTTTCTTCTCATAACCGAGATGATTTGCAGATCCAATCTCCGCAATGTCATCCATCTCTTTTGTCCGAAGCTGCATCTCCATATAGCATCTTGCACTATTATCATAAAAAGTGATATGCAAAGAGCGATACCCATTCGGATTTGCTCTCGCAATATAATCCCTGTAATATGGTCGTACGGAATCGTCAAGAAGATGAGATGTACTTTCCTTTATTCCTCCCGTTGGCTCTGCCGTAAAACCACGTTCCTCCAAAAACTCCGGCAACACATTGGCAATCCTGTATATATGTCTGATTTCTTCTGTCTCCCTGTCTTCCGGACTTCCCAAATGGCATCGAGGCACGGAAATTACAATTCTGTATGCAATCAGATCCCGAAAACAATTCAGCCGGTTCTTTAGCTCCGACACGGACGGATATTCCCCTTTTTTTGTATAATAATCATAAATATATTCCACGATATATCCATTAAATTTTTCCTCTGCACGAATCAGAGACTTAATTCTTCCCTTAAACGTAAAAGAAAGATATGGATACTCTGCTACCATATATTTATAAAATTCTCTGATTTTTTGCGACTGCGAAGTAAGGAAATCATTATGTTCGAGAAGTTCCTCAATCTGCAAAAGGAAATTGCAGTGAACGATATCGACTTCATTATGATTTCGCTTTGCATCTTCCTTAAGATCTTTCATATACTTTTGTAAAATCCGAAGCACGGTATCTCCGGAATATAGATAATCATTTAATGTAACCATTTTCCCACCTATTCTTAGTCTTGCAGCACATGAAATAAATATGCAGTTGCCAAAGCATCATCATATACATGTTCCACATCTTCTACTACTCGAACATTGTCATCACTCACTTGTGTTATCACACTGTTCCAAAACTTATGTGAAACGGGATTGTTTGGGTGAACCGTTAGTTCCCATTTACCTGGATGCATTTTCAACACTTCTATAGCAGCTTGCTTTCCGATTCCCTGCTTACGGTACTTCTTCATAACAAAAAACTCTGACATAAATAAAGTATCTGTATCCTGGGAAACATAGCAAAAGCCACAAACCATAGCAAATCCCGCCAACTTTCCATTCACTTTTATAAAATATGCATATCGGTTCTCTTCTGTCCAATAATAATCTAAATAGGAATATCCATATAAGCCATATGAATTAACGTCACTATTTTCATATTCGGAAAAATCATATTCATACAATTCAATTAAATGTGCCAAAATTTCTCTTTGTTCTTCCTCAACTTTTACAATCTCAAGATTCATCTCTGTTTCCTCTTACTGCTCGCAATTTATGTATAAGCACTCCAATAAAATTTTCTGGTATTGCAACTAATTTTCTATTTTAATTAACAATACATGTCATCTGCAAATCAAAAGGTTCCTCCTCTGCCATTTCTTTAATGGGTGTATCGGTTATTTCTGCACCCATTGCTCTGTAAAAAGCTATAGTCTCTTCAGACGAACATGCTGAAATGTACAGTTCTTTTGCTCCGGCTTTTGCTGCTTCTACTTTCCCTAATTCAAACAATTCCCGTCCAAGTCCACATCCTCTACATTCGGCAGATACATGCATCATATCAAGTATCATGCGTTCCCCAACAAGTTGTTTAAGTAATCCGATAAAACCAACAATTTTTTTATCCCTCAGAGCAATATATGTTATATATTTTTGACTACTGATATTTCTGGCAATTTGGCGTTTTCTCTCAAGATTCCAATCTTCAATATATGGCTGTTCCATAAGAACATACTTGCCATTCTGCTTCCGATAAACCTTATTTACCTCCTGCCTTCTCACATATAAGTCTAATGATTCTTCATTAAAATTTTTTTCTGTAAGCAACTCAATGTTAACCACTACTTATTCTCCTTATTCCAAATACCATTTCATAACTGTATTTATAGTCTTTATGCAACCGTTTCCTTTTATTCCATATTTTTATCATAAACTTTAGGCTTTGCTTAAATCAAATTCTCCGAAATCAGCTTTCCATGATTATAATACACATCATCATCCGGTCCAATTTCTCGTATAACTTTTGCAGGATTACCAACCGCAAGTACATTAGCAGGAATATCTTTTGTTACTACCGCCCCCGCGCCAATCACAGAATTATCTCCAATATGTACTCCTGATAGAATTGTTACATTCGAAGCAATCCATACATTTTTTCCAATATAAACTGGTTCATTGCAACCGTAGCCTTCAGCCCTTAACTTGGGAGAAATCGGATGTGAAGCTGCAACAATAGTTACATTGGGGGCAATCATAGTTCCATCTCCAATATAAATATGTGCATCATCAACCAACATACTATTATAATTGATATACACATTTTTGCCCAAATGAACATGTCTACCTCCCCACATAGCATGATAAGGAGCTTGAATATATGCATTTTCGCCTACTTCAGCAAAAAGCTCATGCAATATCTTCTCCTTCTTTTCTAAGCCTTCTTGTGTATAACCAGCAGCATTATATTCTTCCATTTGTTGTAAATACTCGTAATAATGTCCTTGTGCCTCTGTCAATTCTCCTACCTTATATATTTTCCCAGAATTCATTATTTCTTCAACGTTCATGCCCCACCTCCACAAATAAGAATTTGTCTGCCTATAGCTCTAACAACATATATACAACTTCTTGAAATCCACTTGTCCGAGAATTGAACCCCTTAGGATTTCGACCATATTCTACAAATCCCTCTTTTTTATATAAAGAAATCGCTCTTGTATTTTCTGCCACCGCATTAAGTTCTAGTTGAACATAACCTGCTTCTTTGGCACATTTTATGCACGCTTCCATCAAAGCTCGACCTATTCCAAGCCCCCAATATTCTCTTGACACACTTATGCCAAATTCAGCTCGATGCTTTACCTTATATTTCGTTCCGACAGCCTCAATTCCAGCAGTTCCAACAACTTTATCATCAACAAAAGCAATTATCTCAATTTCATTTGTACTTTCTGTTTTCTGTTCTAAAAACTGTCCTTCTTGTTCTGAATTAAAACTATTTTCATCGGGATATGAAAGCAAATAGTCTGTTTCCGCATGTGTTAAATTAAAATTTTCAAACACCGCGTTTCCATCAGATGCGACACCATTTCTTAGATAAGCTTCTTTCCCATTTTTTAAAACAATCTTTTGACTATACTTCATAATTTGCCTTTACTCCTAACTTATATTATTCATTATATAATACCCCGTGTAATTTCACAACACTGCCTTTCTTGCCACTTCCGCTCCCTTCTCATCAAACTTACCATACATTTTCACCTATAGATGATTTATCGCATAAAATACCATCCAACGGCTTTTTTATTTTTCTACCAAAAAACTTTACAATAACTCCTGTAAACAATGCTGAAATTATGGTTCCCTCTCTTGTACCTACGATAGTAAAATCAAAAAATATAAGCGATAAAATGAGAGCCATGACAACACATAGAATATCAAAGAAAATTTTTACATCTCCAAATTCTTTATTCGTCGTATCAGAAACAGCTTTCACAAGAGCTTTCCCCGAATTCATAATCACATTGGCAATAACAGAAAGTGAAATTCCAAAGCCAAGAATAACAATTCCGACAACTACCATGATAAGACGTATAGGATATGAATTTACTGGAATAGAAGATACTATCCACATTCCAAAATCTGTAAACCATCCAAATAAAAATGAAAGTGGAACCTGTAATAACTGTATTAGTTGAAATTTTTTTCGAAGTATTAATATTTGTCCTACTATCAAAATGCAATTCCAAATAATAAGCCAGGTTCCCAAAGAGAGCGAACTATACTTACAACTCATTACATTAGCGACTGAAGAAATAGGTGATACGCCCAATTCGGCATGTTT
>CAMBKU010000008.1 GCA_945868305.1 uncultured Lachnospiraceae bacterium | reverse complement strand
AGTAATAATTGAAAAGAAACGCTTGTCTTTGAAGTAGGAGACGGGCGTTTCTTTTCGCTTGTCATAGCACATGAAATTCGTCTTGTAAATCCTGTTTGACCTGCATATACGTCAGAGCGGGAACGGGAATGGTAACGCCTGAAACCAATTCTACTTCATAGCGGCGCAGGGCAGTGATATATCTGGTATTCACCAGATATCCCCGGTGTATCGGGTAAAAATTTTCCGGGAATTCCGCTGCCAGTTTGCCGATGGAACTGTTGCAGGAAATCACGCGGTCAGCACAGAATAATTCCGTTCGTTTGCCCTGACTTTGCACATATAATATAGAGGCAGGGTTAATATAGAGAATCTGTTTCCCGCTTTTTATGGGAATCCTGTTTTCCGTGGCGCGTTCCAAAAGCAGATTTTTAATAAACTGGGTGGTATTTAAGTCCATATTTAATACGCTGTTGTTAGTGTCTGACTGAATATACTCATGAGAGAGGTGTTGATGGATAATTTTTAAATTTTGGTTAACCATGCGGAAGCATATGGAGTAATAGCCGATAGTACGATAGGGACTGTTCGATATTTCAAGGATAAACTGTCCATATATTAGCGCTGTTTCATCGCCAAGCTGCATGGGATGGTACTCTTCTTTCAGGATAGTGGAACACACTCCCTTGTACTTCTTAAAATGACTTTGTATCGCATTGCCGCCGAATAAAGTAGGTTCACTGTGCCCAATCCAGACACTTTCGTTGCACAGATAGGAAAACCAGAGTTCTGGATTTCCTGAAAAATATTCGTGAAACATTTTTTTTGTCACATCTACGACATCTTCTAATTTGATTTTCTCTTTTGCCATCTTCAGATGCTCCTATCAAACACTTTTCTTTTAGTATACCAAAAATACAGAAAAAAGAAAGAAAAATGTGCGATTCGTTCCGTTTTTTGTATTATTAATGTAAATTGTATTGATTTTCACACTATATGATTTATAATTAAGAAAATAGGCATAGGAGGAGTGGGGGATTGATTACATCCATTGCAGATATTTGTATAGATAATGGGAGAAAGATAAAAGATACGGTATATTGGAATAGTTGCCGGGAAATGCTTGATTTTAAGATTGTATCAGGAGATTTTTATGAATTTGCTGAGAGTGGAGCAGGTAAGAGTGCATTGTTTTACAAGAATTGTGTGGAAATCATGGATTTTCCGATGCTGACACAACTGCTACCACAGCTTGATGACGTCAGTTATTCAATCAGGGATACTTTGCCATATTTTACAGCAGGTATTCCGGAGATTGCAGCAAAACTTAAGGCGGGAGAGAAAGTAGCAGTAGAAGGTGGACCTTGTCTGTTTGGAACAGATGAGGTGATGGTGGAGATCATACGAAAAGACGGAAGAAAGGATTATTTTGATTATAATACCGGGAAGTCCTATCTGATACCGGGAGAATCCGATGAAAATATGGATTTTAGAGAATTCGTAGCGGTACATGCAGGGGAAATAGATACGCTGCATTTTGAAAACAGGAAATCAGGACTTACGCCGCAGGAGTGGGCATTTATAAAATATCCCTTTGAGATTGCAAAGGCACTTTCGGCTCCACTTGTGATACCAATTCCGGATATGTCATATGCAAAATATCTGGAAGCGGTACTAAAAGATGTGGATGAAAAGGTCAGGCAGGAGGCTCTTTTTGAGTTTCGCAGAGTTGAGTATGAAATCAGTGATTTGTATTTGAATTTGATTGAGGAATTGCGGGGGATATATAAAGATGTACGCTGTGAGGTGGTGCATGAGAGAAATCATGAATTGTGCCATAGATTTTATGATGCACGGGCACCCTATGTAGAACGCAATAAGATCCTTAGGAGTCTGACAGGAATACCAGAGAAGATAGAATCAATAAAGGATTATGTGTCTATGCCGGCATTGCCTTATTATTTGTTTGGAATTGATAACGTCATTGAGGTTGACAGTATGGATGAAACAGATTCCTTTCGGAAATGTAGAAAGGCGCACAAAGGGAGTTTAAATCTTGCCTGTATTTTGTTTCCGGAACTTTTGTCAAAAGACAAAGTACACACTATATTTGATGCGCCCTGGGACAGAAAGGAATATGGAAATTATGTCGTGGAGTAAAAAGCTGAAAAGATATCTTTGTTCAAAGAAATTAAAGCAGACAGATTTTTGGCTCATGTTAGCTGTATTGCTGCTTTTTGTGTGCTGCTATACGGTTAAGATGCCTTTTTACGAGGTATTTCGGAGCAAGACGGAGATTACACTCGGATATAGCGCAAAGCAGGGGGATGATGGGAGATTTTATGTACTGGACAACGGACACGAGAGGCTGATCTGTTTTGATGAAGAAGGAAATATAAAGTTTTCTATAGAAAATCCGTCAGATGAAAAAAGTAATCTGCTTTATATAGATGATTTTTTTGTGACGGAAAACGGCATATATGTATCTGCCACTGAATGGAATGAAATGGCGATTAAAAGGGAGGCAATTCTTGCTTTTGATGCAAACGGGCGCTATGTTGATACACTTGCAGAGCGTGATTATTCGGAGAACAGGACGAATAAACACCGGTTTTATGGAATCTGTGAACAGGATGGCGCACCACAATATGCGGAATGCCTGGCGGATACTATAAGGATTGGGGATTGGGAGATACCGTATGAGAATGCATTCAATGCAGTCAGTGATGTGGTATTTGTGGGAGATACGGTTTATATCCTCAATAAAAACGGTACGATACAGGAATTTACGGATGGCAGTAGAAGTGGAAACATTATATATAGCTTGGCGGATGAAAAGGATGAAAATGTGGTTCCTTACCGACTTGCTGCTGATGAGGAGGGCAACATTTACTTTACAGATATCAGAAATCGTGAGGTACGGCTTGTTCTGATGTCAGGAAAAGGCAGTACAGTACTCTGTACGTCCACAGATTCGCTTACAGTTAACATTACAAAAAAAGGAGAGTACCTACTTCTTGAGAGTTTGGGACTTCAAGTGGTCGGTGAAGATGAGACCGATGTATATTTTTTACTGAAGAAAAATGTCAAAATGATATTGCATCAGGCAGTATGGATACTGGCATTGGTTTTACTCGGTATGCTGTTGCTGCTTTTGATGATACGTTTGTTCAATTACATATTACGGAAAAAGCATAGTACATCTCGGATTGTGTCTTTTTGGGTTATCGGAACGGTGGCGGTGGTGTCCATTCTTCTGTGTGGAATGTTGATGAAATCTTTTGCAGCAAGTTATAAGGATAAGATAGAAGAACAGATCGAGAGTGCCGCGTATATGGTGGCAAATCAGATACAGGGCAGCGATATTGAGCAGGTGGAAGAAACCGGTGGCTTTGGGGGAGAGGCGTATAATCGTCTGTGTGAAGTTATGGAAAAATCCTTCACGATGGATATTGCGTTTTACAGGCAGATTTACTGCAATATCTTGAAAGTTCCAAAGGATGGGGGCAAAGGTTATGCGGTTGCCTATCTTGACCAGTCTGTTGGCGCTTTTTTCCCATTGGACGATGGAGAGTGGGAGGAATTGCAGAAGGTTTATGAGACGGGCAATTCCGTGTGGAATCAGAAAATTGCTAATATTTCCGGTACATATCTGTCTGTTAAGGTACCGGTATATGATGATGCGGAGAAAATCTGTGGAGCGGTAGAGGTGGGCGTAGAGACCTATGTGCTCACAGATACGTTGCGTGCTCTGATGCGAAAGATCCTGATGTCGATCGTTGTTCTACTGATGCTGGTCTGGCTTGTATCGGTGGAAGTGATGGCGTTTGCAAATAATTATGAATTTTACAGGAAAAACAGATCAGATGGAGAAAGAGATATTATGCCCGGACATCTGATCAGGCTTTTGATATTTGTGGTATTTGCTGCCTATAATATGACGGCAACCTTTCTGCCAGTATATCTGATGCGCAGAACCGATATTTTTCGGGAGGAAATACGGGAATTGGCAGGAGCACTGCCGATTACAGTTAACATTTTTATTATTGGAATAATGTCACTGTTTTGTGCAAATCTGGTAAGAAAATATGGTATACGAAAAACTATGGCGTTTTCCGCACTATGTTCCCTTGCGGGAAATCTTTTGATTTACCTTTTACCGAATTTTTATACCATTTGTATTGGTCTGATACTTGATGGGATAGGTGTAGGACTGATTACCAATGCTGTATATGTGATGCTTACATATATTAGGGGCGAGGTGAGCCGTACATGGGGGCTTTCGGTTTACAACGGTGCATATCTGTCTGGCATTAATTTTGGTATGCTGATGGGTTCTGTGCTAGCGGTTTCACTGGGACAGAGGTTTGTGTTTTTTATTGTTGCACTGACGTGGTTTCTTATTCTGGTGTTGACAAGATATATGATGCCAAAGATGGAGGAAATGCTCGGAGTATCAGAAGAACGGGAAGAAGAAAAACAAAAAGTGAATACGTCAGGAATATCTGCGGGCCGTTTCGTATTTAGCAGACCAGTATTCAGTTTTGTTGTATTGATACAGAATACTTACATTATTTTTGGAAGTTTTGTGTTTTATTTTGTACCCCTTTACTGTGGCGAGCAGGGCTATAGTGAAACCATCTGCTCACTCCTTATTATGCTGTATTCGGAAGTGGCAGTGCTCTGCACGAACGGGATGATGAAACGGGCTACAAAGAAATTCGGAAGTTGTGCGATGTATGTAGCGCTTGGTATGAATATTGCAGCACTGGCAGTGTTTGTGGCTTTGCAAAATATGGTGGGAATGGTTGCTGCCCTCCTTTTTATGGGATTGGGGGCTTCTTACGGAAAACCGGTGCAGCAGAAATATTTTTTAAGTCTCGATAAGGTAAAAAAGTATGGCGAAGACAAATCAATGGGTATTTATAATTTTTCCGAAAATATCGGAGAATCGCTGGGGCCTGTGGTGTTTGGAAGGCTGATGACGGCCACGCAGTTTAGAGCAGTAACGGGTGGCTTTTGTGCCGGTATAGCTGGACTCGGATTTTTGCATTATTTGCTTAACAGAAAGGAGATTAAGGATGAAAACCAAAGAAAAGAAATATAAGCACCCGCTTGGCAGAAAGGTTTTGGCTGGTTGTGCGACTTTTATTGTGTTTTTGAGCTTTCTTATAGGAACACTTGGTGCGGTCATTTATGGCCGGGGGATGCTTGATAAGTACGAGACGTATATGGACGGCATATTGCGGTATACATTGACGGAGATTGACGGGGACGATCTGGAGACGTGTATCAAGACAGGTGAAAAATCTGAAAAATATGAGAAGACACAGGATGTTCTTGACCGTATCAAGGAAAATTATGAAATTGAATTTATCTATATCGTAAAACCGTTAGATATGGATGACCATGATAATATGATAAATGTTATGGCAGGCACAACGGCATATGAGAAAAAGTATGAGAAAGAAACACTTATGATGCTCGGGGAACTGACAGGAAGTGCGTATTCTTCTGAAGTGGCGGAAATTTACCTGAAAAGAATGAGCGGTGATAGTGACAAGATTACTTATTTCAGCAATAAGACAGAATTTGGATATGATTATACAGGGCTAGTACCGGTAGTAAATTCAAACGGCGATCCCATAGCAATTCTGGCGGTGGATATTTCGATGAATGAGATAAGGAGCGTACTGATACGTTACATTATGACATTGCTAATCGGATTGCTTGTGCTGGTTACTGTATTTTTGACAGGAATTTATCAATGGCTGGGAAAAAGGATCATCACTCCGATTTCGAGGATACAGACATCGGCAAAGAATTTTGTGGAAAGCAGTCACGGACAGAAAGATCCGGAGAATATCCTTTTTGAAAATCCAGGGGTTTGGTCAGCAGATGAGATGCAGGAACTTTCGGAATCCCTTATTACAATGGCATCCGATTTGAAGAATTATATGAAAAATCTGATAGTGGAAACGAAGGAAAAGGAGCGCATTGGTACGGAACTTGCCCTTGCGACACAGATACAGGCAGATATGCTGCCAAGCATTTTTCCACCGTTTCCGGACAGAAAGGAATTTGACATCTATGCAACCATGACGCCGGCGAAGGAGGTAGGGGGAGATTTCTATGATTTCTTCCTTGTGGATGAAAATCATTTGGCACTGGTTATGGCAGATGTATCTGGAAAAGGTGTTCCCGCAGCATTATTTATGGTCATTGCAAAAACACTGATTAAAAACAGAGCGCAAGTGGGTGATAGTCCGGCAGAGATTTTGTCAAATGTAAATGAGCAGCTCTGTGAGGGAAATGAAGCGGAACTGTTTGTGACGGTATGGCTTGGAATTCTGGAAATATCCACCGGAAAAGGCATTGCTGCGAATGCAGGACATGAGCATCCAGTAATAAGGCGAAAAGGCGGTGCATACGAGATTGTGCGCTATAGACATTCCCCTGCGGTAGCTATTATGGAGGGAATGAGCTTCCAGGAGCATGAATTTGAACTTCACCCTGGAGATAGTCTTTATGTATATACGGACGGTGTGCCGGAAGCAACAAATGGAGATGAGGAGTTATTTGGTACAGACCGAATGCTTGCAGCTCTAAACAAAAATAAAGAGGCAGCGCCACGGGAACTGCTTGCTGAAGTAAAGAGAGAGATTGATGCATTTGTCGGTGAGGCATCACAGTTTGATGATATTACCATGATGGGATTGACATTTTTTGGAGATGTATAGCACCTAAAGTATAAAAAATGACAGAAAATTCAGAAAATAACAGTAAAAGAATGTGATTCATTCCAATTTTTGCGTTGTTCACGACGATTGTATTGACTTTTGAGCGATATGCTTTATAATTGAAAGAATAAGGGGCGGCGCTTTTCGGGGAGGTGGAAAGTGATGGATGAATTAGTGGTGGAAGCAAAAACAGAGAATCTAAACGAGGTTCTTGCTTTTGTTGAAAGGTATCTGGAAGAAAGAAAATGTCCAGTGAAGGAGCAGATGCAGATTGATGTGGCCGTGGAGGAACTGTTCGTTAATATCGCCAGTTACGCCTATGAACCGGATGTGGGTTTGGTGACAATTCGAATGGAAACTCAGGAAAATCCGGTTGCAGTGGTTATTACTTTTATTGACCATGGTGTGCCCTATGATCCATTGGCTAAGGAAGATCCAGACATTTCACTTTCTGCAGAGGAACGGTCGATTGGAGGTTTGGGTATTTATATGGTCAAAAAGAGTATGAATGATATTTTCTATGAATATAAGAATGGACAGAATATTCTTCGGATTAGGAAGAATATATGACTGTTACCATGATTAAAAAGAGCTTAATAAGATGGGTTTTTCAAATAAAGTAAAAAAGGAGAAAAATTATATGAAAATTGATATGAAAAAAGAAGATGGCAAGCTGTTAGTGGAATTAGAGGGACGTTTAGATACAAATACCTCACCTGAACTGGAAAGCACCCTGGGAGAATGCCTGGAAAATGCAGAAAGCCTTGTGTTTGATTTTGAAAAATTGAGATATATTTCCAGCAGTGGGCTCAGATCCCTTTTGGTGTTTCAGAAAAAGATGAATAGTCAAAAGGGCAGTATGGTAATACGGAATGCAAATGACCTTATTATGGAAATTTTTGAGGCAACTGGTTTTTGTGATATTCTGACGATAGAAAAGTGATGTGGGAGGTATTCAATGAGCCTTGATTTAGAAAAACTGTCACCGGCAGGACAGGGAAATTACCAAAAAGCAGTACAGGGTAAAACAGTTTTAGAGAATTTGAACAAAATGACAAAAGACCCTATGAAATATAATACAGAATTATTGATGCATATTCTGGAAGATAACAAATGCACAGAGTATGGAAAAAAATGTGATTTTGCCAATATTCATTCAGTTGAAGAATTTCAGAAAAAAGTGCCCGTTTCCATGTATGACGATTATTCGGAGTACATTTGGCGAATGACAGAAGAATCAGAGGAAAATCTCATCTGTGCGTATCCGATTAACCACTATAATAAATCTTCAGGAACAATGGGAAATCCGAAACGTCTTCCAATGTCAGATAACTCCATTGAAATTTCGAATCGTTATCTTACAAAATACATATATGGGTTACTGGAAGAAAAACTTGGTGATACATGGTTTGACGGAAGAAGTATGTCTTTAACGGAATCGGCAGCACACGTTGGCTCTTTAAAATGTGGGGCAAGCTATGGGGCTTTATCTGTAAAACTTTCTTTGCAGTATCGGGATTATCTGCCTATGTTTTTTACTTCACCTGATGAGGCGGCTTATCCTGAGCCGGATACCAATACCAGATATCTGCATGCGAGATTTGGATTAATGGATAAAAATATAACGAGTGCAGGAGCTTCTTTCTTTAGTTTCTTTTTGGAACTTATTAGATATATTGAGAAAAACTGGGAGATTCTTGTTAATGATATTGAGACGGGAACGATAGACCCTTCAATTAAAATGTCAAGTGATGTAAGAAAGAGCCTGCTTGCAAAGATAGAACCTCAGCCTGAGCGTGCGAAAGAACTGCGGGAAATATTTGAACAGGGATTCGATGAACCGTTTGTCCCGAAAGTCTGGCCGAATATGCGTTATATCATGGGAGTTGGAACAGGTGGTTTTAAGACTTATGCAGAGAAAATCAGTGAGAAGTACACAGGAGACAGTATTAAGCAGCTGAGAATGGGGCTTACAGCATCAGAAGGACTTTTCTCAGTTCCATATGATTTGGATCGTGATGATGCAGTGCTGGTACCGGATAGTGTATTTTATGAATTTCTGCCGCTTGATGCCGGAGAAGATTTCTCACAGATTGTGACTATGGACAAGCTGGAAGTGGGAAAAGATTATGAGATACTTATTACAAACTGCTCCGGATTTTACCGTTATCGTATGCGTGATGCCATTCATGTGGCAGGAAAATATAATGATACACCGACCATAGAATTTTTGTTCCGCATTGACCAGAATGTAAGCATCATGGGAGAAAAGACAACAGAGGTTGCACTTAGGGTAGCAGCAGAAAATACGGCAAAAGAACTGGGATTTGATTTAATTGATTTTTCCATGTATCCGGATCTGGATGCTTCTCCGGTAAGATATCTTTATTTCATGGAGATTGACAATCTTCCGTCTGATGTCAGACCTAAGGAAATACGATATGTGCTGGAACAGAATCTGGCGGCGGCCAATCCGTCCATGGGTGATAAGGTTAAAAGAGGAATATGCGGTGCAACAAAATTAAATATTCTTGAACCGGATACCTATATGTTGTACCGTGACCTGATGCTCAGCAAAGGAGTAGCTTCCGGTCAGCTAAAACCAGTGCGTGTCATAAACAATGAAATGCAGCGTAAATTTTTCTTTGGACTTACAGATTACAGTGTAGAGGTTGTTAAATAGAGAGATGTAATGGAGGGTATATATGGAGAAAACAGGTCTTTTGGAAGAATTTGAGAAGATGGATCTGCAGGAATTATCGGCTCGCATACAGGAAGAAGCAAGCCATATCGAAGAATCGCAGAATACTGTCCTTATGGACATCCTTAACTTTGCCAAGGACAGTGAGTATGGTAGAAAATATCATTTTTCAGATATACATT
This sequence comes from uncultured Lachnospiraceae bacterium, assembly GCA_945868305.1. Lineage (GTDB taxonomy): Bacteria > Bacillota > Clostridia > Lachnospirales > Lachnospiraceae > Roseburia_D. The sequence goes on along the minus strand of CAMBKU010000008.1, from coordinate 44,458 downwards.
CAGTGGAGGAATTTCAGAAGAATGTACCGATTACGGAATTTGCTGATTATTATGATATGATTGAGAGAATGAAAAGGGGAGAGGAAAATATTCTTTTTCCCGGTAAACCGGCTGTATTTTTAAATACATCCGGAACCACCGGAACGTCTAAATATATTCCGGAAAGCCAAAAAGGCGGTCTTGTGAAAAAGATTGTCAGCAATGTCAGAATGTTCGAAATTGGGAAAGCCTATCCAAAGATTGCAAATCCGGATTATAAAGTGTTCGCAATTATGAATTCTGCAGTTTATGGAACAACAGAAGGTGGAATTCCGGTTGGTTCTGCATCAGGGCAGTCCACTAAGAGTGGAGGCTCAGAGAAAGGAATGGCGGGCAAAATGCCGCTTCCTTCTGCTGTAATATCTACTTCTAACCTTGGTACGGAAGCTATAGATTATTTGACATTGTTATATGGAATTTCATGTGAGAATGTCAGTGCTCTGTTTTGCAATAATGTCGCCCATGTAAATGTTCTGTTCAAGAATTTGAATAAAGAACCGGAACGATATTTAAATGATATTCGTACAGGAAGTTTTTCAATTGAAATTCCCCGGAATCTGGAAACAGAATTATTAAAAACATGGAAGCCAAATCCTGCCAGGGCAGATTGGCTTGAAACCATTTATAAAGAAAAAGGAAAGCTTGGCATTTCTGATATCTGGCCGGAGTTTGATTTCGTTGGTTGTTGGCTTTCCGCAAGCGTAGGAAGGACTTTACAGGAGGTTAAGCCTATTTTCCCTGAAAAGACCATGTATTTCGACTGGGGTTATGGTGCCAGTGAAGGAAAATACAATATTCCGATGCATCCGGATCAGGCAGGCGGATTATTAACGACTTTCGGTTATTTTTATGAATTTCTTCCGATAGGGCAAAAAGATCCGGTTCTTCTTAAGGATACACGTGACGGTGAAAAATATGAGCTTGTTATGACTTCGTATTCCGGATTTTACCGATATAATATCCATGATATTGTCAAGCTTACCATAAATCCGGATGGTTCCAGAAATATAGAATTTATCTGCAAGAGTGGAGATAAGGTAGTTATTGGCGGCAAGACACTCTACGCTTCTGACCTGACAGACATCATAGAAGCTTATGAAACGCAGCATTCCATAAGAATCCGTTTGTTTCAGGGAAAGGCAGAAGATAAAGGTTTGTTGCTGTTTGTAGAGCCGATTCAGGATTTTGACAGGAAAGAGTTTGAAACATTTGTGCACCGGGAACTTGAAAAATTCGGGATTTCGTTATCAGGAGTTGAGTATAAAGAAGAAGGATACAGAGATTCTTTATTTAGCAGAAGCCTGAAGAATGGAAAAACAGTAAATCAGACAAAACTTCCTGTATTTATAAGCTGGTGAAAGAGGTGAAAAAATGGCACAGACAGTCAGAATGATTGCTTTTGGGGATAACCTGATACATAAGGAGCTGTATAAAGCAGCAGGAAGTGAAGAAGGAAAATACTGTTTCGATGGCATGTTTGCTCATATTACAGATGAAATCAAAGGAGCAGATATTGCAATCATAAATCAGGAGACCATGCTTGTTCCACAGCACTCAATGGTCAGTTCGTTTCCGGCCTTCGGGAGTCCCAAGGAGGTGGGAGATGCAGTGGCAGCAGCCGGTTTTTCGGTTGTCACGCATGCTTCCAATCATACATTGGATAAAGGAAATGCTGTACTGCAGTCTACAGTTAAGTTCTGGAGAACAAAATATCCGGACATTACCGTTACAGGAATCCATGACAGCAGAGAAGACCAGAAAAAGATTCGCGTTGTGACAAGGAACGGAATCCGGATTGCTATTTTAAATTATACAGAAAAGTTGAATTTTAAAAGAATTCCTTCCGATGCCCCGTATTGTATAGATGTTATGAAAAAGAACCGTAAGAAAATGATACGTGAGCAGATAAAAGAAGCAAAAAGAAAAGCGGATTTTGTTCTGGTGATGCCTCATTGGGGATGTGAATATTTATATGAGCCAATCCGGTCACAGAAAAAGTGGGCAAAATTCTTTGCTGAGTGCGGTGCCAATCTGATTATCGGAACGCATCCTCATGTAATACAGCCAAAAGAAGTAATCCAAACAACTGACGGGAGGAATGTGCCATGTATTTATTCGCTTGGAAATTATATTTCCTGTCAGGTAAAACAGGGAACAATGCTTGGCGGTATGGCAGAAATTCTGCTTGAAAAAACAGCAGATCAGGTAGTTGTCAAAAAAGCCGAAATTGTTCCTTTAGTCACACATACAGATCAGAAATTTTCGTATTTTACAACCTATTTTTTAAAGGATTATAACGATGAACTTGCCTCAGAGAATAAAATATTCCGAATTGTTGAGAGGCAGTATGGTGTGCCTGTAAATTGTAAATATTTGACAGATTTGTTTAAAAAAATTATGACAGGAAAGGCGATGGAGGAAAGTGAGTTTAAAAAACCGCTGGATGTGACATTGTCTAATTTGAGAGGAGTCGCTAATGCTAGAAAAGGAATAAACATCAAGGAATAATGGAGGGATAAAGTGATTAGTATACTGAAACGTTATCTAAAAAAATATATAGGCGAGATTATAGGGAACATTGCCATAGTTGCTGCACAAATGGTAATACAGACCTTCTTAATTATCGGTGAAATGCAAAGAATAATTGACTTTGGCGTTGTTGAGGGAAATTTTGACTATATTCTGCATGCCGGAATCAGGATGCTTGTTTTTACACTGTTAGCAGGAGTCTGTACGGTAGCAACCTCGTATCTTAGTGCAAAAATTGTAGCAGGAGTTACCACGGCTCTTCGAAATGACTGTTTTCATAAGGTCCTTTCATTCTCAGCTCAGGAATATAATGAGTTTGGAATATCAACTTTGATGACAAGAACAAGTGCTGATTGTGTGCAGATTCAGATTCTGCTGATTAATTTCCTGCGTTCATGCCTGATGCTTCCGATTTTGATTGTTTGTATTATGATTTTAGTATTCAGAGTAAATGTGACACTGTTTTCCGTACTTTTTGTGACGTTTATTTTTACTATTTTTCTGTTGGTATATTTTGGTGCAAAATCAAGCGACGCTTTTGAGGCTCTTCAATGTAAGGTGGACCGCATCAGTCTGCTTGTTAAAGAAAAATTAAGCGGTGTTCGTTCCGTCCGCGCATTTAGAAATGAGGAACTTGAAGAGAAAAAATTGGCAGGAGCCAATGAAGATGCATATAATGCATCCATTTATGCAAACTCAAAGATAAATTTTCTGGCACCACTTTCACTTGTTATTATGAACTGGGCAGTTGTAGTGATATATTTTATTGGTTCAAAGCAATTGCAGGCAGGAATGGCGTCCATTAGTGATCTGCTTGTTATTTTTCAATATCTTACATATTTTATTGGAAGTCTTGCTGCGGTACCTATCCTTATTAATATGATTCCGAAGGCTGCAGTTTCAGGAAGACGTATCAAAGAACTTCTTGATTATGAACCGGAGGAAAAACAAAAGACCGTGACAAAGTATGAGCCTGTCCTTTGTGCCAATGGAATAACAGAGGGAGAGGTTGAATTTAAACATGTTATTTTTGGTTATTCTGGTGCAACAGATGTAATTGCTGATATTAGCTTTACGGCAATGTCTGGGAAAACAACGGCGATTATTGGAACGACTGGAAGTGGAAAGACAACCATTATGAATCTTATCTTAAGACTTTATGAAATGACTTTTGGAGAGATTTTGATTGATGGGAAGAGCATACGGGATTACGATGTAGATTATCTTAGGAGTCGTATTTCCTATGCGACTCAGAAACCGATGATTTTCCAGGATACGGTGTATAACAATATTGTTTCCTACAATGCTGCTTGCTCAAAAGAGAGAGTAGAAGCGGCATGTGATGCTTCAGAGTTTACACAGGTTCTTGAAAAACTTCCAAATGGTCTGGAGAGTGAAATGTCACAAGGAGGAATGAATCTGTCAGGTGGGCAGAGACAACGTTTGTCTCTGGCGCGTACTTTGGCAAAAGACGCAGCTATTTACATTTTTGATGATACATTTTCTGCTCTTGATGCAAAAACAGAGGCAAGTGCAAGAAAGAAAATAAAGGAAATGCTTAAAGGAAAAACAGTGCTTATGGTGGCTCAGAAAATCAGTACGATTGTGGATGCGGATCAGATTATCGTTCTTGACAGGGGACGTATTGCCGGAAAGGGAACCCATAAGGAACTTCTTGAAAATTGCAAAGAGTATCAGGAGATTTACAAGACACAGTGTTATGTAGAAAAGGAGGGAATGTAAATGGCAGGCGAGAAAAAAAGAAAAGCAAAATCCCCTGTGCTAAAACGTGTTTTAACGGATATAGAGCAGAATAGAACACTATTGCTTTTTTCGGTACTCATTATTATTGTTTCAAAAATCTGCATCTCCTATGCACCAAAATTAGCCGGAAATATTACGGATTTTTTGGCAAGAAGTGTGGAAACAGGAAATTTTGAAGCCGGCTTTATGGTGCAACAGTGTGTCATTTTACTCATTTTGTACCTGGTAGGTAATGGTGCAGACGGTATGATAAACCGTAATATGGTGAAAATCTCGCAAAATTTGATTTTAAAGCTTCGGAATAAGGCACAGAAAAAGTTAAACAGACTCACTTTTCAGTATCTGGACACACATCCGGCTGGAGACATCCTTTCGAGAATCACGACAGATATGATGACACTTTCAAACAGTATTGAGTCAACGGTTCCTTCTATGATAGGGCAGTTCGTACAATTATTTGGCGTTGTAATTTTGATGGTCATGACCAATCCGCTTCTTGCTGTCATTTATCTTGTTACGCTTCCTCTTAGTTTCATTATGACTTCTTTTATCTCAAAAAAATCAAAAAAGGAGTTTAAAAGACAGCAGATAGCTATGGGTGACTTAAATGCAGCAGTACTGGATACTTTTACGAATCATATGGTTGTAAAGGCTTATGGATGTGAAAAAGAAAAATCGGATTTATTCAATAAACTTAACCAGGAGGTTTGCGATTCCTATGTGAAGTCGAGATTTATCGCCGGTTTTATGCTACCTATCAGTATGTTTGCAAGCAACATTTCTTATATTATTCTGTGCGTGGTCGGTGGATATATGTTAGTGAAGGGAACACTTACACTTGGCGGTTTTCAGGCTTTCCTGATTTATGGAAATATGGTAAGCTCGCCACTTTCTTCTCTTGCGAACTCTTTCAATATGTTGCAGAATGGTATTTCTGCATTAGAGAGAATCTATGAATTTTTGGACGAGGAAGAGATGGCAAAGGAGATACCTGCTGATAAAATCGTACCTGAAGAAATTAAAGGAGAAGTACGTTTTGAACATGTAAAGTTTGGATATGTACCGGAGAAGACACTGATGCAGGATGTATCACTGACTGCAAAACCGGGTATGACGATGGCTGTTGTAGGTCCGTCAGGAGCAGGAAAAACTACTCTTATCAATCTGCTTATGCGCTTTTATGATATCAATGGCGGCAGGATATATCTGGATGGGAAAAATATTGCAGATTTATCAAAAGACAATTTGAGAAGTGCATTTGGCATGGTATTGCAGGAAACGTGGATTTTTGATGGAACGATTGCCGAAAATATCGGCTATGGAAAACCGGATGCAACGAGAGAAGAAATTATTGAGGCTGCAAAAACAGTACAGTGCGACAGCTTTATTAATAAACTGCCGGAAGGATATGACACACATATCAGTGAAGAGAACTCTGCTCTGTCGGCAGGCGAGAAACAGCTTATTGCAATTGCAAGAGTTGTACTTGCCGATCCGCAGATTCTTATTCTGGATGAGGCAACATCGCAGGTGGATACAAAGACAGAGCTACTTATTACACAGGCAATGGAAAAGATGATGGAGAACCGTACCAGTTTTATCATTGCCCACAGGTTGTTTACGATCCGTAATGCGGATGCCATTATTTTCATGGTGGATGGCGATATTAAAGAGGTCGGTTCCCATGAAGAACTTCTTGCGAAAAAGGGATTGTATGCGTCAATGTACAATAGTGCTTCGGATACTGTGTAAAATAAGCCGGATAAGAGAAAAGGGTAAAAGAAATGAGAACTTATCAACCAGAAAGTTATTTATTATATGACCGTCCATATAACTGTAGAATAAGGATAGAATTAGAAGAGGAAGCAGATGGTGTACTGCTGTCAAAGGCGGCTAATACTGCGGTGAAAAGATATCCCTATTTTTCTGTTTATGTGACTGTAAGTGATGAAAAGTATGAATTGAAACAAAATGACCGTCCGATTGTCGTATATAAAACAAGAGAACCAAATTTTTCACTGGGTTCAGAAGAAGTGAATGGGCACATGGTCTCTATTGACTATATGGGAAAATTCATTTTTTTCAATGTGAGCCATAGTATAGCCGGGGCAAGTGGGATGGTACCGTGGATAAAAACTGTCCTGTATCTGTATCTTACAGAAAAATATGGGGAATCTCTTGACCCGGAAGGCATTCGACTGCCGGATTCAGCGTTGTTACCGGGAGAGACGGCATTTCCACAACCGGAGGATCTTAAGAATGCAGAGCCATTTATGCAGTACAGTGGTGGTTCGGGTTATTTCCTGTCACAGGATTACCGGGAGGCGGCGCAGAATCCTGAGGTTTCCGGGAATGGATATTATTGTATGGAGATTGAACAGTCGGAATTTATGGATTATGTCAGAGAAAATGATTCAAGTCCTGCAACGATTGTCTCTGTTTTTATGTTTCAAGCGTTAAATTCTTTGTTAGATAAAGAAATTCCGGTTATTACCTGTGGTATGGCGCATAATTTCCAGGCTCAGGTCGGCTGCCAGGATTCTTATAAAGATTTGACCAGAACACTACATTTGAAATATACACGCGAAATGGCGAAATGGCCAACGGATATGCTTGGGACAGTTACGAGGGGCATGGTCATGTTACAGTCTCAGCCTGAAAATGCGAGATATGACTTAAGAAATCTGATGGAGTATCATAAAAAAATTGACAGCTTTCCTACATTGGCACAAAAGAGAGAATTCTGCAGGGAAAATGGTAAATTTATCGGAGCAGTAAAAGATACCTATAATGTAAGCTATGCAGGAAAATCTGACTGGGGAAGCCTTGCACCTTATATTAAGTCGTTATATTCTATAACGAATGGTCATTTAAACGTAGAAATTAATGCAATCAATGGAAAATTTTTTGTTTGCTTCCATCAGGTTGTAAGTAATAAGGGATATTTTGAGGCTTTTTGTAATGTTTTGGACAGGGAAGGAATTTCCTATAAGATGACAGGATTTTTTGAGAGAAACCTTCCGGGAACACAGCTTCCCTAATAAGCGATATATTAGAAAGGTAAGGGTTTTTTATGGAAAAAATTGTTTCTGCAGTTCCTTATTATTATGGTGCGTCGAAAGAACAGTCTTATAATATACGTCTTATTGTTAAGATGAAAGACGAAATCGATGGAGATATGTTCGTGAATGCTGTAAAACATAGTATTGCAAGATATCCGTATTTTTGTGTCAAAGTGGTAACAAAAGATGAAAAACTGTTTTTGGAAGAAAATACAAAGGATGTTGTGGTCTTGCATACGAACGAGCCTGTTGCCCTTGGAGGAGCGGTGTCTAATGAACATTTACTGGCTTTTTCCTGGTGGGAGAACCACTTTTGCCTTGATGTATTTCACGGATTGGCAGATGTTGCCGGAGTCATGCCGCTTTTTCGCACTGTAATTTATTATTACTGCAAGGAACGGTATGACAGTGCATTAAGTTCAGAAGGGATTCGTCTAAGCGGGGAGAAGATACCGGAAGAAGAAATTATAGATCCTTATCCGGAATCGGTTGATGAATCAATTAAAGCGGTGGGCAAATACACCAGAAAACCAGCCTTTAATCTTCGTACAGGAGGGGTGTGTACACCGGGAAATCCTACATGGTATGAGATTTTGATACCTGAGGATTCTTTTATGAAATATAATCAGAGAAATGAAGCAAGTCCTGCCGTTGCAGTTGCCGTTCTAATGTCCAGGGCAATTGCAGAAATTCATAAGGAGACAGAGAAGCCGATTGTCTGCTCGATGGCTATGAATATCCGAAAGACGCTGAAAGCCATGCAGGCGCATCACAGTCTGGTTACACAACTGTTTTTGGAATATAAGGATGCCATGCGAGCAAAAAGTATCACTGACCAGATTACCTGTTTTCGCGGAATGATTATATTACAGGGGCAGGATGAAAATATCTGGCAGTCAGTACGGGGCAATTTGAAATTAATTGCCCGTTTGGGGACGGTTCCCACTTTGGAAGGTAAACGTCAGATGATACAGCAGATTGTGGAATCCTGTCTGGGGTTTGATACGTTTAAGGTCAGCTATGTCGGAAAGGCAAACATAGGTGCAGCTGAAAAATATGTGAAAGGCATTGATACGATTCTTGACATAGCGGATAACAGTATTCTGATTGAAATGAATGCTGTCAATGGAAAATTCCATCTGGCTTTTATGCAGGATTGGCAAGAGGATATTTATTTAAAAGCTTTTCTTGACCAGTTGGAAAAAGAAAACATTGAATATACGGTAAGTGAAGCCAGACCGGTAAAAGTGGCATCCATTGAGCTTTAAAAATTATTTACACACGGGACTTTTAATAAATGTAATAGGAGGGAAAGCAAATGAAAAAAAGAATGGTGTTATTGGTGGCTGGCATGAGTATCTGCCTGTTTGCGGCCTGCGGTACGAAAAATGAAACTGGTAATGATGTAAAGGAAAAGACAGAGGTACAGGATACAGTCGACACGACAGAGGAAACATTAGAAAGCAGTGAGGAAAACGAGACTGCTACAGAGGAACAGGAAGTTTATGAGTATCCGTCGGAGGATGCAGGAAAACAGATAAACAGCAGTTCACTCGGTTATTCGATGGAGTGGGATCCGACTATATTTGTGTTAAAAGAGGAGGAAGGAACTGACGAGTATTTTTACAATACCCCGGAGGCATTGGCGGCTCCGATATATATTGGCGTTCAGCTTTATTCAGATATGGATGCGCAGACATTAGCTGAGGGGCTGGCACTTCAGTCCGGTATCGATGGAGTGGTCGTGGAGGATGCCTATTTTGCAGATTCCATAGAAGTAAAGTTAGTACACTATGAAAAAGAGGAAGACGGTGTCACGCAGGCTTTTGCGTATGATGCCATTCCGGTGGAGGAAGGCACACTTCTTGTTGAGATAGGCGGCTATGTAGGTATGCCGGAGGAGGCAGAAATAGCACTTGAAGAAATGCTTGGAACATTTACACTTCAGGAAGAATAAGACAAAAAAAGGGTGTTTTGGTTGGTGACAATCAGAAATGCCCTTTTTGTTATGACGACCGCTAATCAGAGCGAGATTCGCAAAGCGTATCACGTCACGGTTGCTTTAAAAAAAATCCTGCATGATGTACATTCCCTTTGTCATAAGATAAGGAAGACAGGGAAAGCGGGACTTTTTTATGAAACGGGTTCGGATTGTTATTTTTTTTGACTGCGTGATGGCAGTATTTTTATTATGTCTGATTTTGCAACAGCATTGTTTGGATTCTGCAATTGAGACAGGAAAAGAGAGTAGTATGGAAGAATGTGAAGTAAAGCGGGTAGCGCTCACATTTGATGATGGGCCAAATCCGGAGTATACGGAAAAATTATTGGATGGGTTAAAGGACAGGAACGTTAAAGCGACCTTTTTCCTATTAGGGGAGCAGGTAGAGCTTTACCCGGATATCGTAAAGCGAATGTATGAAGAAGGCCATTTGATCGGAAACCATTCCTACGACCATGTAAATCTTGGCGCCATGTGCGAGTCGGATGCATGTGACCAGATAAAAAGGACGAATGATGCCATTTATAAAGTGACCGGGGAATACCCGGAATTTTTGCGTCCACCTTTTGGAAGTGTCAAGGACAATGTGGATAAAGACATGAATATGATTGTAACATTGTGGGATATTGATACCAGAGACTGGGAAGTACAGAATGTAGCTAGTATTGAGAGCAAGGTGCTGGGCAAGGCGAAGGATGGCGAGATTATTTTGATGCACGATGCCTATGCGACCAGTGTGACGGCGGCGTTGGATCTGATTGACAAAATGAAACAGGATGGTTATGAATTTGTTACAGTAGATGAATTGATTTTAGAATAATTATCGTCATATCGTAGAAAATATATTTTCCTATTGTAAAGACGAAAAAAGTGGCGTATCTTAAGGAGAGTGATATTTTTTTGACCATAGTGTCAGCCGTAAGCAGACATATGTACGCATAAGAGGGAAAATATGGATTTATTCGATTATATGAGAGAGCAGAACATGGAAAAAGAATCTCCATTAGCAAGCAGGTTACGGCCGACGTCCTTAGAGGAGGTTGTTGGGCAGCAGCATATCATAGGAAAGGATAAGCTGTTATACCGGGCAATTAAAGCGGACAAATTAAGCTCAATCATCTTTTATGGTCCTCCGGGAACGGGAAAGACGACGCTTGCGAAAGTTATCGCCCATACCACCAGTGCAGAGTTTATGCAGATTAATGCTACCAGTGCCGGGAAAAAGGATATGGAGGAGGTAGTTACCAAAGCGAAGGAAAATCAGGGAATGTATGGGAAAAAGACCATACTTTTCATTGATGAGATTCACCGTTTTAACAAGGGACAGCAGGACTATCTGCTTCCGTTTGTGGAGGATGGAACGATTATACTGATTGGTGCCACGACCGAAAATCCGTATTTTGAAGTGAATGGGGCGCTTTTATCCCGTTCTATTATTTTTGAACTTCGTGCACTTGGAAAGGAAGATATCAAGACACTTATAAACCGTGCCATTACCGATAAGGAAAAGGGCATGGGTGCCTATGATGCCGAGATTGATGCGGATGCATTGGAATTTCTGGCAGATATGGCAAATGGAGATGCAAGGGCAGCACTTACTGCGATTGAACTTGGCATTTTGACCACGGAGCGCAGTGAAGACGGAAAGATACATATCACTCTTGCGGTTGCTGAGGAATGTATCCAGAAGAGGGTAGTGCGCTATGACAAGAGCGGGGACAATCACTATGATACGGTTTCCGCATTTATCAAAAGTATGCGCGGATCTGACCCGGATGCAGCACTTTACTATCTGGCGAGAATGCTTTATGCAGGAGAGGATATCCGTTTTATCTCGCGCAGAATCATGATTTGTGCGGCGGAGGATGTGGGACTTGCTGATCCAAACGCCTTAAATGTGGCGGCATCTGCAGCGACAGCGGTGGAGCGCATTGGAATGCCGGAGGCACAGATTATTTTGGCGGAGGCAGTCTCGTATGTGGCGAGTGCGCCAAAGAGCAATGCGTCTCATATGGCATTGAATGAGGCGATGGAATATGTAAAGACGCACAAGACTGGTCCGGTTCCGGTACATTTACAGGATGCCCACTATAAATCAGCCGGAAAGCTGGGACATGGTGTGGGATATAAATATGCACATTCCTATCCGAATCATTATGTAAAGCAGCAGTATTTACCGGATGGCATGGAAGATATCACATTTTACCATCCGACAGACATCGGTTACGAGAAAGAAGTAAAAGCTCATTTGCAGATGCTCCGGGAGTTAGCCGAAGCATCTGAAGAATAGAAAAACAGCGTGCAGGAAAGCACAGGAGGAGTAAATTATGCAGTCATATCAGGAAATGACAAAGGAAGAATTATTAAAAGAAAAAGAAAGCTTGGAGGCAGCTTACAAGGAGTGGCAGAAAAGAGGGCTTTCCCTTAATATGGCGAGAGGAAAACCATCTGAGGAGCAATTAGACATGACGATGCCGATGATGGATGTTTTAAACGGCAGCTCAGATTTGTTCAGCGAGGATGGAACTGACTGCAGAAACTACGGTGGAATGGACGGCATTTCGGAGGCAAAGCGCTTTATGGCAGGACTTATGGGCGTGAATCCGGAAAACGTTTTAGTGTATGGAAATGCCAGCTTAAGTATTATGTACGATACCGTTTCCCGTTCTATGACACACGGCGTTATGGGAAGTACTCCGTGGTGTAAACTGGATAAAGTAAAATTCCTGTGCCCGGTGCCAGGCTATGACAGACACTTTAAGGTGACAGAATTTTTCGGAATTGAGATGATCAATATTCCGATGACGAGTGAAGGACCGGATATGGATCTGGTAGAGAAATATGTTTCTGAGGATGAGGCGGTAAAGGGTATCTGGTGTATACCGAAATATTCCAATCCTCAGGGAATTTCCTATTCTGATGAGACTGTAAAAAGATTTGCGGCATTAAAGCCTAAGGCGAAGGATTTTCGTATTTTCTGGGACAACGCCTATGCGGTACATCATTTATATGAGGATGACCAGGATGAAATCTTAGATATCATAAGCGAGTGCGAAAAAGCTGGAAATCCGGATATGGTCTATGAATTCTGCTCCACCTCAAAAATCAGTTTTGCAGGCGGCGGTGTCGCGGCACTTGCGGCATCAAAGGCAAATCTTGATTTTATTAAAAAGCAGTTCACTGTTCAGACTATTGGTTATGATAAGGTAAATCAGCTTCGTCATGTGCGCTATTTTAAGGATATGGACGGCGTGAACAAACAGATGATGAAACATGCTGCGATTATGCGTCCGAAATTTGAGATGGTGGAAAGCGTTCTCGAGAAAGAACTGGGAGGACTTGGTATTGGTTCCTGGATTAATCCGAAGGGCGGTTACTTTATCTGCTTCGAAGCATTGGAGGGCTGTGCAAAATCTATCGTGGCAAAGGCAAAAGAAGCAGGCGTGACTTTAACTGGAGCAGGAGCACCGTTCCCTTACGGAAAGGACCCGAAGGATTCTGTAATCCGCATTGCACCTTCTTTCCCAACCATGGAGGACTTGAAGATGGCGGCAGAAATCTTCGTTGTGTGTGTAAAGCTTGCAAGTGTGGAAAAATTACTGGAAACAAAATAAAAAGTGACAGTCTCTGTAGGTGTTTGAGGAGATTATTGTGGAAAAAAAGAAAAATTTTGGAATATTGTTTATTATTCTCTCGGCGTTTTCTTTTGCATGGATGAGTACCTTTGTGCGGCTTGCTGGAGATTTGCCTTCCGTGGAAAAGAGTTTTTTCAGAAACCTGGTGGCAGTGGGCGTGGCAGCAGTCACACTGTTCCGGTCGAAGGAAAAAATCGTTATGGGAAAAGGAAATCTGAAGTTTTTATTTTTTAGAGCACTGTTTGGTACCATCGGTATTTTGGGAAATTTTTATGCGATTGATCATCTGGTATTGTCGGATGCGAATATGTTAAATAAGATGTCACCGTTTTTTGTGATTCTGTTTTCTTATCTGATATTAAAAGAGGATTTAACTTTGCCACAAGGGTTGTTTGTGGCGGGGGCATTTCTAGGAAGTTTGTTTATTATCAAGCCGACCTTTGCCAATACCAATCTGACGGCATCTCTTTGCGGATTGGCAGGAGGAATCGCAGCAGGAGCGGCTTATAGTATGGTGCGGCTGTTGGGGCAGCGAAAATGCAATGGCACATTGGTGATTTTTTTCTTTTCAACATTTTCCTGTCTGGTGACACTTCCGATGATGCTTGTGGATTTTGAGCCGATGAGCGTTAAGCAGTTTTTGTGCCTGATTGCTGCCGGGGCGGCAGCCACCAGCGGACAGTTTTGCATTACGGCAGCTTACTTTCATGCTCCGGCAAGGGAGATTTCCGTATATGACTATTCACAGATTATTTTTACAGCCATTATCGGTTATTTCCTGTTTGGGCAGATACCGGATGGATATAGCATTTTGGGGTATCTCATTATCTGCGGGATGGCAGTGTTGATGTTTTTATATAATAATGAAAAATGGATTTTTGCCCCAAAGGAGAAAAAAGGCAAAGTTTAGCCTTCTGTAAATTTCTTGCGGTATTCTCTTGGTGTCATGCCGAATCTTTTTTTGAACATCCGGTTGAAATACGAAAGGTTGTCAAAACCGGATTCGGCTGCAATATCCAGAATTGAAGAGTCCGAGGAAACCAAAAGTCTTGATACCATGGTGAGCCGATAGTCATTTAAATAATCGATGAAAGAGGTTCCCATGGTATTCTTAAAAAATTTCATAAAGTGGGACTGACTTAGCCCTGCTTCCTCTGCCATATCGGCAATAGAAATCTTATCCATATAATTATTTTCTACATATTTGATAATAAGCTTCATTTTTTCCAGAGATTTCTGGTTCTTGTGCGGTGCTTCCGCAGTGCAGCACTGGGAGAAAAGAATATGAAACATCAAAAAGAGCTGGGCTTTGATAGCAAGTTCGAAGGCCTTTGGGTAGCTTTTGCAGATTTCGTCTGCACCATCCACACAGGCAGCAATCGGAGCATAATAGGGATGGTCTGGTGAAAAAAGCGTGGGGATGGACAGACTTCCGTCCAAAAGTGGTTGAAAGTAATCGCTGGAGCAGGCATCAGTCTGCTTGGAAATCAGGATATCCAGCTTGAAGATAATGTTTTCATATTCCATACTTTCCTGTTCGTATTGCTCAATGGAATGAAGCTGTCCCGGGACGATAAAAAGGATGCTCCCGGCAGAGACCGGATACTGCTTTAAATCTACCGTAATAAGCCCTTTTCCCTTCTTTATATAAATAATCTCCATTTCGTCATGCCAGTGGACCGGAACTGAAGTAAAGTCTAATGGGATAGAGCAAAGATATGTAGTATAGGGAAAAAGAACGTCTCCGTGGGATTTCTTTTCCTGATAATTTTCGTATTCCAGAATGTTCATGACGGCACCTCCCTGTTAAATATGATAGTATTGTACCACTTTTGGATGGTATATTACAAGAAAAAAGAGACAGGTCGGGTTATAATTCTATCAGAATCAAATATGAGCAACAAAAACAGAGAATATATAAAATATGGAGGGCAATGATGAATTTATCAGAAATCGTATCAAACAGATACAACAAAGGAATTGCAGACTGTTCTAACGAAGAACTTTACTATGCACTGCTTGAAATGACAAAGAACATGGCTACCGCAAAGGAAAGCAATGAAGGAAAGAGAAAGTTATACTACATTTCCGCAGAGTTTTTGATTGGTAAGTTATTATCCAACAACCTGATCAACCTTGGCATATATGATGAAGTAAAGAAGACTCTGGCAGACAACGGAAAATCTCTTGCAGAGGTAGAAGAAGTAGAGCCGGAACCGTCTTTAGGAAACGGTGGACTTGGACGTCTTGCTGCATGTTTCCTTGATTCCATCGCAAGCCTTGGCTTAAACGGTGATGGTGTAGGATTAAACTATCATTACGGACTGTTTAAACAGGTATTTGAGAACAATCTTCAGAATGAGACAAAGAATCCTTGGATTGAAAAAGAAAGCTGGCTTAAAAAGACAGATGTTACTTATCCGATTCAGTTTGGTGGCTTTACTTTGACATCCAGATTATATGATATCGATGTAGTAGGTTATAACAACCGTACTACAAAGCTTCACTTATTTGATGTAGAAACAGTAGATGAGAGCATTGTAGGCGAAGGCATCGATTTCGATAAAGAAGATATTGCAAAGAACTTAACCTTATTCTTATATCCGGATGACAGCGATGACAAGGGACGTCTGCTTCGTGTATATCAGCAGTATTTCATGGTAAGCAACGGTGCAAGACTGATTCTTGATGAGGCAGTTGCAAGAGGCTGCAACCTGCATGATCTGGCTGATTACGCAGTAGTTCAGATTAATGATACCCATCCGACCATGGTTATCCCGGAACTTATCCGTCTTTTGATGGAACGCGGAATCGAAATGGATGAAGCAATTGATATCGTTTCCAAGACCTGCGCATATACCAACCACACCATCCTTGCAGAAGCATTGGAAAAATGGCCGATTGGTTACATGGAAAAGGCAGTTCCGCAGTTAATGCCAATCATTTATGAATTGAATAATCGTGTAAACAAGAAATTCCGTGACAAGTCCGTAGCAATTATCAAAGACGGTTGCGTACATATGGCACATATCGATATCCATTACGGATTTTCTGTAAACGGTGTTGCTTACCTGCATACAGAAATCTTAAAGAACAGCGAGTTGAATAACTTCTACAAGTTATATCCGGAGAAATTCAACAACAAGACGAATGGAATCACTTTCCGTCGCTGGTTACTGTACAGCAATCCGGAACTGGCTTCTTTGATTGAATCCTTAATTGGACCGAAATTCAAAGAAGATGCTATGGAACTGGAAAAACTGGGTCAGTATGTAAACGATGATGCAGTGTTAGACAAAGTATTATCTGTAAAGATGGATAACAAGGTAAGATTGAAGAATTACCTGAAAAAGACACAGAATATCGACATCGACGAGAACTCCGTATTCGATATCCAGATTAAGAGACTTCATGAGTACAAACGTCAGCAGATGAATGCACTCTATGTCATCAATAAATATTTTGAAATTAAGGAAGGCAAGAAACCGGCAAGACCGATTACTGTTATCTTTGGTGCAAAGGCAGCTCCGGCATATGTAATCGCAAAAGATATCATTCATCTGATTCTCTGCTTACAGCAGGTTATCGATAATGATCCGGAAGTAAGCCCGTACTTAAAGGTCGTTATGGTAGAAAACTATAACGTAACACTGGCTGAGAAATTAATCCCGGCAGCAGACATCCATGAGCAGATTTCTCTTGCATCCAAAGAAGCATCTGGTACTTCTAACATGAAATTCATGTTAAACGGTGCGGTTGCAATTGGAACAATGGATGGAGCAAACGTGGAAATGCATCAGTTTGTTGGAGATGATAACATTTACATCTTCGGTGAGTCTTCAGAGGCAGTTATTGAGCATTACGAGAAAGCAGATTATGTTTCCAGAGATTACTATAACTCTGATGCAAAGATCAAACGTGCTATTGATTTCATCGTAAGCGATACTGTAAAGAAAGTCGGCAACGCAGAAAACCTGGAGCGTCTTTACAATGAGCTGTTAAATAAAGACTGGTTCATGACTTTACCGGATTTTGAAAGCTATGTTGAGACCAGAGATAAGATGTTAAATGACTATGAAGACAGAAAAGCATGGGCAAAGAAGATGCTCGTAAACATCAGCAAGGCAGGTTTCTTCTCCTCTGACAGAACGATTGCAGAGTACAACAAAGACATTTGGAAATTACGTTAATTTTGTAAAAATATACTCCAAACTACTTTAAGCAAAAGGGAATCATCGAAAGATGGTTTCCTTTTTGCGTTTGATTTGCTATAATAAGGCGAGTAACTGGAGGATGTAAAAATGAAAAGTAAAAAATTAAAAATATATGGGATTCTCATTGGTGGTATACTGCTCGCGGGAACCGCTATGGGTTGTGGTGACAAGACGGCAAGGGAGAATCAGGGAGCTTACCGTCAGATTGGTATCAACAATTTACAGGAGGGGAAATACGAGGATGCGGTAGAAGCATTCCAGAAAGCACTGGATGAGTCTCTGGCAACGATTGGTGAGGAGGAATTGGACATCTGTTATTATAAGGCAGAGGCACAGTATTTGGCGGGAGATACCGAAGGTGCCCTTTCCACCTATACAGCCCTGATTGATTATGATGAGAAAAATGCTGATGCATATTATCTGCGGGGAAGTTTATACTTATTAGAAGGACAAAGCGAAAATGCTTTTTCGGATTATACCTCTGCGGTAGAGAATGACAATACAAATTATGACCTGTATATTCAGGTATATTCGGATCTTAAGGATGCGGGCTATGCGGATCAGGCAAAGGAGTATTTGACAGAAGCGGTGCAGGTATCAGGCAAAGAAGCTGAGGATTATACCATGCGGGGAAAGGCTTATGCGTTGCTTGGAGAGTATGATAAGGCGGCAGAGCAGTTGGATAAAGCGCTGGAATTAGAAAGTAATGACGCTATACTCTATCGTGCTCAGGTTTATGAGGCAGTAGGAGATGCACAAAAAGCACAGTCCATGTATGAGGACTATGTAAAGACCAATAAGGATAATCCGGCGGCACTTGGCAGTCTTGGCGGTATGCTTCTGGAAAAAGGTAAATATGATGAGGCACTTCATTATATTCAGACAGCTCTTGCGGCAGATGACGTGGAGAATGAACAGACACTGCGGAAAAATGAAATACTGGCATATGAATATAAAGGAGATTTTGCTTCCGCCAAAGAGAAAATGGCATCCTATGTTGAAGATTATCCGGAGGATGAAACTGCACTTAGAGAGTATCAGTTTTTGCAGACCAGATAGAAAGAGGAATATATGGTAGAGACAGAAATACAGACAGAACGTGTAATTTTGGTCGGAGTCAGTGAACAGGACGAAGACGATACAAAAGATTCCCTGGAGGAATTAAAAGAACTGGTGAAGACGGCAGGAGCGGAGACTGTGGGTGTGGTTATTCAGAACCGGGCAAAGGTACACCCTGGTACCTACGTGGGAACCGGAAAAGTTGAAGAAATAAGGGAGATGCTCTATGAAACCGGGGCGACTGGAATCGTATGTGATGATGAGCTTTCTCCGGCGCAGATGAAGAATCTGGAGGATATTTTGGACACGAAGATCATGGATCGGACTTTGATTATCTTGGATATCTTTGCTGCCAGAGCTTCCACCAGCGAGGGGAAAATTCAGGTTGAACTGGCACAGCTTCGCTACAGTATGACCAGGCTTGCAGGTTTTGGACGTTCCATGTCAAGGCTTGGTGGTGGTATCGGTACGAGAGGACCGGGCGAAAAGAAACTGGAAATGGATAAGCGCATCATCCGAACTCGGATTTCCCAGTTAAAAAAGGAATTGGCGGAGGTACAAAAACACCGGGAGGTCACAAGAGGACAGAGAAACAGGAATCATGTTCCCGTGGCTGCAATCGTAGGCTATACCAATGCCGGAAAATCTACGCTGTTAAATCATCTGACCAATGCTAATGTCCTAGAGGAGGATAAACTTTTTGCTACGTTAGATCCTACGACCAGA
Organism: uncultured Lachnospiraceae bacterium; assembly: GCA_945868305.1. Lineage (GTDB taxonomy): Bacteria > Bacillota > Clostridia > Lachnospirales > Lachnospiraceae > Roseburia_D. The sequence goes on along the minus strand of CAMBKU010000008.1, from coordinate 25,428 downwards.
ATGTTGGAGCTTCCGGGAAAACAGCAGATCTTATTGACGGATACCGTTGGTTTTATCCGAAAACTGCCTCATCATCTTATTGAGGCATTTAAAAGTACCCTGGAGGAAGCCAAATACGCAGATTTTATTATTCATGTAGTAGATGCTTCAAATCCACAGGCAGACAAACAGATGTATATTGTATACAATACTTTACGGGATTTACAGATTAAAGACAAAAAAATCGTTACGCTGTTCAATAAGATGGATCAGCCGGAGGCAGATACGCAGCTGCGTGACTTTAGGGCAGATTACACAAAGCGTATTTCCGCAAAAAACGAAGAAGATTTAGAAGAAGTAAAAGAATTGCTTTCCCAAGTGCTTAGGGAAAATAAAAAGTATATGGAGCATGTCTTTTCCTATGAACAGGCAGGGCTGATACAGCTTGTGCGCAAACAGGGAGAGTTGTTATACGAGGAATATACACCGGAGGGCATTTTTGTGAAAGCGTATGTTCCGTCTGAAATATATGAAAAAATAAAATAACAGACTGAAATGTCAGATTTTAAGTTGACATAAAAAATACCAGATGTAGTTATTGGGACTAAAGACACAGACTACATCTGGTATTTTTCGTTGACGAACAGAAACGCGTCTGCTACAATGAGTATAAAGCGTTTTAGAAACAGGAGAATGTGGAAGAAAGGGAGAATGGTGATGTTTAAGGTAGTAAAAAGAGATGGGGAGATTGCAGATTTTAATCTAAATAAGATCAAGGATGCGATTTCAAAAGCATTTCGTGCCACTGAAAAAGAGACAAATGATGATATTATTGGGCTTTTGGCACTTCGGGTAACAGCGGATTTTCAGGATAAAATCTGTGAAGGAAAGATTCATGTGGAGGATGTGCAGGACAGCGTTGAAAATGTACTGGAGCAGGCTGGCTACACAGATGTGGCAAAGGCGTATATTCTTTACCGTAAGCAGCGCGAAAAAATGCGTAACATGAAGTCGACCATTCTGGATTACAAGGATGTCATTGACAGTTATGTAAAAGTGGAAGACTGGCGTGTAAAGGAAAACTCCACTGTAACCTATTCTGTTGGAGGACTGATTCTTAGCAATTCCGGTGCGGTAACGGCAAATTACTGGCTCTCTGAAATTTATGATGAGGAGATTGCGGAGGCACATCGGAATGCGGATATCCATATCCATGATCTTTCCATGTTGACCGGTTACTGTGCAGGCTGGTCTTTAAAGCAGCTGATTCAGGAGGGACTTGGCGGAATTCCGGGAAAAATTACGTCTTCTCCGGCAAAGCATCTATCCACGCTCTGCAACCAGATGGTAAATTTTCTCGGTATCATGCAGAATGAGTGGGCAGGTGCACAGGCATTTTCATCTTTTGATACCTACCTTGCACCCTTTGTAAAAATAGATCATCTGAGCTACGAAGAAGTGAAACAGTGTATCCAGTCTTTCGTGTATGGCGTGAATACACCGAGCCGTTGGGGTACACAGGCACCATTTTCCAATATTACACTGGATTGGACGGTTCCAAATGATCTGGCGGAGCTTCCGGCTATTGTAGGCGGGGAGGAAATGGATTTTAAGTATAAGGACTGCAAAAAAGAGATGGACATGGTAAATAAGGCATTTATTGAAACCATGATTGAGGGAGATGCAAATGGAAGGGGATTCCAGTATCCGATTCCGACCTACTCTATCACGAAAGATTTTGACTGGTCTGATACTGAGAACAACCGTCTGCTGTTTGAAATGACGGCAAAGTACGGGACACCGTATTTTTCCAATTACATCAACAGTGATATGGAACCAAGCGATGTCCGTTCCATGTGCTGCAGACTGCGTTTGGATCTGAGAGAACTGCGTAAAAAATCCGGAGGTTATTTTGGTTCCGGTGAGAGCACCGGCTCAGTGGGAGTAGTGACCATCAATATGCCGCGTATTGCTTATCTCGCGAAGGATGAGGCGGATTTTTACCGCAGATTGGATCATATGATGGATTTAAGCGCACGGTCATTAAAAATCAAGCGGGGAGTTATTACGAAGCTTTTAAACGAGGGACTTTATCCGTATACGAAACGTTATCTCGGCACGTTTGACAATCACTTTTCCACAATCGGTCTGATTGGAATGAATGAGGTGGGATTGAATGCGAAGTGGCTGAAAAAGGATCTGACGCATGTAGAGACGCAGGAATTTACCAAAGAAGTGCTAAATCATATGCGGGAACGCCTCTCCGATTACCAGGAGCAGTACGGTGATCTTTACAATTTAGAAGCAACTCCTGCAGAGTCCACCACCTATCGTTTGGCAAAGCATGACAGAGAGCAGTTCCCGGACATCGTTACCGCAGGCAATGAGGGAGATACGCCGTATTATACCAACAGCTCCCATCTTCCGGTAGATTATACAGCGGACATTTTTGATGCGCTGGACATTGAAGATGAATTGCAGACCTTGTATACATCAGGAACCGTCTTCCATGCGTTTCTGGGAGAAAAGCTTCCGGATTGGCAGGCAGCGGCAAATCTGGTGCGCAAGATTGCAGAAAACTATAAGCTGCCGTATTATACGATTTCACCTACTTATTCCGTCTGTAAAAAGCATGGTTATATCAGCGGAGAGCATTTTACCTGTCCGACCTGTGGGGAACCGACAGAGGTTTATAGTCGTATCACTGGATATTATCGTCCGGTACAGAACTGGAATGATGGAAAAACGCAGGAATATAAGAACCGGAAATTATATGATGTCGAAAACTCCGTGTTAAAAAGAGTGCGTTCCAGCATCGTAACGATTACGAGAGACCATGTGAAAATTGAACCGGGGCGCAGTGTGAAATATCTGTTTACGACTAAAAAATGTCCGAATTGTGCTATGGCAAAGGAAATGCTAAAAAAGGCAGACGAGCAGTATGTTTTGATTGATGCAGAGGAAAATATGGAGCTTGCGCAAAAGTATGGAGTTATGCAGGCACCGACTTTAGTTGTAGTAGGAGATGAATCCACCAAGAAATATGTAAATGCTTCCAATATCAAGCGTTATGTAGAAGAAAGATAACAGAGCAGACCTTCAGAGATTTAGCTTAAAAGCTGGATTTTGGAGGTCTGTTTTTTCTGGAAAATTTGAGTGGCAAAAGGGAAGGTGGCAGGATTGCCAAGCGAAATTTTGTATGCTAAAATAAAACCAATCGTTTTAGTTGATGAAAATGTATAAAGTGCGGAAGGTGAAAATCATATGACACTATTGATTAAAAATGGAAGAATAATCGATCCGGCGACGAAGACAGACGAAGTCATGGATATTCTGATCGAGGATGATAAGATTGCAAAAAGAGCAAAGAAAATTGATACGAAAGCGGACAAGACAATAAATGCGAAAGGCTGTTATGTGATGCCTGGCTTTATTGATATGCATGTGCACTTAAGAGACCCGGGACAGGAAGCGAAGGAGACGGTAGTGACTGGAAGCCGTGCGGCGGCAAGAGGAGGTTTTACGACCATTCTGGCAATGCCGAATACAAAACCGGTAGTGGATAATGCGGATGTCGTAAATTATGTGCATCAGAAAGCAAAAAATCTGGGATTGGTACATGTGCTTCAGGTAGGAGCGGTCACAAAAGGACAAAAGGGAGAAGAACTGGCTGATATTGAAGGAATGGCGGATGTAGGAATTCCGGCAGTCAGTGAGGATGGGAAATCTGTCATGAATGCAAAGCTTTTGCGGGATGCCATGCAGGTTACAAAAAAGAGAGGAATCCCCATGCTTTCCCATTGCGAAGATAAAAATCTGGTGGACGGTGGTGTGGTCAACGCGGATGAGAATGCCAAAAAAGCAGGTTTGCGCGGTATTACCAACTCTGTGGAGGATGCGATTATTGCCAGAGACATTATGATTGCACATGATACCGGGTCGGCACTGCATCTGTGCCATTGTTCGACAAAGAGCAGTGTGACGATGGTAAAGATGGCGAAAGAAGAAGGAATACGGGTGACGGCAGAGGTCTGCCCGCATCATTTTACGCTGACTTCGGATGATATGATTCCGGGAGATACAAACTATAAAATGAATCCTCCGCTTCGGACGAAGGAGGATGTGGAGGCACTCAGACTTGGACTAAAGGAAAATATCATGGATGTTATTTCCACAGATCATGCCCCGCATACGGCAGATGAAAAGAATAACAATATGACCAGGGCACCTTTTGGTATTGTTGGTCTGGAAACGGCGGCAGCGCTTACTTATACGGAACTGGTATTAAAAGAATATTTGACGCCAATGCAGATGGCAGAAAAAATGAGCTATAATCCTGCACAGATTCTGGGATTGGAGGCAGGAAGCTTAGAAGAAGGAAAACCGGCGGATATTGTGATTTTTGATCCGGCGAAAACGTATGTGATTGACAAGAATAAATTCTGGTCAAAGGGGAGAAATACGCCTTTTGATGGTAGAAAAGTAACCGGAGCCGTGAACACGACTATTGTGGACGGCAAAGTGGTATACGATATTAAGATGGAAAAATAGAAAATACGTGCAAAGCAGATGAGGTATAAAAATGATAAATAAGTTAGTAGAAAAAATAAAAAAAACAAAGGCACCGATTGTGGTTGGATTAGATCCGATGCTGTCTTATGTGCCGGAGCATATTTTAAAAAAGGCTTTTGCAGAATACGGCGAGACATTAAAGGGCGCGGCAGAAGCAATCTGGCTTTATAATAAAGAATTGATTGACCATACGTATGATCTGATTCCTGCGGTAAAGCCACAGATTGCCATGTATGAGCAGTTTGGTGTAGAAGGATTGGATGCATTCCAAAGAACTGTGGATTACTGTCACGAGAAGGATCTGGTTGTCATTGGTGATGTCAAAAGAGGAGATATTGGCTCTACTTCTGCGGCTTATGCCGTAGGACATCTGGGGCGTGTACAGGTGGGAAGTAAAAAGCTTTCTGCTTTTAACGAAGATTTCGCTACCGTTAATCCATATCTTGGTACGGATGGAATCAAGCCTTTTGTAGATGTCTGCAAAGAAGAAAAGAAAGGACTTTTTATTCTGGTAAAGACCTCTAATCCATCCAGCGGAGAATTTCAGGATCAGATGATTGGAGAAAAGCATCTTTACGAGCTGGTTGGTGAGCAGGTAGCTAAATGGGGTGAGGAATGTATGGGAGATTCCTATAGCTATATCGGTGCTGTTGTGGGCGCAACCTATCCGGAGCAGGGAAAGGTACTGCGCAAGGTAATGCCAAAGAGTTTTATCTTAGTGCCCGGCTACGGTGCACAGGGTGGAAAAGGCTCAGATTTGGTACACTTTTTTGATGAAGATGGACTGGGAGCTATCATAAATTCTTCCAGAGGCATTATTACCGCATATAAAAAGGAAGAATATGCATCCTTTGGTGCAGAGCATTTCGGAGAAGCGGCGAGAGCGGCCGTAGAAGATATGATTGCGGACATTAACGGTGCACTGGAGAGGAGATAAGTATGTCGGAAAAAGCAAAAGAAACAGCAATAATCATAAGCCAGAAAGAACTAGTGCCTGGTATTTTTGATCTGTGGCTTCGGGCGGAAAAAGTGGCGAAGGAAGCGAAAGCAGGACAGTTCGTATCCGTGTACTGTCATGATGGCAGCCGGATTTTGCCAAGACCAATCAGTATTTGCGAGATTGATAAGGAAGATGGAGCAATCCGTCTGGTATATCGGGTTGCCGGAAAAGGAACAGAGGAGTTTTCAAGGCTTTCCGATGGAAATGAACTTCAGATTGTTGGGCCGCTGGGAAACGGTTTCCCGTTAAAAGAAAAGAAAGCCTTTTTGATTGGCGGTGGGATTGGAATTCCGCCGATGCTGGAGCTGGCAAAGGAGTTAAACTGCGAAAAGCAGATTGTTTTAGGATTTAAAGATGAAACTTTTTTGATGGATGATCTAAAAAAGCAGGGGAGTGTCTATGTGGCGACGGAGGACGGCAGTACCGGAACAAAAGGAAACGTGCTGGATGCCATCAGAGGGAACGGCTTGGATGCGGAAATCATTTACGCCTGCGGTCCGTTGCCGATGCTTCGGGCATTAAAAGAATATGCTGCAGAAAAGCAGATGGAATGCTATATTTCCATGGAGGAACGCATGGCATGCGGAATCGGTGCCTGTCTTGCATGTGTCTGCAAATCGAAGGAGCAGGATGAACATTCCAATGTAAAAAATAAGAGAATATGCAAGGAAGGTCCGGTATTCTCTGCGGAGGAGGTAGAATTTTAATGAACCTTAGCGTAGATTTGGCAGGTGTAACTTTAAAAAATCCGGTAATGACAGCGTCCGGTACCTTTGGTTCGGGACAGGAATTTTCTGAATTTGTGGATTTAAATCAATTGGGGGCAGTGGTGACGAAGGGCGTTGCTAACATACCCTGGGAAGGAAATCCGACGCCCCGGGTAGCGGAGGTCTATGGCGGTATGTTGAATGCGGTAGGGCTTCAGAATCCAGGCATTGATCTTTTTGTAGAAAGGGATATTCCTTTTTTAAAAAAATATGATACAAAAATTATTGTAAACGTTTGTGGAAAAACCACGGAGGATTATGTTGAGGTTGTGGAAAGACTCTCCAATCAGCCGGTTGATATGCTGGAAATCAATATTTCCTGCCCGAATGTTAAAGAGGGAGGGATTGCTTTCGGACAAGACCCGAAGGCGGTAGAGGCAATTACAAAAGAAGTAAAGAAGCATGCCACGCAGCCGGTCATTATGAAGTTGAGTCCGAATGTTACGGATATTACGGAAATGGCAAGAGCGGCTGAAGCAGGCGGTGCGGATGTATTATCTCTTATCAATACTCTGACCGGGATGAAGATTGACGTAAACAGACGCTGCTTTGTGCTGGCAAATCGTACCGGAGGAATGTCCGGCCCTGCCATCCACCCGATTGCGGTGCGTATGGTGTACCAGACAGCGCAGGCGGTAAAAATTCCGATTATCGGAATGGGAGGTATCATGAATGCGGAGGATGCCATTGAAATGATTCTTGCCGGGGCGACAGCGGTTTCCGTTGGAACGGCGAACTTTACAAATCCTTCTGTTACAATGGAGATTGTAGATGGAATCCGGGATTACATGGAACGTTATCAGGTAGAAAACATTAGTGAACTGGTAGGGGCAGTAAGAGACCGATAGAAAAGCGCAGCAGGACGGGTTTAAGCATAGGAGACAAGTGAATAGATATGAAAAAGATATCGTTTGTAATTTGCGGGCTGACTGGCTTTGCAATGTTTCTGCTGCTGCTATATCTTGGAGTGGTAGATAATATTGAGGTATATCAGGAAAGAAAAAATGTAGAATCACGACAGATAGAAGATTATTCCTGTTGGGAGATAAAAGATGTCAAGACACCCCTGGGCGTGAAAAAGAGGTATAGCTGGATGGTAGAAGATACACCAAAGGGAGATACTTGTCTTGCATTTTATGTGGTGCATCAGTATGCAGAGGTTTCCGTTGACGGAAAAGTTGTATACAGCCTGATGCCTGCAAAACAAAATCAGATTACAAAAACTACGGGAAGCAACTGGATTATGATTCCCTTATATCCGGAGGATGCAGGAAAAGAAATCTGTGTGGAGATAACTCCGGTTTATGAGAATTGCAAAGACAGAGCTGTCGATTTTTACATAGGATCTCAGCATCAGATTTATCTGAAAAGGTTAAAAAGTGATCTGTCGCAGTTGATACTGGGGGGGATGGCTGTTTTCGCCGGAACAGTTTTTGCTGTGGTATCCATATATAATTATTATAGAAAGAACAGGCAGGGAGCAGGTTTGTTTGCACTTGGCTGTTTTTCCGTGATGATGGGTTTATGGAGACTGACGGATACAAGAACAACACCGTTTCTTTTGCCGGATAAACCGGTATTCCTGTTTTATACATCGATTGCCATGCTTATGCTTGGAATGATTCCTCTGATAAGGTCTATGCAAAAACGTTTTTCAGAAAAAGTACGTCGGCTTTTTGATGTCTGTTGTCTTATGATGGCAGCAGTATGCCTGATTCAGATTATATTACAGATATCTCAGAAGGCGGACTTCAGGGAAAATCTTCTTGTTACTCATGGAATGCTTTTGATGGGTTGCGTGGTGATGATAGGCAGTATTTTGTATGAAAAAATAAAATGTAAGAAAAAAGAAAATGAGCATATCGGAAGAAAATTTTCTATCATATGTGTAACAGGTGTAGTTGCAGATACCATTGCATATTATGTAAAGGGGAATTCTTCCGGTTTGATTTTTACGTTGTCTGCTTTTTTATGTTACATAATCTTCACAGGGATAGCAATGCTGTTCGATTATATGGAACAGGATAAGAAGTTAAAAGAGCAGGAGGCAGCGCTGGCATCCAATCGAATAGCGATTTTGTTAAGTCAGATTCAACCGCATTTTTTGTTCAATAGCCTGACGGTTATTAAATCACTTTGTAAAAAGGATGGGGATGAAGCAGAGGAGGCGTTAGATCATTTTGCGGGTTATTTAAGAGGAAGTATGGATTCCTTAAAAGAGGGGAAACGCATCCTTTTTGAAAATGAGCTGAATCATGTAAAAAATTATTTATATCTGGAGCAGAAACGGTTTGGAGATAAATTACAGATTGTCTATAATATTCAGGAAAGAGATTTTTTTCTTCCTTCTTTAAGTGTTCAGCCGATGGTAGAAAATGCGGTAAGACATGGTGTAAGGCAGAAATTAGAAGGCGGTAGTGTGGTGATTTCCTCCTATAGGGATACGGATTATTACGTGGTACAGATTGAGGATGATGGTGTGGGTTTTGATGTGAAGAAATTAGACAATATGGATGAAAGCCATGTAGGAATTACAAATGTAAGAAGCAGGTTAGAAATGATGTGCCATGGCAAATTGGAAATAAGCAGTACGCCGGGAGAGGGAACGCAGGTATTGATTAAAATACCGAAAAATGATATATCAGCAGAAAACGTATAGAAAAGCAGAAGGGTAAAAAATTGGGGGATGATATGTTGAAAAAGTTACGATGGTATATCATTGGATACATAGCTTTGCTGTTTCTGGCAGGAGTGTTGTTGTTTCAAATGTGTACATCTACGAATCAGGCATCACCGGCATTTGTACTGGAGACAGAGTTTGTCGGCGAGTATAGACTTGGAGAAAGTGAGTGGCAGCAGCTGGAAAAAAATACAAGATTTTCAGCCTTTGACGGTGATCTTGTATTGCGGGGAAGGTTTAAGGATCAGCTTCCATTATGTGTCAGTTTTTATTTGAATCATATTGGTGTGACGGTATCGGTCAACGGTGAGGAAGTTTTCTGTTCTGGAAGGACAGGAGATGATGTGCCGGAAATGATGTGCGGAAGCTACTGGAGCAGTTGGTTTAGTGAAGAACTGTCGGAGGATGATGGAATAGAGATTCGTCTGCATAATCCGCATCAGTATGGCAATGCCGGAGCGTATAATCAATTTTTAAAATCCTTGCACTTTGGTGGAGATAAGACACTACAGGAGCATCTGAATCAGGAGAGTCTGCCTTACCAAATAGCAGGAATTTTTATCCTGGTCGTTTCTGTGGCATTACTTGGTATGGCATTGGGTTATCTGGCACACAGGATTCCTTCTGGAAGTCTGTTGTGGAGTATGGGGATTTTGTCATTGTTTATGGGTGGATATATACTGATGGATACGGTAGATATATGTTTTCATAGTAACCTGATTGTATTCAACACCTGTGTACGGCAGTGCTGTATTATGTTTGGCAGTCTGGAACTTACAGATTGTATCCGAAAAACACTTACAGAAGGGCGACGAAAAATAGCAGAGTATCTTATGCTTGGGCAGGGAACTGTGACCGGGATTCTGTTCCTATTATCGATTGTGGGGGTTGTGGCTTTTTATGATACCGGATCATATTGGGCAGTTATACAGGGCGGAATAATTTTTGTGCTGTTTGGATTGTGTGTGTTGGAATACCGTCAGCATACGAAGACAGACAGGGTATTGCTTGATTCGTATATCATATTGCTGGTTGCGGGATTGTTTGAGCTGGTGAATGCCCGTATAGGTTTTGGGATAGGTGGCATTGCTTTGAAAGTGGTCTTTATTCTACTTTTTGTGTTTCAGCTTGTAAGGGCAGTGAAGATGATTGCTGTAAACCATCAGGCATCCATAAAGGCGAAAAGACTGGAGGAGGAGCTAAAGAACAGCAGAATTGTTCTTGCCATGAGCCAGATACAGCCGCATTTTATGTACAATGCACTGGCTGCAATTCGAAGTTTGTGCGTAGAGGATAGCCGAAAGGCAGTTGAAGCCATAGATAAGTTTTCTGGTTATTTGCGCGGAAGCCTGGAAACAATGGATAAAAAGCAGTGCATTTCTTTTCAGAAAGAAATGGAATTTGTGGATAATTACCTCTATCTGGAGCAACAGAGGTTTGAGAATAAGATAAAGGTAGAAAAAGAGATAAAAGCGGAAAATTTTATGCTTCCACCGATGAGCGTGCAGCCGATTGTGGAAAATGCAATACGGCATGGAATCAGGAAAAAGCGCACAGCGGGAAGTGTGGCAATAAAGTCATTTGAGGATGAAAAAGGATATATCGTTATTATTGCCGATGATGGAGTTGGTTTTGATGTAACCGGGCAAAAGGATGACGGAAAGGTTCATGTGGGTTTGCAGAATGTAGAAAAGCGGTTGCAGCTTATGTGTAATGGGAGCCTGGAGGTGGAAAGTGTACCGGGACAGGGAACTACAGTAACAATTCGTATTCCAAAGAATGTAAAAAAGAACGGACGGGAAAAAGGGCAGAAGGAGAGATGATATGAAATACCTGCTTGTAGATGATGAACCACTTGCACTCAGAGATATGGAGAGAATGGGAAAAGAAATTTTTCCGGAAGGATCAGAAATTTTTTGTGCAGATAACTATCTTGATGCGTTGGAGTATGCGAGAGAGAATGTGCTTTACGTTGTATTTTTGGACATTGATATGCCGGAAATGAATGGACTTGAACTTGCAAAGCGTTTAAAAGACATTCAGCCGGAGGTGAATATTGTATTTGTAACAGCTTATTCCGACTATATGGGGGATGCCTGGGACATGTATGTCAGTGGTTACCTTTTAAAACCGGTGCAGAAAAGTATCCTGGAAAAAGCTTTAAAACATCTCCGTTATCCAGTCAGCCATGAAGATGATAAACTGACGATACAGTGCTTCGGAAATTTTGAGTGTTTTTATAAGGGAGAACAGATAAAATTTTCCAGAGAGAAAAGCAAGGAATTTTTTGCTTATCTGGTGGATCAGCGGGGGGCGAAGGTAAGGACCAATGATCTTAGGACCGCGCTGTTTGAAGAAGAAGTGGATTCTGCCAAAAAGAAAAGTTATATCCGTACCCTTGCAAGTGATATCAGAAAGACATTGAAAGACTGTAATCTGCCGGAGGTTTTAATGCACGAAAGGGACTGTTATTATGTCAATCTGTCCAGAGTAGATTGCGATTACTATCGCTACCTGAAAGGAGAAGTAGCGGTCATCAACAGCTATCATGGAGAATACATGAAGCAGTACAGTTGGGCGGAGATGACTGTGGGCAGTCTTCAAAATACGGATGAATAGAAATCTTTTGGGGAAAAAATCCCGTTTTGCCTAAAAAGCAGAACGGGATTTTTTTAAATAATTCCAAAAATTCTAAAAAGTGTGTCTGCTTGTGCCACTTTTGTTGCACATTGTTTGCTATAATTATCTAAATTCATTATTTATAATGATTTTGACAGAAAAGAGGTCGCGAAAAGTTAATGATTATGAAAAAAGTGAGTGAAAACAAAATTACCAAAAAGGGAAAAGGTGCAGTAGATTTTAATCATTCGATAAAAGCAAAGATTATGATTTTAGTAGGATTGTCGGTGTATTTATCTGCCGCGGTTATTTTGCTGGTGTTTGTACCATATACGGGAAAGATTTTGAAAAATGAAACGCATAATTATATGCTGGATTTGACGGTAAGTAACGGTACAATTTTAGAAAGTATGATTGAAGAAAAAGGTTTTGATAATGCTTTGAACTATGACTCATTACAGCCTGTATTTTCCAGTGTGGGCTTGGAAGGAACTGATTCCAGTTATGTATACATAGTAAAAAAAGACGGTACAATGTTGTATCATCCGACAGAAAGCAAAGTCGGACAGCCGGTTGAGAATACGGTGGTTAAGAATGTTGTTTCACAGATGGAAGCAGGAAAATATCCAGAAGCCGAAGTAGTGACCTATGAATTTGGTGGTGCAAACAAATATTCGGCATACTATGTGACAAAAGATGATAGTGCGGTTGTTGTTGTATGTGCCGATGAGAGCGAAATTATGGCACCGATTAAAAAAGCATGTGGAATCAGTATTGTCATCATGCTGTGTGTTTCCACTGTTTTTGTCATCATCGGATATTTTGTGACAAAAAGATTTGTACGCCCGATAGAAGATGCGGCAGAGAGTATTTCTAAAATGGCAGATTTGGATTTTACACCGGATGAAAATGTGGAGAAACTGGCAACACGCAAGGATGAAACTGGCGTTATCGGGAATGCTGTTCTACTGCTTTGCCAGGAACTGATCAAAGTAGTGGCATCCATCCAGGAGAGTAGTAATCAGTTGTTTGATGCATCAAAGCGATTGAATGGCGATGCAAAAGAAACAGCAAGTACGGTAGAACAAGTAGAAAATGCCGTGTCGGATATTGCCGCAGGGGCTACCAATCAGGCAGAAGAAACACAAGATACGACAGAAAATGTCGTAGAAATGGGTAATATGATCAGTGAAACAGCTGATGAGATGGAAAATCTAAAAGAAAATTCCCAGCAGGTGGGTTCTTCCAGTGTTCAGGCACAGCAGATTTTAAGTGAATTGATCGATGTAAATAATAAAGCAAAAGCCTCTATTCGGGAAATTTCCGAGCAGACCAATGTTACGAATGAATCTGCATTAAAAATTCAGGAAGCGACAGACATAATTACATCTATTGCGGAGGAAACCAACCTGTTATCCTTAAATGCGTCTATTGAGGCGGCAAGAGCAGGAGAACAGGGAAGAGGGTTTGCGGTAGTTGCGGCACAGATTCAGAAACTGGCAGAGCAGTCCAGCAAATCAGCCCAGAAAATACAGGAAATTATCGGTATGCTGATTGCTGATTCTAAGAAAGCCGTTGATACTATGCAGGTTGTTCAGGAAAATATGGACATTCAGACACAAAAAATGGAAAGTACAGAAAGTATGTTTGAAGAAGTAAATGTTGGAATCAAGGCAGCCCTTGATAGTATGGCACGGATTGGGGGAAAGATAGAAAATCTGAACATAGCAAGAGAACGGATGATAGATGGTGTTCAAAATCTTTCTGCCATTGCAGAAGAAAATGCGGCCAGCAGTGAGGAAACTTCTGCCTCAGTAACTCAGGTTAGCAACATTATATTGGACATATCAGATAATGCAAATGATTTAAATAGAATTGCAGAAAAGCTTGAACAGGAGACACGAATGTTCAAAATCTAACGAATTGTTCAAATATGTCAGAAAATTGGGGGCACAATGAGATGAAGCATGTAAAAGAAGAACATAGGAACAATTGGTTGTATGGAGGGGTTGCCAGACAGGAGTATCTGGAGATTGAAGAAGAAGTCAGGGAAAAGAACCGCAGCTCTTTGGGGACGACATCAATCTGTCTTATCTTGATGTTTGCAGGGCTTTTTCTGGGAAGCTTGTTTTCGGATTTAATGACATCGAACCGGAAGGTTTATGCTGCAGCAGGAATTGGTTTTCTTATAATCCAGATAATCTGCAGAATCATGAAAAAGCGGGGGAAACATTTCATCATGCTGCTCTGGTATGTTGCAATGACATTGATACTTGTTTATGCGGTCATTTTGAATACGGTGATACGTAATGATATTTCAGCAACGACCTTTTGTGTAATCATGATTGTTGCACCGTTACTTATTATAGACAGACCCTGGAGAGTGTTTGTGTATTTCAGTGCTGTTGTCGGCTTGTTTATTTGGGTGGATTTTCATCAGAAGTCATATTATCTGGCATTCACCGACACGGTCAATGCTTTGTGCTGTTTTTTTCTTGGAAGTGTCATACATATGTGGATTATGCAGACAAAGCTTCGGGAAATGCTTCACAAACGGCAGATTGAGAAAGAACGGGATACGGATAAGCTGACCGGATGCCTGACGAAGGCAGCTTTTGAACGTAGAATTTTGGAAGGGCTGGATGCTACAGGACAATGTGGGGCATTGTTTGTTATGGATTTAGATTATTTTAAAAGCGTGAATGATAATTATGGGCATGTATTTGGGGATATGGTTTTACGTACTATGGGAGCATGTATTCAGGAGAATTTTCCGGAAACGAAATTATATGGAAGATTTGGCGGCGATGAATTTCAGGTGTGGTTGCCGGGAACATTTATGAAAAAAGACCTTGCGACGCGTCTGGATAAGCTGTTGGCAAGTGTTCATGAGATTGAGACACCGGATGACCGAGTACAACAGTTGGGGACAAGTATCGGAGTCGCTGTTTGTCCGGAAAATGGAAGAAAGTATTCTGAGCTTTTTGAAAACGCGGATGCGGCACTTTATACGGCAAAAGAATTGGGAAGAAATCGCTATATATTCTGCCCGGATATTAGGACAGGTAGCAAGGCATAAGGAGGAGGAAAAGAAATGACAGAGAGATATGATGAAAAATACAATTATTATGTTTCAAGGCTGAGCGGGGCTTTTTCGCAGGAGCGAAATGATATGATTGCGAATTTGCAGGTGTTTGATAAGGCGAGACTGAAAAAGAGAAATATTGTAGAAAGTATGCCTTATGAGGAGCTTCGAAAGATTAGAGAAAAAGTCCGCTCGGAAGTGACCGACATAAGCTATCTTACAGAGAAACAAGAGGAAATGATTAAGATATGGGATGAGGGCAGAAGACGTGAATACAGGCAGTTCATATGGCGCCTGCGAGGTGACATAGACATCAAAAAAATCATGCAGAACTACGTGAAATTCATACAGAGTGATGAGACATTTCGTACAGTTTATTTATACAAGGGACTGCAAAGACCAGTTAGAGTCGTATGCGAAAGTGTAGAAAAAGTATTTCCGATACATGATATAAGAAATATTGCCCGTGATAAACAGATGTTTCTTATGAAAAACGTATTGGCTGCGGAAGCAAGACGTGAATATAATGCGGAGACCGATTCGGTATTCCGTATTCAGGGATATCTCGTGGAGGAGCATGAAATGTTGGCGGTTATTTCAATCTATCCATATATCGCATATCCTATGGGAATAAAGTCGATGCTTTACAAAATATTTGCGGGAATGAAACCGGAAGATTCGAATGAGACTTCCATCGATGAAGATACCGTGCGAAAGATGAATACGGAACTTCGGGAAATGAACATAGCTTATTGGAAGAAACTGCTGTTGCCAATAAGCAAAAGTATGACAATTCCCGGAGAAAAAGGAAAGGCAGGTACTCAGGGGAAAGTAATCGACGGAAAAACTTTTCTTTATAAAGAAATCGGAGAAGAACTGAATCAGAACCTTACAACTTTTTGTGAAAGAAACAAAGTGTCCGTAAAAGCATTGTTTTTATATGCATGGGCAGATCTTTTGGGAAGATATCATAATGAGATGAATCCGATATTGGCGGTGGCTGGCAGAGGAGAAAGGATGAATATTTTTCCTGTGAAGATATCGAGAGATTCTGGAAATCCGAAAAGAATGCATGATATTGATAAGCAGTTGGAGCAGGCAGCAACGTACAGTAATTGTACGATTTCAGATGTGGAAGGAGCAACGAATATTTCATATCCGGAATATTTTCGGATGGTACATAGCTTTATGGAATTCGGGGAGCTTAATGATATCGAAAACGGTGACAGTGATATAAAAACCGTGAGTGGTTTTCATGCAGATGAAACTGACATAAATCTGTGTATCACTTACCAGATATTTGATAACAGTATTATGGTAAATTATGTATCTAAGAGTGGTATCATGCAGACGATTCTGGAAAATCTCCACGAACTATTGGTAGATGAGCTGTCAATGCTTGTGATGCCGGATGATGCGAAATTGAACCGAAAGACATTTATACAGGCGAGTGATACGGATGAGGAGAAACTATACAAAACAAAGCTTGTTCAAATTGCATTGTACCTGAAAAATTCAGGAATCTTTGAATCAATCACGTTGGATGAGATCATGAAGCTTGCCGAACACTGCAGGTTTGCCACATATTTGTCAAATGACGTTGTGGTATCGGAAAAATCGAGGTTGTTTAATGTTTATATTCTGGGTGACGGAAATATGGAAGAAAGCATGACGGCTGCGGATGGAATGGTAAGGACTTTACGGATTGTAAAAAAAGGCAGTGTTTTCGGAATTGAAAGTTTGTTTGCTGACGGTGAAGCGAAAACGACCTATACGGTGGTAAGTCCTCAGGCTAAAATTGTGGAAATAGACAGGGAAATTTTTACCGAGGTACTTCGCAGAAAACCGGAGGGTTGGATTACACTTTTAGAAAAAGAAAATAATCAGAAAAACAGATTGCAGCGTTTGTGGACAATGGAATAAACAGGGGGGGATACCGGTGAAAATCAGAAGTAGTAAATATGGCAATGCCTGTATTGTATTTTTACTTAGTGCGGTTTTATTTGTTGCCCTGACAATGCCATTTCGCATATGGCTGGAGGCAGCCAACATAACGGAAATGCGCCCCTGTACAGCTTTGACGCCGGTACTTGGCATGATATTTGGTTTACCGTCAGCGTTAGGGTGTGCAGTGGGTTATTTGGTTTCTGATCTGGCTTCGGGATATGAGGTATCCTATTCCATAGTTGGAGTGGTTCAGCAGTTTATATATGCAATGGTACCGTATTTCCTCTGGAAAAAGCTAAACAGGGAACATGATGGAAATGAATTCAGGCTGGACAGTGTTTCAAGAATGCTGAAGTTCCTTTTTGTTATGTTGGTAGATGCGGTTTTGATTGTTATCTGCACAGGTCTTTTGAATCACGCTTATGCAGTGACGGATTTTATTTCTGTCAATAATTTATATCTGTTTTTAAACAGCTTTGATTCTGGTTTGTTATTTGGCTGTCCACTACTCATAGCAGGTCATTTCCTGCAAAGATATCTGGACAATGTGCGTAATGAGCGCAGGGAAAAGGTGTTTACGTTTTCGTTGAATGAGCGCATGATTTTAAACACAATCATCACGGGAATTGGAATCTGTATCCTTATAGGCGCTGCGGTCTATCTTACGGATAAGATGAGCGCAGAAGGCAGTTCGGTTGGATTATGGGGACGCATTTATCTGTTCCAGACGCTGGCACTCAATTTTTACTTTGCGTTGTCTTTGGGATTTATGTGGTTTACGGAAAAGCGTATTGCCGATCCGATTGAAAATTTAGCGGGAATTGCAGAAAATTATTATGTAGAACAATCGGATGATGGAAAACGCGGGAAAATGCTGACTGCATGTGAACAGTATGCAAGTGATTCCACTGAGGTCGGTAATCTGGCGAGATCCTATATTACAATGATAAAGGATCTGGAGAATTATGTTGAAAATTTAAAAAGTGTTACGGCGGAAAAGGAACGAATCAATGCAGAGCTGAATTTGGCATCGAATATACAGGCGCATATGCTTCCTTGTATTTTCCCGGCATTTCCAGAACATGATGAGTTCGATGTGTATGCGACAATGACACCGGCAAAAGAAGTTGGAGGAGATTTTTATGATTTCTTTATGCTGGATGAAACTCATCTGGCTGTTGTAATGGCGGATGTTTCTGGGAAAGGTGTTCCGGCAGCATTGTTTATGGTCATTGCAAAAACGCTGATTAAAAATCATGCACAGCTTGGAATGGAATCGGATGAGGTCTTTACCAAAGTAAACAGACTATTATGTGATGGGAACGATGCAGGGCTTTTTGTAACAGCCTGGATGGGAATTTTGGATATGGCAAGCGGAAGACTTGCTTATGCCAATGCAGGACATAATCCACCGCTCCTCAAACAGGAAAGTGACAGCTTTACCTATTTGAAATCCCGTCCCGGATTTGTGCTTGCCGGCATGGATACTGTGAAGTACCGGAAGAATGAGTTATATATGAAACCCGGCGACAGACTGTTTCTTTATACTGATGGTGTTACCGAAGCAACCAATGCCGATAATCAGCTTTATGGAGAAGAAAGATTAAACCGTTTTTTGAATCTTCACGCAAAAGAGTCGGCAGCCGATGTCTTACACAATTTGAAAAAAGATATTGATCAATTTGTGGGAGAGGCTCCACAGTTTGATGATATTACAATGCTGATGCTGGATTTTAAGAAGATGGAGGTGTCAACATGATAGAAAAGATTTTTCCTGCAGAGGAAACCTCTTTAAAAATGGCCCTTCAGTTTGTGGAAACAGAACTTGAAAAAGCGGATTGTCCGATGAAAACAGCAATGCAGCTTACGATTGCAATAGAGGAAATTTTTGTAAACGTGGTGCATTATGCATATCCTGCTGGTAAAGGGGAAGTGAAACTGGGCGTGGAATTTGACCGCGAAGAAAACAGAGTTACCTTTTGCATGAGAGACCATGGCATTCCGTTTAATCCGTTGGCGAAATCTGATCCCGATATTACCCTGTCCGCAGATGAACGGGGAATCGGAGGGCTTGGCATCTATATGATGAAAAAGACTATGGATGAGGTTTATTATGTTTATGAAAATGAAGAAAACATTTTAACCATGATAAAAAAGATATAAAAGGAGAAAAGACTATGAAGATTAATGTAGAAAAAAACAACGAAACTCTTAATGTAGCACTTGAAGGCAGACTGGATACTACAACGGCTCCTGATTTGGAGAAAGTAATCAATGAGCAGACGGAAGGTGTAAAAAAAGTAAACTTAGATATGAAACAACTGGAATACATTTCATCTGCCGGTCTGCGTGTACTTTTGGCTACTCATAAAAAGATGGGAGGAGAAGAAGGTTTTAAAGTTACTGGTGTATGCGATACAGTAATGGAAGTATTTGAGATTACCGGATTTGCTGACATTTTAAATATTGAGTAAGCGAAGGATGTGATATAGAAATGGTTAAGGATAATTATGTCATACATAAGATATTCATAGGTTCACTGGGTGTTTTTTTTGCGGTGGAAATTACGCACGCACTGTCTAATGTTGTGGATGGCATGATTACGGGGCGTTATCTGGGTTCTGCTGAACTTGCTGCATGCGGGATTGCCAAACCTTTTTTCAGCATTGTGGGGATTATTTCAGGTGTTCTTGCAGCGGGTACGCAGGTCGTTTGCTCGAAAAGCATGGGTTCAGCGATGGAAAAAAGCATGGTCTGGATATCCGGGTATTGATTATAGATAACACGCTGGTTTTGCGAATGCGTGATGATTGCCGTCCTTTTGATTTAAAGAAATGGGGAGCAGATATGCCTTTGAATGATCCCTGCAGAGGTATTGGAATACGGCTTGTTTTGGGAATTGCAGATCAGGTATCTTATGTAAATTCATTAAAGACGAATAATCTCCTGATAGCTATATCACAAAAAAACGGACATGTTAGATTCAGTAAATTATGATATAAAACAAAATGGAGGGGTTGCTAATGGAGGTAGATTCAGCAAGGATGCAGGAGTTTAAGGAAAACTCCGTTATCATCCGGGAGGGTGAAATAAACAATGAAATGTATAAGATTATATCGGGAAAGGTTGCGGTATATTTAAATTATAGACAGAAGAATGAATATCTTTTGGGAATTCTTTCCGAACAGCAGTGTTTTGGAGAACTTGAAATCTTATGCAAGAAGCCAAGTATTTATACAATAGTGGCAGTCTATGATGTCCTTTTAATGCGTGTTGCGGAGGATGAGTTTGATGATTTTATAAAAAATAACAGTAAAAATGCGTCAGATATGATTCGGAATCTGGCACATGAAGTTATGAATCTGAAACTAAATATGGACATGGTTATGGATGAGTTTTCAAATAGCAGTGAAAACGGAAAATGTAAAGTTCAGGAGTTGAGGCGAAGGATTTACCAGAACACGAAATTTGGGGAAAATTGGGGAATGCAGTTTGATATGAAAGTTTAAAAAGAGGCAGGGAGGAGAAGTTGTATGAAGAGGAAAAACGCATTTCTTATGGTTTTAGCACTGACAATATCAGTGACCGGATGTGGTAAAACAGCAGAAAACACGCAAACGGCTGCGGGTACAGAGTTGGCAGCCACGGAAAGCATGGTTACACAGGAGACAGAAGCGGAGGATGCACAGGAAGCAAGTGAAAAAGAAATGACTCCGTGGCTCAACAGTAATGTAGTGGGAGCGGTAACGGAGAATACGACGGCAGAGCTTAAAGACGATTTTTATCTGGCGGTTAATCATGATTATTTAGAAACTGCCGTGCCGGATGAAGGGGAAGCTTCCAAAGGTTCTTTTGATGATGTGTCAAAGGTTGTAGATGGGCGTCTGCTTCAAATGATGACGGATGATACATTAGAAGGACATGACGCAGAACTGATGCAGGGGTTATATGGGATGTGGCTTGACTGGGATTCCAGAAACAGTCAGGGGATGTCTGAATTAATGCCACATATAGAGGTAATCCAACAGATTGAAAACATCGATGAGCTGACAGAGTATCTGATTTCGGAAGAAGGAATGCAATACGGCGCATATCTTTATGATATTGAACTGGGTGTGGATGCAGAAGATTCCCAGTGGCATAATGCTGAGATAGCATCCATTGGACTTTCACTGGGAGATGCAGCGGAATATGAGAAGCTTACAGCAATCGGAGAACGCAAGCAAAAAGGGCATAGAGAGCTGGCAGAGTGGATGCTCGAGAAAGCGGGATATACGGATACGGAAATTGAAACGATTTTGGAAAATGAATATGCATTTGAAAAGGAAATAGCTCCGTCCATGATGACAACTGCTGACTGGTATGCACAGGATGCGATGGAGAAGGCGAATAATGCGGTGACAATGGAAGAATTAAAGGAGATGTCACCGACCTATCCTATCACGAAATTTATGGAAGCAACCGGATATGGTGCCAGCGAAAGAATCAATTTACAGGAGCCGGAATGGCTGAAAAAAATGAACGAGCTTTATACAGAGGAAAATTTTGAAAAAATAAAAAGCTATTTGCTGGTAAATGTATTGACAAAAAATATGCGTTATTTGGATGAAGAAACATATCGAAAATACCTGCAGGTTAACAACGACATATATGGTGTTACCGGAAACAGGGAAGATGAAAAGAGGGCAGTATCCACAGTGCAGGACTGGCTGCCTGCCAGTGTTTCAAAGATATATGCCAAGCAATATCTGAGCGAAGAAATACGCGACGATGTTACCAATATCATTGAGGAGATTATTGATACATATAGGACAATGCTGGCTTCTGAGGAGTGGCTGTCGGAGGAGACAAGAGAAAAAGCCATAAGTAAGCTGGATCATATTAAAATAAATGCCGTTTATCCAGATAAATGGGAAGACACAAATCAGCTTTGGTTCACTTCAAAAGAAGATGGTGGCAGCTACTTTGCAGCGATTAATGAACTGTCTAAATGCTATACGGAAATGGACAAAAAGAAAATTAATACGAAGGTGGATCATGAAATCTGGGATTTTGCGATTACGGACGTAAATGCATACTATAATCCATCGGATAATTCCATTAATATTATAGCCGGAATACTTGAAGCTCCTTTTTACCGTAGCGATATGACAGAAGAAGAAAAACTTGCCGGTATCGGAGTAATAATCGGACATGAGATATCCCATGCGTTTGATACAACCGGAGCACAGTTTGATGAAGACGGAAACTTTGTGAACTGGTGGACAGAGAAAGACTTTGAGACATTTTGCGAGCGGGCAGGAAAGCTGATTGCATATTATGATACGATTGTTCCTTATACAGATGGAGAAAATTATCCGGGAAGTAATGTGCAAGGGGAAGCAATTGCGGATATGGGCGGTGTGAAATGCATGCTGCTCATTGCAAAGGAAAAAGAGAATTTTGATTACGATGCATTCTTCCGGGGGTATGCCGAAGTATGGAAAGAGGTGCTTACAAAAGAATATGGAGAAACTGCGACATATCAGGATTCCCATCCGCTTGCTTATCTCAGAGTAAACGTTACTATAATGCAGCAGCCGGAATTTTTTGATACCTACGGTATCAAAGAAGGAGATGGCATGTATATGGCGGAGGAAGACAGAATAGCTGTCTGGTAAGAACAGGAGGTTACTTATGGGGTATGTGAGACAGATATACAGAAATGATATGGTTGACTGTGCGCTCTGTGCAGATGCACCCTGTAAGGAGGCATGTGGAAAGATAGAGTGTGACAGGGCACTTAGAAGTATATGGTTTGACAATGAGGCGGGAGCTGCAAGGCAGCTCCCGGAGAAACTTCCCTGTGAAGCGTGTGACGCACCTTGTGAAAAGGCGTGTATACGATCAGGAAAGGTATCCATCAAAGAATTGATGAAGAAATTACATAGGTTGCCACAGGAAGACAAGCCATGTGAAAATTCTGCGTCTACCAAATTGAGGACAAACATCTGTGGAATTCCGTTGGAAAATCCGTTTTTGCTCTCATCATCTGTGGTGGCAAGCACTTATGAAATGTGTGCTAGAGCTTTTGACATGGGATGGGCGGGTGCGGCATTTAAAACTATCAGTTTTTTGGATATTCATGAAGCATCTCCACGATTTTCGGCAATCAAGGGAGATGGTGGTTCTATCCTTGGTTTTAAGAACATAGAACAGCTATCCGATCATGCAGTGGCAGAAAATATGGAAATTTTTGCAAAGCTGAAAAAAGATTATCCAGATAAGTTTTTGTTAGTGTCTATTATGGGACGGAATGAAGAAGAATGGACGACGTTAGCGAAAATGGCTACTGAGGCAGGCGCAGATGCCTTAGAACTGAATTTTTCATGTCCTAACATGACGGAAGACGGATTGGGCTCTGATGTTGGGCAAATTCCGGAATTAGTGGAAAGGTTTACGAAAGCTGCAAGGGCGGGCAGCGATATTCCAATTCTTGCAAAGCTGACACCGAATACCGGAACAATGTCAGAGGCGGCGCTGGCAGCAAAGCGAGGCGGTGCAGATGGATTGGCAGCGATTAATACGCTAAAAAGTAAAGTGGGCATTAATCCCCATACCTATGCTTCCTCACCGTCGGTACGCGGACAGTCTGCGGTAGGCGGATATTCCGGTGCAGCCGTAAAGCCAATCGCTTTGCGGTTTATTGCTGAGTTAGGGAAAAATCCGGAATTAGAAGGGATGCATATAAGCGGAATGGGAGGCGTGGAAACATGGAAGGATGCCTTAGAGTTTATGCTTCTTGGAGCAGGAAGTATTCAGGTGACTACGGCAGTCATGCAGTATGGTTATCGAATTATTGATGATTTGCTGGATGGACTTTTGAATTATTTAGAAGAAAAAGGTTTACATAATGTAGAAAAAGTTGTTGGGTTAGGGTTGGATGCGGTGTGTGACACAGAACAATTAGAGCGGGATACCGTAATTTATCCTGAATTTCAACGCAAAAAGTGTATTGGATGCGGACGCTGTTTTCTTTCCTGTAGAGATGGAGGGCATCAGGCGATTACCATCGGCAAGGATAGAAAACCGATACTGAATCTGCATAAATGTGTAGGGTGTCATCTCTGTGCGCTTATCTGTACGGAAGAAGCGATTGCTGTAAACGGAAAAAGAAGAAATCCGGTACCGTAAGGCGGGCATGGCAGAGAATAACTGGAGGAGGAATTCGATGAGAAAAAATACCAAAAAAGTCGATATTATAATTATTGTGGTACTGATACTTCTTGTGGCAGTTATCGCTTTTGTATGTATCGGCAATAAAAAGGAAAAAAAGACGGAGAATGAGAATGCTGAGAGTACAGTAGAAGAAGAATACAAGACCCTCGAAGATTTTAAACATGCAAAGATTGGTATCATCACAGGTTCGGTTCACGACCAAATCAGACAAGAACGTTTTCCGGAAGCAGAAGCGCTTTATTACAATAATCTGACAGATATGATAACTGCGCTTATGCAGAAAAAAATAGATGCTGCTGCATTGGATGATTCAGTCATGCCAGGACTTATGCAGGAGTATGAGAATCTCACTTATGTGGATGAATCTATGGGAACGACGCCTTACGGATATGCTTTTCCAAAGTCCAAAAATGGCGAAAGGCATTGTGCGGAAATGTCAGAGTATATAGGTAAAATAAAGGAAGATGGCACCTATGAGGAACTAAATGAGATATGGTTTGGTGAGGATGACGGCAAACAAGTGGTCGATATGTCTGGATTGACCGGAGAAAACGGAACACTGAAATTTGCTACAAATGCGTCATTTTATCCGTTTACTTATGTAAAGGATGGAAAGTACGTAGGCTATGATGTGGATCTGGCAGTTCGATTTTGTCGTGAATATGGTTATAACATTGAAATATATGACATGGATTTTTCGGGACTTATACCGGGAGTTACAACGGAAAAATATGATTTTGCAGCAGCCTGCATGACGATTACTGACGAAAGAAAGGAAAGTGTAAATTTCTCTGAACCAAATTATGAAAGCAATATTGTGTTAGCGGTGCGAAAAGAAGGGGAAAATGGAGAAGAAGAAAAAACAGTTGAGGATTTTACCAATGCAAATATAGGAATTTTGACCGGAAGTGCTTTTGACAAAGTTTGTGAGGAGTATTTTCCGGAAGGAAATACTTCGTATTATAACAGTGAATCAGATATGGCACTTGCTCTTTCGGCTGGAAAGATTGATGGCTTTATCGTTGATGAGCCAATCATAAAAGAACTTCAAATTGAGAATTCGGATATAGGGTATTTATCTAAAAAGTTAGGTACAACACCTTATGGAGTTGCTTTCGCAAAAAACGAGAAATGCGACAAAATAAGGAATGAGTTTGATGAATTTTTAGAGGAAATCAAATCAAATGGAACTTATGAAGAAATAAATGAAATATGGTTTGGGGAAGATGAAAGTAAAAAAGTTGTTGATATGACTGGCTTTACAGGCGAAAACGGAACGCTTACCTTTGCCACAGATGGAATAACGGTACCTTTTTCTTATACTAAGAACGGAAATTCTGTGGGATATGATATAGATATGGTGGTGCGTTTCTGTAAAAAATATGGATATAATCTTGAGATATCGACGATGAATTTTGATGCTATTATTCCATCCATTGTGTCAGGAAAATGTGATTTTGGCGCATCCTGCATGACGATTACTGACGAAAGAAAGGAAAGCGTAAATTTTTCTGAACCAAATTATGAAAGCAATATTGTGTTAGCAGTGCGGAAAGCAGAT
>CAMBKU010000007.1 GCA_945868305.1 uncultured Lachnospiraceae bacterium | reverse complement strand
AGACATCGCCCTTTCACGGCGGTAACACGGGTTCGATTCCCGTCGGAGTCATTTCAGAAATTTAAGGATTGACGAATAATTTCTGTTCTGATAATATATAATATGATATGGCGACTTAGCCAAGTGGTAAGGCGTGGGACTGCAACTCCCTGATCATCGGTTCAAATCCGTTAGTCGCCTTTGCAAAAATCCTGAGAATCAACGATTTTCAGGATTTTTGTTATCTAAAAATAAAGCAAAAGAGAGTATGAGAGGGTTTATGATGATTGAGGTAAAAAATGTTACAAAGGAATTTATTTCACCAAAGAAGTATCCTGGATTAAAGGGTGCAATTAAGGGGCTTTTTTCTAATGAAAAGGAAAAAAAGCTGGCAGTGGATGATATATCCTTTTCGATTAAAAAAGGAGAAATTGTTGGATATATCGGAAGTAATGGAGCAGGAAAATCTACGACGATTAAGATGATGACTGGGATTTTAACCCCTACAAAGGGAGAATGCCTGATTAATGGGGTAAATCCAAGCAAAGAACGAAAAAAGAATGCACAAAATATTGGAGTTGTATTCGGACAGAGAACTCAGTTGTGGTGGGATCTTCCGTTGAGTGAATCATTTACGATTTTAAAGGAGATATACAACGTAGGGGATGAGGAATATAAGGAAAGAATGGAATTTTTAAACCGCGTATTGGAGCTGGAAGAATTTTGGACAAGACCAGTCAGAAATCTGTCTTTGGGGCAACGTATGAGGGCAGATCTTGGTGCAGCACTGATACATAATCCAAAGGTACTTTATTTGGATGAACCTACCATAGGATTGGATTTGGTGGTAAAGGATAATATCCGTAGTGCCATTCGTGAAATCAATGAAAAATATCAGACGACCGTTATTTTAACGACACATGATATTGGAGATATTGAAGAACTTTGCAGCCGGATTATTATTATTGATGACGGAAGAAAAATATATGATGGTTCTCTTTCGAATTTAAAGGAACAGTATGGAACCATGCGTAAGGTTTCTATGGAGGTTAGAAATGTTGAGGAGGTAGTTTCCTTAGATCTGGCAGAAAGTCTTTCTGTGCCTAAGAATACATATCGGATTACTGCTGATTTGGAGCAAAGCAGTGTTATGGTTTCTTTTGACAAAAATGAACTTCAGGTATCGGATATTATTGCTCAGTTTATGAAAAAAACAGATGTAAGAGATATTAAGATTCAGGAAACAGAGTTATCGGAGATTGTAAAAGAAATTTACAATCATGGGATTTAAGGAAGGGAGACAGAAATGAAAAATAAATTGAAAATATATCTTCCTTTTATGGAAAATGAATTTAAGCGAAATCTGGCGTATAAGGGCAGTTTCTATCTTTTCATTTTATGTAGTCTGTTCGGTTCCTTTATTGCATATTACCTATGGATGGCGATTTATGGGAGCGCCGAAACCAGTATACTGGGAGGGCTTACGAGAAATGAAATGGTCTTATATGTATTTATGACTTATGTAACCAGCAATATGGTGATGGTTGGAATTGCAGATGAAATCAGTGATAATGTGACGGAGGGATCTGTTGCAATGATGCTGATAAAACCAATTGATTATAGGATGAGCCTGCTGTTTAAGGCATTTGGAAATGTGATGTACCGTTTTTTTGCTCCGGGCATTTTTGTCTGGATTGGGTTGGAAATTTATAAAGCGCAGGTATTAAAAATGGGTGTCACACCGGTTTTTAACATTGTTTGTTATATAATAAGCTGCTGTTTTAGTGTACTAATTCATTTGCTATTTGATTTTTGTTTTGGAATGGTTGCTTTTGTTACGACCTATATGTTTGGAATGATGATGGCAAAGGAAGCATTACTTGGATTTTTGAGTGGACAGTTGATTCCAATCAGTTTTTTTCCACAGGTGGTTCAACAAGTATTCGAGTTTTTACCGTTTTCTTCTATGATTTATACACCAGTTATGGTTTATCTTGGGAAATATACAGGAAGTTCTCTTGCTCTTGTGTTGGCAAAACAGCTTCTTTGGATTGTGATACTGTATGGACTTGGGACAATCTTGTGGAAAAGGATTACAAAACGTCTTGTAGTGTTGGGTGGTTAATGAAGATGAAACGATATTGGAAAGGAGAAGCTAGTGAAAACATTAAAACGATATGTACGTTTATATAAGGTATTTGTAAAACAATTTTTTAAATTTTTGGTTCAGTCAAAAGCAGATTTTTTAATCGGGCTTATGGGATTCTTTTTTACACAGGCAGCGGGAATAGCATTTTTATATCTTGTGTTTCAGCAGATTCCGTCTTTGGGAGACTGGACTTTGGATCAGTTGATTTTTATTTATGGTTTTGCACAGATTCCCAGAGGAATCGACCATTTATTCACAGATAATATCTGGTTGGTGGCATGGAGGCTTGTTGTAAATGGTAAGTTTGACCGTTATATGCTTCGACCTATGAATTTGTTTTTCCAAGTTATCTGTGAAAAACTTCAGCCGGATGCTTTGGGAGAACTTTTGGTTGGTATTATACTTTTAGCGGTTTCTTTGTCAAAGGGAATTGTAATTGTGGATGGAATGCATATCGTATTTTTCTGTATTTCCATGATTGCAGGGGCAATCATATATACTGCAATAAAGCTGCTTTTTGCCTCGCTGGCCTTTTGGATGAAAGTCAGTGGGCCAGTGCTTTATACGGCTTACCAGATGGCTGATTTTGCAAAATATCCGACAGAGATTTATAAAAAAGGTGTTCGTTTCATTATTACCTGGATTATTCCATTTGCGTTTGTTGCCTATCTTCCGGCAAGTTATTTTTTAAGACCGCAGGTCAGTCCCTGGGAAACCATTGGGATAGAATGTATCTTGGCAGTTGTATTTTTTACGATTGCATATCTGGTGTTTCAAAAAGGAACGCATGTCTATGAAAGTGCAGGAAATTAAGAAGCAATCATTTGAGCGGCAAATACGGCAAGAACACCGAATACGGAGCTTCCAATTGCATAAAG
The DNA here is from genome assembly GCA_945868305.1 of uncultured Lachnospiraceae bacterium. Lineage (GTDB taxonomy): Bacteria > Bacillota > Clostridia > Lachnospirales > Lachnospiraceae > Roseburia_D. The sequence goes on along the minus strand of CAMBKU010000007.1, from coordinate 52,369 downwards.
CAGAGCAGTGAATATTTTTCCATTCTGCAAAAGCCCAGCTGTTTCGAAGGCAAAGGTGGAAAAGGTAGTGAAACCGCCGCAGATACCCACCTTAAGCATAAGAATAAGCTGTGGCGGAATGGATTTGTTTTTGGCGGCAAGGGCGGTAATAAGGCTGATTAAGAAAGCCCCAAAAATATTGATTAAAAATGTTTTTACCGGAAAACCGCTTTCTGTTTTTAAGGGAATTAATCCTATGAGATAACGGCAGGCGGTTCCGATGAAACCGCCTATGCCTACAAGAATACAATTTATCATTATTTTTTTACGACCTTAGCAAATTTTTTCTTTCCACGTTTGATAACAATGCCGTCACCCGAAAAAGTATCGGCAGAGTAGGAAGTGTGGATGTCTGTCACTTTTTCTCCATCCGCAGAGACACCGCCCTGTTCTACGGCACGACGGGCTTCGTTTCGGGAAGCGGTCAAACCGGATTTTACAAGAAGGCTTAAGATATCAATGGAGTCTTCTTTAAAATCGTCTGCAATCAGTTCAGTGGTTGGCATGTTGTCTGTGTTTCCACCGCCGGTAAACAGAGCTTTTGCTCCTTCCTCAGCTTTTTTTGCTTCTTCTTCGCCATGTACCAGTTTGGTCAGTTCAAAGGCAAGGATTTCTTTTGCCTGATTTAGTTGGCTTCCTTCCCATTTATCCATCTCGTCAATTTGCTCTAATGGAAGGAAAGTGAGCATTCGTAAGCATTTTAATACGTCGGCGTCAGAGACATTTCTCCAGTACTGATAAAATTCAAATGGAGAAGTCTTGTTCGGATCAAGCCATACCGCACCGGATTGTGTTTTTCCCATTTTTTTACCTTCGGAATTCAATAAAAGGTTAATGGTCATGGCATAAGCATTTTTTCCAAGTTTGCGGCGAATGAGTTCTGTACCGCCTAGCATATTGCTCCACTGGTCATCTCCGCCGAATTCCATGTTACAGCCGTATTTCTGGAATAATGTGTAGAAGTCGAAGCTCTGCATAATCATATAGTTAAATTCAAGGAAACTTAAACCACGTTCCATACGCTGCTTGTAACACTCTGCGGCGAGCATACGGTTTACGGTAAAATGTGGTCCGATATCACGAAGTACTTCAACATAATTTAAGTCCATGAGCCAGTCTGCGTTATTGACTAAAAGTGCTTTATCATCAGAAAAATCGATAAAGCGGCTCATTTGTTTTTTAAAGCATTCTACGTTGTGGTCTATGGTTTCTTTTGTCATCATCTGACGCATATCGGTACGTCCGGAAGGATCTCCAATCATGGCGGTACCGCCACCAATCAAAGCGATAGGTTTATTTCCTGCCATCTGGAGACGTTTCATCAGGCATAATGCCATGAAATGTCCTACATGAAGGCTGTCTGCAGTCGGGTCAAAGCCGATATAGAAAACTGCCTTTCCATTATTTACAAGTTCTTTAATTTCTGCTTCGTCGGTTACCTGGGCAATCAGACCGCGGGCAACTAATTCATCATATACTGTCATTTTGTTTTCTCCTTTATTAAAAAATAAAAAAACCCCGTCCCAAAAAGGACGAGGTATATGCTCGTGTTACCACCTTTGTTCGCAGAAAACTCACGCCTTCTGCCTCTTAAAGTATCAATCAATACTTTGGCACGTTAACGGGTGCAAATCGTTGCAGCCTACTAATCCAGAGAATAAATAAATTTATCCATATTGAATGTTTGGTGCAAGGCTTGAGGAGGTATTCAAAATAAGTTTCCCAAGCGCCTCTCATCAGCCGGCTGCTTTCTGTCTGTTTCGCTTATCTTTACTTGTTCCTGTCATTGCCGTTAAAATTTGAAACTAACGTCATTATAAGCATGAAAGAATGCTTTGTCAACAAGAAAAAGTTGATTTTTTGGACTGTTTTGCTTAGTATAAACAGTGTTATTGGAAAAAATGAAGGAGATCTAATAAAGTAAACTACAATGGAAAAAGAAAAAATTTTTAATTTCATAAAAAAAGAAACGGTTCTTAGTATAGCGGCTATTCTGGCGATTCTTTCCATGTTTTTTGTTAAGCCGGATGTCAGGTATTTCAGCTATATTGATATGCGAGTGCTTGCAATCCTGTTTTGTCTTATGGCGGTAATGGGAGGTTTTGGAGATTTAGGCGTATTTGAGGATATGGGAACTTACTTGTTAAGAAAAACAAAAAATCTGAGACAGCTTGAATTTGTATTGGTATACTTGTGCTTTTTTTGCAGTATGCTTATTACAAATGATGTTTCACTGCTTACCTTTGTCCCCTTTGCGCTTCTTACGTTAAAGATGGCGGGAAGGAAAGATGAGATGATTTTTGTGGTGGTAATGCAGACGATAGCAGCAAATTTAGGAAGTATGTTTACGCCAATCGGAAATCCACAAAATCTTTATCTTTATAATTTGACAGAAATGTCGCTCGGTGGTTTTTTGTGGCATATGCTGCCGTACACACTCATTTCCGGTATGCTTTTAGGAGGACTTCTTTTCTTTCGTAGAACCGGAAAAGAGGAGACGGCACTGGTTTTAAGTAACGAAAAAAACAGAAGGGATGAAAAATTTCAACATAAATTCCTGATTTACACAGTTTTGTTCTTTTTTAGTCTTTCCACTGTGGCAAGAATTCTGCCTTATCAACTAGTATTTGTGATTGTGTTGGTGATTGTGTGGATTGTGGACAAAAAAATTTTAAAAAGTGTGGATTATTGTCTGCTGCTTACTTTTGCCTGCTTTTTTATCTTTATCGGAAATATGGAACGGATTCCAGCAGTCAGTGACCTTTTAAAGGAAATCGTGACAGGTCATGAAATTGCAGCGGGAGTCATAAGCAGCCAGATGATTAGCAATGTTCCGGCGGCACTTTTGCTTTCGGGATTCACATCGGATTATGGGAAATTGCTGTTTGGTGTAAATTTTGGCGGTTTGGGAACACTCATCGCATCTATGGCGAGCTTGATTTCCTATAAGTTATTTGTAAATACCAACCCAGAAAAAAAGAGAGAATATTTTTTGAACTTTACGGGATATAATATTTTATTTTTAATTGTATTGTTAGTATTTTATCAGATAAGCTAAAATTATTATTTCCCTTTCTCAGGTAAACAGGTGCTTTCGCCCTGTACTAAAACGGGCAATGTTGTGTAGCTTTGAATCTGAAGGGAGGGATTTTTTAGTTTGTGCAGCATCATAAGTCCTGCCTGAATGCCCATGTCATACATACTGATGTCGATGATTGTAGGTCTTGGTTCGATAATTCCCGAATACGGATAGGTATCAAAGGTGACAAATGCGATTTCTTCCGGTACACGAAGACCAGTTTTTTCAATTGCTTTTGCGGCACCAAGGGCAATCAGGCTGTTTTCGCAGACAATAGCCCGTGGGGGATTTTTTTCAGAGAGCAGAGCTAAAACAGCAGAGGTACTTTCTGAAACAGAGGAGTTGGTGTGAACGATATGGGATTCTGGTATTTTATATCCATATTTGTTCATCAGACCGATAAATCCACGTTCCCTGTGCAAGGAGATGAGATCCGTTTTTTTACCTCCCACAAAGGCAGCGTTGGTGTAGCCGCAGGAAAGCATGTGTTCTGCCGCAAATTCACCAGCCAGTGTATGGTTTGTGTCAATCCAGCAGAGCTGGTTAGTAAAATTTGGATGACCGATGACAATATGGGGAAATTGCTGTTTAACCAGAAGGTCGCCTACAGATTCGTTGATGGCAGATCCGTGTACTACGATGCCGTCGGCATATTTCTGGGAAATTACCTTTTCGGCAGTTTCTCCCGGATAGCTTTCTTTTGAGGTATCAACTAACGTTAAGGTATAATTTTCTTTTGCAAGTTCATTATGGACACCGCACATGATGTCAAACATGTGCGGATTTTTATATGCTTCATTTCGTGTCAGGGCGGTCAAAAAAACAATATTTTGTGTAGATTGTCTGGCAAAGCTCACCGCACGGGCATTTGGTGTATAATTTAATTTTCTAATGGCAGCATGAACTTTTTCTGCCGTGGCTTCAGAAATAGTTGACCAGTTGTTTAGAACTTTGGAAACTGTGGAAGGGGAAACTCCTGCTTCCCGTGCAACATCGTTTATGGTAGCTGGCATAAAAACCTCCTTGAAAACTGTCTAAATTTAAAATTATAGTATAGCGCTTTCCTAACAAAGTCAACTATTTCTTTTCTGATTTGTTGACTTTACAGGCACTTAATAGTAAAAATAGATTAGAAGTTGACGTCAAACTTGAAAAAAAGAGGAAAACGATTTCCTAAATGGAGGTAAGGGAATGAAAAGAATTTTAAGTAGTCTATTATGTGGGTGTATGATAATGGGTTTAATGGCAGGATGCGGTCAGACAACTGCTTCTTCCACAGCAGATAATACGGAGGCAAAAGAAAGTGGAAATGATACTGTAAAAAACGAAGATACAACGGAAATAAAAATTTGGCATGATGGAGACGAAGCCATTATGGGTACAATTGAGTCTGATCTGAATGAAACATTAAAGGCAGACAATATTACGGTTTCTTTTGAAAAAAAGAGCGGGCTTACAGATCAGCTTCAGCTTTATGGAAATGATGCGGCAAATGGTCCGGATATGTATTTTTACGCACATGATTCCCTGGGAATGTTGGCAGAAATGGGTATTCTGGCGCCAATCAGCGATGTGACGGATGTGGATGCGCTGGATACAGATTTAAATGATATGACAGTAGAAGCAACTACTTATAAAGAAACGCAGTATATGATTCCGGTATATTTTGAAACGCTTCTGTTTTTATATAATAAGGATTTGTGGGAAGGTGAGGTTCCAACTACAACAGATGAACTTTATGATTATATGACGGCACATACCGATACAGATGCCGGAACTTATGCAGTGGTAAATCAACATTCCACAGCTTATAATGTTGCTCCGGTTATTAACGGTTTTGGTGGCTATATTATTGATAAAGACGGAAATCCGGGGCTTAATGCAGTGGAGACAAAGGAAGCCATTTCCTATAACCAGAAATTTGCCGAATTGCAGGCAGATGGTGATTATAATACGGTTTCCACATTGTTTAATGAAGGAAATGCGGCGGCAATTGTTGGCGGACCATGGCTTGTTTCTTCGATTAATGATGCTGGAATCAATCTTGGAATTAAATCCTTGTCTGAATTTACATTGCCAAACGGAGAGGCACTGGCACCTTATTCCGGCGTACAGGGCGTAGGTGTTATGAAATATGCGGCAGAGTCAAAAAAGGATGCAGTGGAAAAGGTGTTAAAAGCAATTGCAGGAGAGGAAGTTGGCGTGGATCTTGCCGTAAACAACAACTGTGCTCCGGCAAATGAAAAGGCATATGAAAATACCGAGGTGACTTCCAATGAGATGGTTCAGGCAATTAGGAAAACTGCAGATACTGCAGAACCGATGCCGAATATTCCACAAATGAGTGTTATGTGGGGACCGACAGAGGAATTTCTGGCAGCTGTGAATAAATCAGATGCGGATATTGATTCTGCAGCAGAGGAATATGAGCAGGCAGCAGAGACTGCAATTTCGGATATGCAGTAAAAGAGAAATAAAGGAGCAGAAGGCATGAAGAAGAAAAAAAGGGCGGTACCATGGCTGTATTCGGCACCGGCATTGATTTTAATCGGAATTGTGGTTGTTTTTCCAATTATATATACAGCATACATATCTTTTACCAATATGAATCTATACCATTGGAATGATTTTCACTTTATTGGTCTGGAGAATTATAAACGGGCGCTCTTAAAAGCGGATTCTGGATTCCTTTCTGCAATAGGAGTGACTATCATCTGGACAGTTGTTAATATGGTGGTTCAGCTTGTGCTTGCTTATTTTATTGCTCTTGGTTTAAATGCCAAAGGGTTGAAACTAAAAAGAGTTTATAAGACACTTTTGATGTTTCCGTGGGCAATGCCGGCATATGTTTCTATTTTACTTTGGAAGGTTTGTATGTACAATACGGAGTTCGGCCTGCTGAATCAGCTCGTAACGGCGCTCGGTGGTTCTAAGATGAATTACCTGGCTGAAAATGTACCGGCATTCTTTGCATGTACTATTTTAAACTTATGGATGGCACTGCCTTTTATGATCATGATGATTGACGGGGCATTGCAGAGTGTTGACGGCAGTTATTACGAGAGTGCTACGTTAGACGGCGCAGGGGTCTGGCAAAAGACCTGGTATATCACGCTGCCATGTATCCGCCCTATTATTGCTCCTTCTGCAATTATGACGACCTTTACGACGTTTAAGCAGTTTGATATTGTTTATCTTCTAACGAAACAGAAGGGCTCTCTTTCGGGGGCTTCCATACAGACGATTATCACCTATGCACATCAGAATGCGTTTGTATCGAATAATTACGGGTTGTCTTCCGCAGTTTCAATTTTAATTTTTGTAATTATTATTGTTTTTTCCGTGTTTACAAATCGTGGCTTAAAGGAGGAATAAAATGACACGCAGGAAAACAAAGAACTTATTACGACTTACTTTTTTAAATATATTTTTTATTGCCATATGCTTTCTTGCGCTGGTTCCGATTTTGTATGCATTTACATTGTCTTTAAGTGACGGCAGCAGTGCATTTGGAAGTGGATTGTTTCTGAATCCAAAACATGTGACGTTGGAAAATTATAGAAGAATTCTGACGGAGGAGCCATTTTTGTTGTGGCTGAAAAATTCTGTGATTTTAAGTGTTGGAACTATGGTTGTTGCTATGGGATTCGCTACGACAGCGTCTTATGCATTTTCCCGTTTTCGTTTTAAAGGAAGAATGAAAATTTTATTTTTGCTCATTTTGTTAAATGCATTCCCACAGATTTTATCCATGTTTGCAATTTTCAGATTGTTTAAGACCTTCGGACTTTTGGATTCCAGACTTGGACTGATTCTTGTCTATGCGGGTTCCATGTGTATTTTCAGTATCTGGAACCTGAAGGGGTATTTTGATACAATTCCGGTGGAGATTGAGGAGGCGTCCAAAATTGATGGCGCTACGGATTTACAGATGCTCGTAAAAATCGTGTTGCCTCTTGCACGTCCGGCAATTATTGTCACAGCGGTCATGGTACTGATTTATGTCTGGAATGAGTATCTGTTTGCAACCACATTCATGTTAAGTGCAGACAAATACACGCTGGCAGGAGGACTGTATCAGCTTCAGGCAAACGATTATAGCAGGAGCTGGTCTTTGTTTACGGCGGCAGCAGTGTTAGTATCTGTTCCAATTCTGATTGTTTTTTTCTGTATTCAGAAATATATGGTTTCTGGATTGACAGCAGGCGGGGTAAAGGGATAAGTAAAATTTAATGAGGAAAGGAGTCAAAACATGCAGTTAGAGGCAGTTTTACATATTCCACTGTCAGGTTTTGCTTATGCCACAGACGAACATACGGTGACAATACGTCTGCGAACCGCAAGAAACGATGTGGAAAAGTGCAGCCTGTATTATGGTGACCGGGTATGTATGCGGGAGCCAATAGATGTGACGGAAGTCAAAATGGAAAAGATGGCTTCCAGTGAATTATTTGATTATTATGAGGCGGAAATTTCCGACCGTTACACCAGAGTGTGTTATTATTTTTGTCTGGAGAATAAGGAGAAAAAAGTTTTCTATAGCGAGTATGGATTTTCCGAAAAAATGAACTGTAGCAGAACGCAGTATTTTCAGTTTCCTTATATAAGAAGGGAAGATATTTTGGATATTCCGTCCTGGGCGAAGGAAATGGTAATGTACCATATCTTTCCAGACAGCTTTGCCAGCGGCAGAGAGAGTTTGAAAGATCAGGCAGAGGTGCGAAAAAAAGATGGAAAAGAATATAAGAGTAATCACGGAGGAACGCTAAAGGGCATCATAGAAAATGTGGATTATATTAAGAATCTTGGAGTAAATTGTGTATATCTGAATCCTATTTTTGCTGCGGAGTCTTACCATAAATATGATACTATTGATTATTTTGAAATAGATCCGTGTTTTGGTACAAAGGAGGAATTAAAGGAACTTTGCGCTCTGCTTCATAAAAATGGAATAAAATTGATTTTAGATGGCGTATTTAATCATTGTGGTGCAAATTTTGATGCATTTTTGGATGTATTAAAGAATGGGGAGAAGTCAGAGTATAAGGACTGGTTCTATCATATGCAGTTTCCGGTGTCTTACGAAACACCGCCAAATTATGAGGCTTTTGCCTATGTAAAAGAAATGCCCAAATTAAATACAGGAAATAAAGCGGTGGTCGATTATTTCTGCAAAGTTGGTGTATACTGGATACAGTATGCAGATATTGATGGTTGGCGTCTGGATGTGGCAAATGAGATCAACCATGAGTTCTGGCGTGCTTTCCGTAGGGCAGTGCGGGAGGTAAAAAAGGATGCGTTATTAATTGGAGAAATCTGGGAGGACGCTGGTATCTGGCTTTTGGGAGATCAGTTTGATTCTACAATGAATTATACGTTTTCAAATATATGTCGGGAATTTTTTGCAGAGAAAAAACTTTCTGTAGGAGAGTTTGACGAGAAAATAAACCGCATGTTATTCCGCTACCCGTTTCCGGTGAGTCTGGCGCAGATGAATTTCCTTGATACGCATGATGTGCCTCGTTTTTTGTCCTATTGTAATGGAAATAAAAATGCGTTCCGGCTGGCAGTGTTCTTTTTAATGACCTGTGTGGGCGCCCCTTCCGTTTTTTACGGAGATGAACAGTGCATTATGGGAACAGAGGAACCACAGTACCGGGCGGCTATGCCTTGGCAGAATCGGGATATGGAAATGGAGCAGTACGTAAAAGAGTGTATAAAAATGCGTAAGAGTCTTCCGGCGTTGTCAAAAGGAACTTATCATAAGGCGTTTTTGGATGAGGAAAAGAAACTCTATGGATTTATAAGAAAATGTAAGGAGCAGGAAGTATTGGTTCTATTTCAGGTTTCCGATGAAAAACAGTATTTTGAGCTTCCGGAAGAATACCAGGGCAGGCTTTATGATTGGAAAACGGGGAATTTATTTATAGAATCAAAGCTTTGTGTAGAACCGGCGCAGGGATTGGTGTTTATTTTAAAATAAATTTCTCAATTAGCATTGACATTTTATCAATAATCCGATATATTATAATAAATTTACATACAGAAGAAATTATTTCCTTGAGGGAGTAGTTCGCGTGGAAAAGCGTGATTTGTCAACACACCGGTTTTGATGACCTGGCAAATCTTAAAGAATGAGACTCATGTATACCCAAAGTCTGGGTATACATGGGTTTTTTTGTTCCATAAGGAAAAAAGGTTTCTTCAAAAAAAACGAAACGAGGGTGAAGAAGATGGCGGTATTTATTGAGTTGCTTCTAATGGGTATTGGTCTTGCAATGGATGCCTTTGCGGTCTCTGTCTGTAAGGGGCTTGGAATGTCAAAGGTAAATAAGAAGCAGGCAGTGACGATTGGCCTGTTTTTTGGCGGTTTTCAGGCGCTCATGCCTTTTATCGGATGGGTACTCGGAAAACAGTTTGAGAAGTATATCACAAGTGTTGATCACTGGATTGCATTTATCCTGCTTGGATTTATCGGTGGAAAGATGATGGTGGAGGCATTAAAGCCGGAGCCGGAGGAAACAGTGGAAAAGCTGGACGTGCCGCTGGATTTAAAAGAAATGTTTGTGCTTGCGGTAGCCACCAGTATTGATGCGCTAGCAGTCGGAATCACCTTTGCATTTCTTGGAACACCGATTGTGGAAGCAATTACGATTATCGGTGTCACAACGTTTGTAATTTCTATCGGTGGTGTTTACATCGGAAATTTTTTCGGAAGCAAGTACAAAAACAGGGCAGAATTTGTTGGCGGCTTGATTCTGGTTTTACTTGGACTCAAAATTTTACTGGAACATCTTGGTATATTAGTATTTTAAGGGTATGAAAAAGGAAAACAGCAAAAGATAAAAAAGAAAGAGGAGAACCAATATGAAGGAACTGATAGTGGCAATAGTAACGCTTATTGTTGGATTTATATTATTGATTAAGGGTGCAGATTTTTTTGTAGAAGGAAGTGCCAGCGTAGCAAAGAGGCTTAGGGTGCCGTCCATTATCATCGGTATGACGATTGTTGCAATGGGAACTAGTCTGCCGGAATGTGCAGTCAGTGTTACTGCGTCTATCACGAATAATAACTCACTTGCAATCAGTAATGCTGTGGGCTCCAATATTTTTAATTTGATGGTGGTCTGTGGAGTCTGTGCATTATTTACACCACTTGCGGTACAGAAGGAAACATTGAAAAGGGATTTTCCATTTTCTATTGTAGTAGCAGCACTTTTATTGGTGCTTGGATATTTTGGTATGTCTTTGGGAAGGCTTGATGGTGTTATCCTGTTGATCGTATTTGCAGCATTTCTTTTTATCATGGTAAAATCCGCCATGAAAGCAAGAAAAGAAGGGACAGAGGTTAATGAGGAAGTGATTCTGCTTCCGGTTTGGAAATGTGTCATATTTATCATTGGAGGAGCTGTGGCAATTGCTTTTGGAGGAGATGCAGTTGTAGACGGGGCATCTGTGATAGCAGCAAGTTTTGGCCTTAGCCAGACGTTGATCGGTCTTACGGTGGTTGCATTCGGAACTTCTCTTCCGGAGCTTGTAACCTCTATCGTCGCGGCACGCAAAGATGAAGTAGATATGGCGCTTGGAAATGTAATCGGTTCTAATATCTTTAATATTTTGCTTGTACTTGGTGTTGCTGCGGCAATCAGTCCGATTGAATTCCTTACCGAAAATATCATTGATGTCGTGCTTTTGATTCTGATGAGCCTGGAGGTATGGTTTTTTGCCCAAAGCAGGAAAAATATTACAAAGGGCGAAGGTATTGTAATGCTGGTTGTTTATGTGGCATATACACTCTATATCTGCCAGAGATAACCTTTAAAAATGACTGTGAAATGGATTGAAAATTGAAGAAAAAGATATTATAATTTGGAGTAACAATGAATGTATGTCGTGATTAAAGGAGAGATTCTGGATGGATATTTTTGAAAAAATCAGTGATACGCTTGTAACTGCAGGAAAAGATGTGACGGAGAAAGCAAAAGAGCTTTCCAGCGTAGCAAAATTAAAGATGGATATTCGTTCCAAAGAGGATTTTGTGGAAAAGCAGTATGCATTGATTGGAAAGAAATATTATGAAGCGCATAAAAATGATGATATCCTGGATTATGACGAGTGTGCTGTCATCGAGGAGGCACTTCAGTCAATAGAGGATATGAAAGCGCAGCTTATGGATATAAAGGGCGCAAAGAAATGTCCGCAGTGCGGAGTTGAGGTGGCAGAGGGCTCAAGCTTTTGTGCCAACTGCGGAGCAAAATTGGATGATTTTTTTGAAGAATAGCAAAAAACGCGAAAGTTGACAATTTAAAAATACTGTGGTAGTTTTAATAAAGCAAAGAAAAACACATTGAAAAAGAGAGTACGTCTGCGGGAATATTACAGAGAAATCCTAAAGTTGCTGAGAGGGATATAGGAAAACAGATGGAAGATGGCTTTGGAGTGGCAGGGATGAACCGATTTTTGGATAAGTCCTGACAGGACCGCCTGTTATAGCGGAAAGTATTACTTTTGTTGTACTTAGTGAGGCTCTTACCGCAAGGTTAGGGTAAAGTGAAGTGGTAACGCGGACAGATTCCGTCTTCATTTCCGGGAAAACCGGAGGTGGGGGCGGTTTTTTAATATAAAGGATGATTGGAAGGAGAAAGAAATGGCAGACAAGGGAAAATTTTATATGACAACAGCGATTGCATATGCATCCGGTAAGCCACATATCGGAAATACTTACGAAATTGTGCTTGCGGACGCAATTGCAAGATATAAAAGACAGGAAGGCTATGACGTTTATTTTCAGACCGGAACAGACGAGCATGGGCAGAAAATTGAGTTAAAGGCAGAGGAAGCAGGAATTTCCCCGAAGGAATATGTGGACAATGTAGTATCAGAGGTAAAGAAAATCTGGGATTTGATGAATGCATCTTATGACAATTTTATTCGTACTACAGATGAAGATCATGAAAAACAGGTGCAGAAGATTTTTAAGAAGCTTTATGACAAAGGTGACATTTATAAGGGCTCTTATGAGGGCTTATATTGTACGCCATGTGAATCTTTCTGGACGGAGTCTCAGCTTGTGGACGGCAAGTGCCCGGATTGTGGACGTGAGGTAAAACCGGCAAAGGAGGAGGCATATTTCTTTAGAATGAGCAAATATGCAGACCGCCTGATTGAGCATATCAATACACATCCGGAGTTTATCCAGCCGGTTTCCAGAAAAAATGAGATGATGAATAATTTTCTGCTGCCGGGCTTACAGGATTTATGCGTGTCCCGTACATCTTTTAAATGGGGGATTCCGGTGGATTTCGATCCGAAGCACGTTGTTTATGTGTGGTTGGATGCATTGACAAACTACATCACAAAAATCGGATATGATGCAGATGGAAATTCTACCGATTTGTTCAATAAAAACTGGCCTGCAGATTTGCATTTGATAGGAAAGGATATTATCCGTTTCCATACGATTTACTGGCCGATTTTCCTGATGGCACTGGATTTGCCACTGCCAAAGCAGGTATTTGGACATCCGTGGCTCTTACAGGGTGACGGTAAGATGAGTAAGTCAAAGGGAAATGTGCTTTATGCAGATGAACTGGTGGATTTCTTTGGCGTAGATGCGGTGCGTTACTTCGTGCTTCATGAGATGCCATTTGAGAATGATGGTGTAATTTCCTGGGAACTTTTAGTTGAAAGAATCAACTCTGATTTGGCAAATACCCTGGGAAATCTGGTAAACCGCACCATTTCCATGAGCAATAAATATTTCGGCGGCGTAGTCACAGATGCAGGAGTAGCAGAAGCGGTGGATGACGACTTAAAGAAGGTTGCAACAGAAACCGTCGGAAAAGTGGAAAAGAAGATGGCAGATTTAAGAGTTGCAGATGCCATTACGGAAATTTTTAATCTCTTTAAACGCTGTAATAAATATATCGATGAAACGACACCGTGGATTCTGGCAAAGGATGAATCTACAAAACCGCGTCTGGAGACTGTTTTGTATAATTTGGTAGAGGGAATTACGATTGGTGCTACATTGCTTAAGAGCTTTATGCCAGATACTGCTGAAAAGATCTTTGCACAGTTAAATGCGAAAGAGATTCCGTTTGATGAATTAAGTACGTTCGGACATTATGTCAGTGGAACAAAAGTGACAGATGCGCCGGAAATCCTTTTTGCCCGTCAGGATCTGGAAGAAGTTATGAAAAAAGTAGAAGAACTTCATCCGAAAAAAACTGAGGAACCAAAGAAGGAAGAAGAAGGAATCGATATTGAAGCAAAGCCGGAGATTACCTTTGAGGATTTTGAAAAAATGCAGTTTCAGGTAGGCGAAATCATTGCCTGTGAAGCAGTTGCGAAGTCGAAAAAGTTGCTCTGCTCCCAGGTAAAAATTGGAAGTTCGGTAAAACAGATTGTTTCCGGCATTCGTAAATACTATACGCCAGAGGAAATGGTTGGTAAAAAGGTCATGGTACTTGTAAACTTGAAACCGGCGAAGCTTGCAGGTGTTCTTTCTGAGGGAATGCTTCTTTGTGCAGAGGATGCGGAGGGCAATCTTGCACTTTTGACACCGGAAAAACAGATGCCTTCAGGAGCGGAAATTGCATAATAAAATTTTTGAAACACATGCGCATTATGAGGATGCGAAATTTGATGCGGACAGGGAAGCATTACTTGCCTCCCTGCCGGAGCATGGTATTGAATATGTAATAAATGTGGGTTCCAGCCTGGAAACCACGAAAAAAAGTATTAATCTGGCAAAGCAGTATACGTTTATCTATGCAGCTGTCGGCGTACATCCAAGTGATGTCCCGGAATTAGATGAACAAAACTTTTCCGAAGTGGAGCGGGCAGCAGATTTTGAAAAAACGGTGGCAATCGGCGAAATCGGTCTGGACTACTATTGGGATAAGGAACCGGAGGTTCAAAAAAAGCAGAGATTCTGGTTTAGACAGCAGCTTGCGCTGGCAGAGGAAAAGGAACTTCCAGTTATCATTCATTCCAGAGATGCAGCGGAGGACACTATGCGGATTTTAAAAGAGATGTCCGTGCGGGAGAATTCGGGTGTGATCCACTGTTATTCCTATTCAGTGGAGATGGCGCAGGAATTTTTGAAACTGGGCTATGATATCGGAATTGGCGGAGTGCTGACCTTTAAAAATGCAAAAAAATTAAAAGAAGTTGTGGCAGAAATCCCGTTAGAGCGGATTCTTCTGGAAACAGACTGCCCCTATATGGCACCGGAACCCCATCGTGGAGAACGGAATAGTTCTTTGTATATTCCACATGTTGTAGATAAAATTGCAGAAATTAAAAATATTCCGACAGAAAAAGTCCTTGAAGTAACGAATGGAAATGCCAGAAAGTTGTTTTTTAAAGAGAAGTAAAATTATTTCTGAAATTCAACGGCGTCTTTTTGAAATCTTTTTGGGATATTTTGGTTCTGGAGTTTTGGATTTTTTCGGGCTTCAATAGTGATGCTTTCGAAAAATCCGCACCAGAGCTTTTGGTATTCCAGTTCGGAAGCAGAATAGTTGTGTATCATTTCCTGATTAATGGAGGAGGCATCCGTAATCAGGAAATTTTTTATGCCTGCCCGGTGAATTAGGGCAAGTTTCCGGTTTTTATCATAAATCATGAAATTCTCTCCCGGGAGACGGTCTGAAAAATGGTCACCAAGGATAGGCAGGACATAGTTTTTCGGGTGTGTTTCAGCAAAAAGAATTCCATTCTGTAATTCCTGAAACCGCAGAAATCCCAGAAGATGATGGGCTTCTGTATGGACGTTTCGTGAGAGCTCAAACAGATAGAGAACATAAGGATTGCCGAGACATTCCATGATGCGTGTGGGATTTTCCATGGAAAAAGCGTACAGCAGGGTGCGGTAAAAGGCATCCGCCTTTGTGATGGAGAAAGTATCTGCCGCATTCATGCGGGAAGTTTTTTTAGGGCAAGGTTCTTCGGCCATAATGGCTTCACACAGAGTAGTGTAGACTGTAACACCCAGACGGCGCTTTATGGTATCTGCCACCTTTTTGCTCTTTTCCAAATCGGTTTCTACCCGGATATATTCGCAGAATAGTTCATAATTTTCCGGTTCTTTTGCAAGGATGTAAATGTTTTTATGTCCGAGATGGCTGTCCCAGGCATTATAAACAGCGGTAAAAATGCCATCTATTGTGTCTTCGCATATAAATACATACATAGTAATTCCTCATTAATTTTATGTTATCATGGCAAGAGAGACAGGTTGTGGCGGTTCGGTCATGCCGACATCGAAAAGAGATATCTGCTTATAGCCACTTTCCCGAATCTCTTTTGGAATCTGTGTTTTGTCCCGAAGGAGGTTTTCACAAATATAGTTTTCGTCCAGTTTGGTGCGGTACATCATTTTACCGGAGCATGTAATAAAGTATAGAGCGCGTTTCAGGACGACGCCTATTTTTTTTAAGTCTGCAAAATCCAGCCGAGTGGTTCGCCTTGCCTGAATAATACGTCTTGCGGATTTGGCGCCAATGCCCGGTACACGAAGCAGGGTGTTATAGTCTGCACGGTTGATTTCTACCGGAAAATACTCTAAATGGCGTAGCGCCCAGTCGCACTTGGGGTCAAGGTAGATATTAAAATTCGGGTTATCCTCTGAGAGCAGTTCATTTACCGAAAAGTTGTAAAAGCGTAACAGCCAGTCTGCCTGATAAAGGCGATGTTCCCGAAGAAGCGGAGGGCCGCCGGGGAGAACCGGAAGGCTTGCGTCTTCATTGACATTGACAAAGGCGGAATAGAAAACACGCTTTAGTTCAAATTTTTGATAAAGTCCCTCCGCAACACTCATAATCTGGTAGTCATTTTCAGGGGTGGCTCCGATAATCATCTGCGTGCTCTGCCCTGCAGGAACAAATTTTTGGGAAGAGCGGGTTTTGGTGCTTAAAGGCTGGCTTCCTTTATAACTGGTGTCTCCAAGAAGCAGGGTATTATCGTGAATACCATTTTGAATCTGGCGCATGGGAGTTAAGATGGTACGCCTGGATTTGCAGGGAGCGAGTTCCTTTAGGGAGTTTGCGGTGGGGAGTTCCAAATTGATACTCATGCGGTCGGCGAGAAAGCCGGCGCGTTCAATGAGAGCCGGGTCTGCTCCAGGAATTGCCTTTACATGAATGTATCCGTTGAAATGGCACTCCACTCGCAATTTATATAAAGTCTGATAAATCAGATCCATTGTGTAGTTCGGGCTTACCAGAATACCGGAGCTTAGAAAAAGTCCCTCAATATAATTTCTGCGGTAAAACTCCATAGTGAGGGAGCAGACTTCATCTGGGGTAAAGGATGCCCTGGGTATATCATTGTTGCAGTTGTTCTGACAATAAGAACAATTAAAAATGCATTCATTAGTAAAAAGAATTTTGAGCAGGGAGACACAGCGTCCGTCTCCGGAGAAGGTGTGACAGATACCCGGAGCAATGCAGTTGCCCATTCCCTTGCCGTCTCCCTTGCGGTCTACACCGCTGGAGGTGCAGGCAACATCATATTTTGCGGCGTCGGATAAAATCTGTAATTTTTCCATAATGCTCATATTTTCCTGAATCTGCATAACATTCTCCTGTAGCCCTGGTGATTCCTGTACAGTGGCAATCTGCTGTGTGCAGGAAAGTTTACATTTATCAAAGATGAGAACAAATGTTCTAAAAATATCATAACATATAGAAGAAACAAAAGCAATAGAAAAATCGAAAATATGTTCGAATAATTAAAATAAGCCTTTATTTGATGGTTATTCTAAAGATTTTCATGTTGCATTTTTCAACATTCTATGCTATATTACAAAGCAATTGAATAGGAAACAGCAGGTGTCAGGTAAAATTCATATCAGTAATTACGAATTTTGATCTGGTGAAAAGGGAAACAGGTGAGAATCCTGTGCGAACTCGTCACTGTATTTAGGAAGCAGAAGCAAAATGCCACTGGGAGACCGGGAAGGCAGCGGATAGCGTTGATCTATGAGTCAGGAGACCTGCCTGCTGTTGTACGGGAACTTTTGTTCCGAACCACGAGTAATTGGTTGTACAAAGAAGGCACATCCGATGCAGAGTTTTTGCAGGATGACGTGTTATTTGCATCTTACAGTCCATTTACGTTATGTAAATGGACTTTTTATTTTATTGCCATTTTTTCAAGGGATAGAAGAAAGGTTTTTCGTACGCTGTTCATAAAAACAAGGAGGATGAAAAAATGAAAAAGAAAATGGCAATGTTATTAACGGTAGTCCTTACAGGAGCATTTTTGCTTGCTGGCTGTGGCGGCAAAGAAGAAGCAAGTACCGGCAGTGTTGCTTCAGTGCAGGAAAATGAGGAGAACACACAAGAAGAAGCGGTACAGGAGGAAACAGAAACGGCAACGGAACAGACTGCGGAGAATATGAGTGATAAAGTTATTTTGGTGGTGAGTTTTGGAACAAGCTATAACGAAAGCAGAGATCTGACAATCGGCGGGATTGAGAATGCAATTACAAACGCATTTCCAGAATACGAGGTGCGCAGAGCATTCACCAGTCAGATTATCATTGATAAATTAAAAGAGCGTGATGGTCTGGAAATTGACAATGTGGAAGAAGCGCTGGACCGCGCGGTGGCAGACGGTGTAAAGACACTTGTGGTTCAGCCGACTCACTTAATGGATGGATTTGAGTATACGGATTTGGCCAATGCCCTGGAAGATTATAAGGATAAATTTGATGAGGTTACACTTGCGGAGCCGCTGTTTAGCAGTGATGAGGATTATGAGGCAGTGGCACAGGCAATTACAGCAGAAACTGCTTCCTATGATGATGGAGAGACTGCTATTTGCTTTATGGGACATGGTACAGAGGCAGAGTCAAATTCCGACTATGCAAAGCTTCAGGAGATACTTACAGCAGACGGATTTGAAAATTATTTCATCGGAACGGTGGAAGCATCTCCGTCGGTAGAGGATTTGTTAAATACATTAAATGCATCCGGCAAATATAAAAAAGTTGTCTTAAAACCTTTAATGGTAGTTGCTGGTGACCATGCAAACAACGACATGGCTGGTGATGAGGAAGATTCCTGGAAGTCTCAGTTTGAAGCAGCAGGCTATGAAGTAAATTGCATCATCGAAGGTCTGGGACAGGATGAGGCAATCCAGAATATTTATGTAAAGCATACACAGGCAGCCATTGATGGTCTTGCAAAATAAGGAGTAAGCGATTTGAAACAGAAAATAGGAATGTATTTTGCAGCAGTGGTCCTGGGAAGTGGCATGTTTGCCGCTTTCCCGGAGGCTGTTTGGGCAGAGGAAATGCAGACAGAGCAAACAGTATCGGATCAGGTTGCCACACCGGATGAGATGGCAGCAAGAGAGGAAGTCGGCAGTGATGATATGGTGCCGGTAAGCGGCAGTGAAGTAAAAGACGGAACTTACGAAATAGAGGTGGAATCTTCTTCTTCCATGTTTCGAATTGTAAAGGCAGAGCTTACTGTGGAAAATGGAAATATGACTGCTATCCTTACGCTTGGTGGTCAGGGTTATCTGAAATTGTTTATGGGTACTGGAGAAGAAGCCGTGGCTGCGGATGAGTCACAGTATATTGGTTATGTGGAAGATGCAGAGGGAAGATATACCTATACGGTTTCAGTGGAAGCGTTAAATAAAGAACTGGATTGTACCGCGTTCAGCAAGCGAAAGGAAAAGTGGTATGATCACACGATTCTGTTTGATGCAGCGACATTGCCGGAGGGAGCGCTTCTCGTGGAACTTCCGCAGGAGACAACGGAGGAGCCGCAGGAATCCGAAGAAAGTGAACTGCAAGGGACGTTGTCCGGGACAGAACAGGAGGTTCTCACAGAAGTTGTCGATTCTGCAGAAACAGATCTTTCCGACGGTACCTATACGGTTGACGTTGACCTGGCAGGTGGAAGCGGAAAAGCATCTGTTTCTTCTCCGGCGAAGCTGGTCGTAAAAGATAAAAAGGCAACGGCAACCATCGAGTGGAGCAGTCCGAATTATGATTACATGAAAATTGGAAGTGTTACTTATAATCCGGTGAATACAGAAGGAAATTCAACTTTTGAAATTCCGGTTATGGTATGGGATAAAGAGATGGCTGTCCTTGCAGATACAACGGCAATGAGTACGCCTCATGAAATTTCCTATACGCTGACCTTTCACTCTGATTCAGTAAAAAAAGAGGGAATAAAACCTGTCATTATAGTAGTGGTTTTTGTTCTTTGTTTTGCAGTAGGGGCAGGAATCGGTTTTACGATCTGGAAAAGAAAGAAGAAAATAAGATGAAAGTAAAGAAACGGAAAATTGTTTTTGTATGTATGATAGCTGTAATGTTTCTGGTATCCTGTGGAAAAGCACAGGATACCGGATATTTGGAGACGGACAAGGAGATTAGTGCGTCTCTTTCTTATGATCACAGTATGGAGTTAGACTATGCAAAAGAATTTTCGGTAGATTATTATGACGGCGGCTATGCTCTGATCACTATATCAGACGGCAGCCGTTTTTTGGTTGTACCAAAGGAAATGGGTGTGCCGGAGGATTTGGATGGGGATATTGTGGTACTAAAACAGCCGGTAGATCATATTTATCTGGTGGCTTCTGCTGCAATGGATATGTTTTGTTCACTGGATGCCCTGGATGCCATCAGTCTTTCCGGGATTGAGAAAGATGGCTGGTATATTGAAAAGGCGAAGGAGGCCATGGAAAACGGAAGCATTGTATACGCCGGAAAATACAGTGCGCCGGATTATGAGCGTATCTTAAACACGGGGTGCAGTCTTTCTGTGCAGTCTACCATGATTTTTCATTCGCCGGAAATCAAAGAAAATCTGGAAAAGTTTGATATTCCGGTTCTGGTAGATCATTCCAGTTATGAAAAACATCCTCTCGGAAGAACAGAATGGGTAAAAATGTATGGTGTGCTGGAAGGAAAAGAGACGCTTGCTGAGCAGGTGTTTGAGGAGCAAAAGAGCATACTGGATTCTGTGACCAGTGAAAAAAATACAGGAAAAACAGTTGCGTTTTTTTATATTACTTCCAATGAAACAGTCAATGTAAGAAAATCGGGGGACTATGTTCCGAAAATGATTGAGCTGGCAGGAGGAAATTATATTTTCTCCAATCTGGGAGATGACAGCAATGCTTCTTCTACCGTCAATATGCAGATGGAAGAATTTTATGCAAAAGCAAAAGATGCAGACTATATTATTTACAACAGCACCATTGAGGGAGAGGTGGCATCTTTGGATGCGCTTTTGGCAAAAAGTTCATTGCTTAAGGATTTTAAAGCGGTGAAGGAGGGAAAGGTTTATTGCACGACACAAAATCTGTACCAGAATTCCATGGAGCTTGGTACTGTAATGCAGGATATACATACGATGCTGACAGAGGAGGATACGGATGAGACACTTAACTATCTGTTCCGGCTGGAATAAAAAAATGCGATACATCTTTTTGTTTGTATTTTTACTTGTGTTGATGCTCCTACTGTTTGGGCTGGCTATCTGTATCGGAAGTGTCAGAGTCCCGCCAGCAGAGGTTTTAAAAGTTCTCACAGGAAAGGAGACAGAGGAGACTGTAAAAAATATCATATGGCAGATTCGCTTTCCCAGAGCACTGGCGGCAATTATTTTAGGGGGAGCGCTGGCGCTGTCCGGGTATCTTTTGCAGACTTTTTTCCATAATCCGATTGCAGGCCCCTTTGTTCTTGGAATTTCTTCCGGTGCAAAGCTTGTAGTGGCTCTTGTCATGGTATTTTTCATCGGGAATGCGGGAAAAGTCAGTTCATTTCTTCTGATTCTTGCTGCATTCGCCGGTGCGATGCTCGCCATGGGATTTGTACTGCTTATCTCAAAAAAGCTACGTCAGATGTCCATGCTGGTGGTAAGCGGCGTTATGATTGGCTATATTTGTTCTGCGATTACGGATTTTGTGGTGACTTTTGCCGAGGATGCTGACATTGTAAATCTTCATAACTGGTCTATGGGGAGTTTTTCCGGAATATCCTGGGCCAATGTGGCTGTGATGACCGTGGTAGTTTTTCTTACTGCCTTTTTGATATTTTTGCTGTCAAAACCGATTGGCGCTTATCAGCTTGGGGAAGCCTATGCAAAAAATATGGGAGTCAATATTCGGCTGTTCCGTATACTTTTGGTATTACTCTCAAGTATTCTATCCGCCTGTGTGACGGCGTTTGCAGGTCCGGTTTCCTTTGTCGGAATTGCCGTGCCGCAGCTTATAAAAAATCTGTTTCACACGGCAAAGCCAATACTTATGATACCTGCCTGTTTTCTCGGAGGTGGAGTATGCTGCCTGCTCTGTGATTTGATTGCAAGAACCCTGTTTGCGCCAACAGAGCTTTCCATCAGTACCGTAACGGCGATTTTCGGTGCGCCTGTTGTCATTTATGTGATGATACGCCAGAAAAAGGAGAATATAGAATAATGGATGATTATTATTTTTCTGTAAAACAAATGACGGTCGGTTATGATGGAAAAGCTCTCATCCGGGATATTGCGTTTCATATAAAAAAGGGAGAAATTTTAACTTTGATTGGGCCAAATGGTGCAGGAAAGTCGACAATTTTAAAAAGCATCATCGGGCAACTGAAACTACTTGCGGGAACCGTTACACTGGAGAATGAAAGAATAGACCGGATGGAAGCGGCAGAACGGGCAAAAAAGATGGCAGTCGTACTTACTGGGCAGATCCGTACAGAACTTATGACCTGTGTGGATGTGGTGGCGACCGGAAGATATCCATACACCGGGCGGCTTGGTCTGTTATCCGAAGAGGATAAAAGAATCGTAGAAGAAGCAATGGAACTGGTCCATGTTAAGGAACTTGGGGAAAGAGATTTTCTTACGGTGAGTGACGGACAAAAACAGCGCATCATGCTGGCACGGGCGATTGCCCAACAGCCGGAAATACTGGTGTTGGACGAACCGACTTCCTATCTGGATATCAAATATAAACTGGAATTTTTATCAATTTTACAGGATATGGCGAAAAAGAAAAAACTCACGGTAATCATGTCGCTGCATGAGCTGGACCTGGCGGAACGGGTTTCAGATAAAGTGCTCTGCGTGAAAGGAGAAAATGTTGGCCGTTACGGCCCACCGGAAGATGTTTTTACACCGGGTTATGTGAGCAGTCTATATGATATAAAGGAAGGTTCTTTTGATGAAATCTCAGGCAGGGCGGAATTGCCACGGGTGCAGGGTGAGCCAAAGCTTTTTGTGATTGCAGGCGGAGGCAGTGGAACGCATCTTTACCGTAGTTTGCAGCGAGAAAAAATTCCCTTTTCCACAGGGGTTTTATGGGAAAATGATCTGGATTATCCGGTGGCAGAGGCGCTTGCAGTTCGTGTCATAAAAGAGAAGGCATTCCTGCGGATACGGGAAGATACTTTTGAGAAAGCAAAAAAGGAGATTGACCGATGTGAAAAAGTCGTTTGCTGTTTAAAGAGTTTTGGAGAACTAAACCGGGAAAATGAGGAGCTTTGCTCCTATGCAAAAAGTCAGGGGAAATTTATGGAAGGAGATGCGCTATGGCAAAAGTGATTATGATACAGGGCACCATGTCCGGTGCGGGAAAAAGTCTGCTTTGTGCCGGGCTTTGTCGTATTTTTGCAGAAGACGGATATCGTACTGCGCCATTTAAATCACAAAATATGGCACTCAATTCCTATATTACAAAGGAAGGGCTTGAGATGGGACGTGCCCAGGTTATGCAGGCGGAAGCAGCGGGAATCGAACCTCTTGTCTGCATGAATCCGATTTTGTTAAAGCCCACGACGGACGTTGGTTCCCAGGTCATTGTAAATGGGGAAATTGTTGGAAACATGTCAGCAAAAGAGTATTTTTCTTATAAGAAAGAGCTGGTTCCCCAGATTAAAGAAGCTTTTTTAAAGCTTTCCGGCATGACGGATATTATTGTCATAGAGGGCGCGGGTAGTCCGGCGGAAATCAATTTAAAAGAAAACGACATTGTAAATATGGGAATGGCTAAGATGGTGGATGCACCGGTTCTTTTGACCGGGGATATTGACAGAGGCGGTGTATTTGCACAGCTACTCGGTACGCTGATGTTGTTGGAAAAAGAGGAAAAAGACCGGGTGAAGGGGCTTATTATCAATAAATTCCGTGGGGATAAGAGTATTTTAGATCCGGGAATCTGTATGTTGGAGGAAAAGGGGCAGGTTCCGGTGGCGGGGGTGGTTCCTTATATGAACCTTTCTCTGGAGGATGAGGACAGCCTGACCAGCCGTTTTGACAAGAAAGCGTGGGGAAAAATTGACCTTGCGGTTATCCATTGTCCACGTATTTCTAATTTTACGGATTTTGACGTGTTTGAACAAAGTGAGGATGTGTCGGTTCGTTATGTCACATCGGTAGAGGAGCTTGGTGAGCCGGATATGATTTTTTTGCCCGGCAGCAAAAATACAATGGGAGATTTAAAGTGGATGCGGCAGAACGGGCTGGAGACCGCTATTAAAAGGAAAGCAGAACGGACGGTGGTGTTTGGCATCTGCGGAGGATATCAGATGCTCGGAGAAATCATTCGCGATCCTTATGGCGTGGAGGAAGGCGGTATGCTCCGAGGTATGGAACTGCTTCCGGTGGAAACGATATTAAAAAGCGAAAAGACGCGCACGCAGGTAAAAAGCCGGATTGAAAATATGGAAGGACCGCTTGCAGTGCTTAACGGAAAAGTCGTTGCGGGATATGAAATACATATGGGAGATACAAAAGGATGCGGAAAAATTGCAGGACAAAAGCCAGGCTTATGTATTTCAAAAGGAAATGTCTATGGTTCTTATGTTCATGGCATATTTGATGAGGACGGTATTGCTCCGGGAATCATTTCTATGTTGGCAAAACGGAAGGGAATTTCCTGTGATACCGGAACAATGTTAGACTATAAGGATTATAAGGAAACGCAGTACAGGAAATTGGCAGATACGCTTAAGGAGTATCTGGATATGGAATATATTTACCAAATTTTACGCGAAGTACATATAAGCTGACAGGGGGATGAAATGACAAAGAAATTATTGCAGCAGCTGAAAATTGAACAGCCGGAAGAAGAAATAAAAAGACAGGTTAAGAAAAACTGGGACGGAATTGCAAAGCCGTTAGACAGTCTGGGAAAGTTTGAGGAATTGACGGCACAGATAGGGGCAATTCATGGAACATCGCAGCTTGATATCGGAAAAAAAGGTGTCATTGTCATGTGTGCGGATAATGGCATTGTGGCAGAAGGCGTCAGTCAGTCCGGTCAGGAGGTAACAGCCGCGGTAGCAGCGTCCATGGGGAAAAACCAGTCTTCGGTGGGAAAAATGGCAAAATGCATCGGAGCAGAAGTTTTCCCGGTAGACATTGGTATCAATGGAAAAGAAAAAATTCCGGGGGTATTTGATAAAAAAGTGGCATCCGGCACAAGAAATTTTTTAAAAGAGCCTGCTATGACAGAGGAGGAAACCTTAAAGGCAGTAGAGGTCGGAATGGACATGGTTCGTTTTTGTAAAGAAAAAGGGTATAAACTGCTTGCTACCGGAGAAATGGGTATCGGCAACACCACGACGAGCAGTGCAGTGGCAGCAGCACTTACGGGATGCAGTGTGGAGGATATTACCGGACGCGGAGCGGGACTTAGTGACGAAGGGTTGAGGCGTAAACGGCAGGTAATAAGGGAAGCCTTAAAAAAGTATGAATTTCGTCGGGAAGAAACACTTCGCATTCTTTCTGCTGTGGGCGGACTGGATATTGCAGGACTGGCCGGAGTGTTTATCGGTGGTGCCGTTTACCATATTCCGATAGTTTTAGACGGTGTAATCAGCGCAGTGGCAGCCCTTGCGGCAGAGCGGTTAAAGCCCGGCGTCCGGGAGTACATGATACCTTCCCACAGGAGTAAAGAACCGGCGGCAAATCTCATTTTGCAGGAATTAAAGCTGTCCCCTGTCATCGACGCCTCCCTCGCTTTGGGAGAGGGAACAGGTGCGGTCATGATGTTTGCATTGCTTGATATGGCATTGAAGCTGTATGGAGAGCAGACGACTTTTTCGGATATTTCCATAGAACAATATGTACGTTTTAAGTGAGGGATGACATGTTTTATTTGGTAATCGGTGGAAGCGGCAGTGGAAAATCTGCCTATGCGGAAGAACTTATGATGGGATTTTCGGATGTTGAAAAAAAGTATTATCTTGCTACCATGCAGGTTTTTGATGAGGAAGGAAAAAAGAAAATAGAAAGACATAGGAAATTAAGACAGGGAAAAGGATTTGAAACGATTGAGGGCCCTCGTGCTATTTCCCTGTCGGCAGAGAAGATGGGGCAGGGAAGCGCCGTACTTTTAGAATGTATGTCGAATCTTGTGGCAAATGAGATGTTTGGGGATGGTAGAATATGTTCCGGTGAAGTGGTGACGGAAAAGATTCTGGCAGATGTGATGGAACTGAAAAAACGGGTGAAGCATCTGGTCATTGTGAGCAATAATGTGTTTGAGGATGGCATTACCTATGATGTCGCTACTATGGAAT
The DNA here is from genome assembly GCA_945868305.1 of uncultured Lachnospiraceae bacterium. Classification (GTDB taxonomy): domain Bacteria; phylum Bacillota; class Clostridia; order Lachnospirales; family Lachnospiraceae; genus Roseburia_D. The sequence continues at coordinate 26,693 of CAMBKU010000007.1, read as the reverse complement.
ACATAAGAGTGCTTGGGCGAATCAATCAGGCCCTGCTTCTGGAAGCGGACACAGCCGTTGAGGTCGTGGTGGGACTTCCGGTATTTTTAAAGGGAGGAAAAAAAGTATGCGGATGTTAAAATCATTTTTTATTTCTTTTTCTTTGTATTCTAAAATACCAGTACCCCAGTTTGCTTGGAAAGAGGAAGATATGAAATATGTCTTATGCTTTTTTCCCTGGATTGGGGCAGTTATCGGTGGACTTACGGTGCTCTGGGGGTTCTTATGTGAAAAATTTTCGATTGGAATATTTGCTTATACATTGATTGGTACGGCTTTGCCGCTTCTTGTCACCGGAGGTTTTCATGCGGATGGATTTATGGATACGATGGACGCGTTTCATTCTTATCAGGAAAAAGAACGAAAACTTGAGATTTTAAAGGATTCCCATATCGGTGCTTTTTCAGTGCTGATGCTGGTGCTTTATTACTTAATTTATCTTGCTGCTTTTTCGGAGATTCGGGATAGGGAAACATTGGCTGTTTACAGTATGGGATTTTTTCTGTCCCGGACGTTAAGCGGAATTGGTGTAGTAAGTTTTCGGTCTGCAAAGCAAAGCGGGCTTTTGCATCTTTTTGCGGACAGTGCAGCGAAGCGGACAGTAAAAATAGCACTTTATATACAGTTGTGTCTCTGTGCGGGTGCTATGCTTCTTCTATCAGTAAAGACAGGCTTCTTGATTCTTTTTGCAGCGGCGCTTAGTTTTGGTTATTACCGCTACCGGAGCTACAAAGAGCTTGGCGGTATTACCGGAGACACAGCAGGATACTTTGTGATGCTCTGTGAAGCTGTGATCACAATCGCAGCAGCAGTGGGAGGCAGATAAAATGGAACTATATATTGGCGGATATGCCCAGGGAAAATTGGATTATGTTAGAAATAAGTATAAAGAAAGAGAGTGGCGCATCTTAGACGGACAAAATGCAGGGATAGATATCATGGCAGAAATGGAAACAGTAGTAGATAAAAAAGGCAGTGAGAGCATTTTGTTTTATCATTTTCATCTTTGGGTGAAGAAGCTTCTGGCAGAAGGAAAAAATCCCGAACAGCTTACGGAGATTTTTTTAGAAAAATATCCTGGCTGCGTTATTCTGGCGGACGAGGTGGGCAACGGCATTGTACCAATGGAAGCACAGGAAAGGGAATACAGAGAGCGTCTGGGGAGAATATTAATCTCTCTTGCAGCAAAGGCAGAAAGGGTGGAAAGAGTCATATGTGGGATGGGACAGAGATTGAAATAGTACTTACCCTGATTCGGCATGGGGAGACGGAATCAAATCGCCTGCACCGTTACCTGGGAAAAACAGAAGAATCTTTGTCGGAGGAAGGAAGACATAGATTGTTAAAAATAAAACAAAGTCGGCTTGACTGGAAGACGGATTATCTTTTTTCCGGTCCTATGTTGCGGTGCAGACAGACGGTGGAAATGCTGTTTCCGGAAAAAGAGCCTGTATGGATTCCCGAATGGACAGAAATGGATTTTGGCAGATTTGAGGGAAAAAATTACGAGGAACTAAGGGGAGATGTGGATTATCAGGCATGGATTGACAGCGGCGGTACACTTCCTTTTCTGGGTGGCGAGAGCCGGGAAGCTTTTATAAAGAGGACAAAACAGGGATTTTTTCGTATGTTAGAAATTGTTTCCGCAGATGGGCAAAGCGGTGTGCGGTCAGTAACCGCAGTGGTTCACGGTGGCACGATCATGGCGCTTTGCAGTACATTTTCCGGCGGAGAGTATTTTGATTTTCAGGTGAAAAATGGTGGCGGCTATGTATGCAGGTTGCGATGTCAAAAAGAAAAAATAAATTTACTGGAGATAGAAAAAATATGATGCGTTATCACATGATTGCTTTTTTTGCGGGTTTTGTACTGGATTTGATTTTTGGTGATCCGCATTGGCTGCCTCATCCGATTCGGTTAATTGGGCGGTTGATTGGTCTTTTGGAAAAATGGCTTTATAAAAAAGAGAATCTGCCAAGGCAGGGAAAAATACTGGTGTTTTTGGTGCTGCTTGTCACTGGGAGCGTGGTAGGAGGAATTTTACTTCTATCCTATTGTATACATCCGGTTGCAGGATGTGTTGTAGAAAGTATTATGACCTATCAGATTCTGGCGGTAAAAAGTTTGAAAAAAGAAAGTATGAAAGTCTATGAAAAATTAAAAAATGGAACTTTACAGGAGGCGAGGAAGGCGGTTTCCATGATTGTGGGACGGGATACGCAGGTTTTAGACGAGACAGGTGTTACGAAGGCAGCAGTGGAAACAGTGGCAGAAAACACTTCGGACGGAGTGATTGCTCCAATGCTTTACCTGGCAATCGGCGGTCCGTTTCTTGGTTTTTTGTATAAAGCAGTAAATACAATGGATTCAATGATTGGCTATAAAAATGACCGTTATCTTTATTTTGGAAGGGCGGCGGCGAAGCTTGATGATGTGGCGAATTATATCCCTTCACGGATTAGCGCTTATCTGATGATTGCAGCCTGTTTTTTCGCGGGCAGAGCATTTGACGGAAAACGGGCGTACCGAATTCACAAAAGAGACAGCAGAAAACATGCAAGTCCCAATGCCGCCCAGACAGAGGCAGTATGTGCGGGAGCGTTAGGAGTCCGGCTGGCAGGAGATGCCAGTTATTTTGGGAAAATTGTAAAAAAGCCTTGGATTGGGGATGATATCCGTCCGGTGGAAACGGAGGATATTCGCCGTGCAAACAGATTGCTTTATTTAACAGCAGTAATCTGTGAAGGAATTTGTCTTGGTATCTTGGGCTTAATTGGTCTATAGGTATAGGTAAGAGGAAGGAAGCAGGAGAAAAAGTGGAGCAGATAGAATATGTAAAACCCGGTGAAATTGAGACAAGAAGCTTTGCCATGATTGGCGAGGAATTAAAAAGGCAGGATATAGTATTGCCCAAAGACCAGGAAATGGTGACAAAGCGTGTGATACATACCACCGCTGATTTTGACTATGTAAAGACACTTGTTTATTCACCTCGGGCGGTGGAGACTGCAAAAAATCTGATTTTGCAGGGGGCAGATATTGTGACGGATACAAATATGGCGCTCGCTGGAATCAATAAAAAGGTGCTGGCACGATACGGAGGAGAGGTACACTGCTTTATGGCAGACCCGGAGGTGGCAAGACTTGCCAGCAAACGGCAGGTCACAAGAGCCACAGTGAGTATGGAATTTGCGGCGAAGATAAAAAAACCGTTGATATTTGCAGTCGGAAATGCACCTACGGCATTGGTGAAATTATATGAATTGATAAAATCGGCAGAATTTCGTCCGGCATTTATCATAGGCGTGCCAGTGGGCTTCGTCAATGTGGAAGCGGCAAAGGAGCTAATCTTAGAAACGGATGTGCCGTATATTGTGAACCGGGGAAGAAAAGGCGGAAGCAATGTAGCAGCCGCAATCTGCAATGCCATTTTATATGAACTGGGCAGATAGGAGAAACAGATGCGCTATGGGTTTACGACGGGGAGCTGTGCTGCAGCAGCGGCAAAAGCCGCTGCCTACATGCTTCTGACAGGAAAGGAAAAGACAAAAATCACAATTCAGACACCAAAGGGAATAGATTATGCTGCGAAAATCTGTGCAATAGAGAGAACGGAGAAAGAGGTTTCCTGTGCAGTCCAAAAGGACGGCGGGGACGATCCAGATATTACAACGGGAGCATTTGTTTTTGCTCGTGTATCATACGGTGAGAACCGTCTTTGCCCAGAGAAACAAGAATCATGCATAGAAAATGCAGAAATTGTCATTGATGGCGGGGAAGGTGTAGGGCGCGTGACCAGACCGGGCTTGGATCAGCCGGTAGGAAATGCGGCAATCAATCATGTGCCCCGGGAGATGATAAAAAAGGAAGTGGCGGAGGTCTGCAAGATGGCAGACTTTACAGGAACGCTTCTGGTTGAGATTTCGGTTCCCGGTGGAGAGGAACTGGCAAGCGGTACCTTTAATCCGAGACTTGGCATCGTTGGAGGAATTTCGATTCTGGGAACAACGGGAATTGTAGAACCTATGAGTGCGCAGGCACTTTTGGAAACGATTCGCGTAGAGTTAAACCAACATCGTGCGCTGGGGGAAGTAAATATCGCCGTGTCACCGGGCAACTACGGACTGGACTTCATGCAAAAGACCTATGGCTATAATTTGGACAAAAGTATCAAATGCAGCAATTTTATTGGAAATACCATTGATATGGCGGTAGAATGTGGGTTTGAAAAGCTGCTTTTAACCGGGCATATCGGAAAACTTGTTAAGCTGTCGGGAGGAATTATGAATACTCATTCCAAAGAGGGAGACTGCCGTATGGAGCTTCTTGCTACGGCAGCCGTGCAGGAGGAAGTTTCTACAGAGCAGGTGAAAGAAATGTTATCCTGTGCGACTACGGAGGAAGTCCTTGGAATTTTACAAAAGGAAGGAAAAATGAAAGCCGTGATGGGGCGCATGATGGAGAAAATCTGTTTCTATTTGGACAAGCGGGGTGCGGGAAAAATAGAAACAGAGTGTATCGTGTATTCCAATGAGTTTGGGGAACTTGCGGCAAGTCCGATGGCACATGAGCTGTTAAGAGAAATCATGCGAGAGCAGCAGGGGCAAGAATAATGTAAAATGAGAAAAAGGAGAAAACGGATATGGTTTATTTTGTGGGAGCTGGACCTGGCGCAAAGGATTTGATTACAGTGCGGGGCATGCATTATCTGGAGCAGGCGGATGTAATTATTTATGCAGGATCACTGGTAAATCCGGAATTGCTGCAATATGCGAAAAAAGATTGTGAAATTTATAACAGTGCAGAGATGACGTTAGAAGAAGTCATTGCTGTGATAGAACAGGCGGAGCAGCAGGAAAAAATGACTGTGCGCCTGCATACCGGTGAGCCGAGCATTTACGGGGCAGTGCGGGAACAGATGGATATTTTGGAGGAAAAGGGTATTTCCTATGAAAGTTGTCCCGGTGTCAGTGCCTGCTTCGGGGCGGCAGCTTCCCTGAATCTGGAATATACGCTACCCGGAATTTCGCAGTCTCTTATTATTACCAGAATGGCAGGAAAAACAGGAGTGCCGGAAAAAGAGAGTATCGAGAGCTTTGCGGAGCACAAAGCATCCATGGCAGTTTATTTGAGTGCGGGAAGGCTAAAGGAGATGGCAGAGAGGCTTCTTGCAGGAGGATATCAGAAAGATACCCCGGCGGCTCTTGTCTATAAAGCGACCTGGAAGGAGGAGGAGGCATATATCTGTACGATTGCCACGTTGGCGGACACGGCAGAGCGACACAATATTACCAAAACAGCGCTGGTATTAGTGGGAGAAGCTGTGGAGCATCGCCATTATGAGCGTTCCCGATTGTATGCACCGGATTTTGAAACCGAATTTCGGAGGAAAAAGTCATGAACATTGCCATAATAAGCTTTACGAAGCGGGGAAGGGAATTGTCCTTTAGTCTGCGGGAAGCGTTAAAAGAAAAAGGAACGGTGACGCTTGCCCCAAAACAAAAAAAGGTGTCGGAATGGGCGGGGAGACAGTTTGAAGCAGGAAATGCGATGATTTTTATCGGAGCATGCGGAATCGCAGTTCGGGCCATTGCACCTCATGTAAAAGATAAGCTTTACGACAGTCCGGTACTGGTTATAGATGAATACGGGCAGTATGTGATACCAATTTTATCCGGTCATGTGGGCGGAGCGAATGAACTTTCTCGTTTTTTGGCAAAACAAATCGGGGCATCTGCGGTTATTACGACAGCGACGGATTTGAACGGGAAGTTTGCGGTGGATGTCTTTGCAAAAAAGAACGGCCTTGCGATTTTAGATAAAGCCGGAATTGTAAAAGTTTCTGCAAAAGTTCTAAATGGTGAACGTGTAACGGTGTCTGTGGAAGGATATGAAAAAACAAACGTTATGGAAGACCTGGAAAAAGAACTACCAAAAGATATGGAACTTGTCTCTTATCCACCGGAGGGAGAAGCAGACATTGTAATATCCACCGACAGGGAAGTGTTTTCCCATGCTGTTTTGCCGTTAAAGCCGAAAGAATATGTGCTTGGTATCGGCTGTAAAAAAGGAAAAAGTACGGAGGAAATCGAGGTATTTATCGGGGAAATCTTAGAAAAAATGGGCATCACGGAAAAAGAGATAGCAGGTCTTTTTTCCATCGACAAAAAGAAAGAAGAAGAAGGGATTTTACGTTGGGCAGCAAAGAAGAAAATTCCCTATCAGACATTTTCTGCAGAGGAGCTTGCGCGGATTCCAGGCGTATTTGAGGGCTCCGAGTTTGTAAAAGAACAGGTAGGAATAGACAATGTGTGTGAACGGGCTGCGCTTGCGGGCTGTAAAGCTGGTGGGTGTCTGGTTCTAAAAAAACAGATAAAAAATGGCATTACACTTGCCGCTGCAAAACGAAAATGGAGCATTGACTGGAGAGGAGATACGGAAAATGAAGCATAATATTTATGTGGTAGGAATGGGACCAGGTGAGGAGGCACAGATGACCGGACAGGCAATCCGGGCACTTACAAAAAGTGATGTGATTGTCGGTTATCCGGTATATTTAAAGCTGCTTGGAGAACGTTTCCGGGAAAAAGAATTTTTATCCACGCCCATGAAGCAGGAAGTGGAGCGGTGCCGGATGTGCTATGAATGTGCTATGCAGGGAAAACAGGTTTCGCTGATTTGTAGCGGAGATGCGGGAATTTATGGATTGGCTTCTTTAATGTATGAAGTCGGAAAAGATTACCCGGACTGTGAGCTTTCGGTAATTCCAGGAATCACGGCGGCAAACAGTGGGGCTGCGCTGCTTGGAGCACCGCTTAACCATGATTTCTGTGTCATCAGCTTAAGTGATCTTTTGACTCCATGGGAACAGATTAAAAGACGTCTGATTGCGGCGGCGGAGGGGGATTTTGCCATCGCAATCTATAATCCTTCCAGTCACAAAAGAGCGGATTATTTAAAACGAGCCTGTGATATTCTGCTTCCATACATGGAAGAAGACAGGGCCTGCGGCTATGTGGAAAATATAGGCAGAGAAGAAACAAAAACAGGAGTGTGTACGTTAAAAGAGTTGCGGGAACAAAAAGTAAATATGTTTACTACGGTCTATATCGGAAATTCACAATCTGAAATTATAGACGGAAAGTTGATTACAAAAAGAGGATACTGCTTATGAAAAAAGTTTTGATTTTTTCAGGGACGACGGAAGGAAGAAAACTGGCAGAAACGCTGGCACAGGCAGAAATTCCTGCCACAGTCTGTGTGGCAACCGAATACGGAAAACAGGTTATGCCACTCTTAGAGGGAGTTTGTGTGCATCAGGGCAGAATGGATTTGTTGGGAATGCAGGAATTTATAAAAGCTGGGGAATTTTTTGCGGCAGTCGATGCGACCCATCCTTTTGCCACTGAGGTGTCAAAAAATATCAGAGAAAGTGCGGGGCAGCAGAACATTCCGTATTTCCGCTTGAAACGTGAAACGAAAAACCGGATGCATAAGGGAGAACAGGAGAGAAAGAAAGAAGCGTGGTTTTCCTGTCATGAGGAATGCGCAAAAGCGTTGGAAAAAGAAACGGGAAATATTCTTCTTACCACAGGGAGTAAAAATCTTGAGGTTTATTGCAAAAATGAGAATTTAAAAAACAGGCTGTATGCCCGAGTGCTTCCCAGTGCCGAAAGTCTGGAAATATGTGACAGAGCCGGGCTGAAGGGAAAGCAGATTCTTGCCATGCAGGGGCCGTTTTCGGAGGAACTGAATCTTGCGCTGATTCGTCAGTTTGACATTCGCTATCTGGTTACCAAAGAAAGCGGGATAACAGGCGGATTTACGGAAAAAGCGTTGGCGGCGGAACAGGCAGGAATCCGTCTTTGTGTCATCGGAAATCCGGAAAAAGAAGAAGGATTTTCTTTTTCTGAGCTTTGTGTAAAGCTGGAAGAAGTGACGGGAATACAAATTCCGGTCAAAAACAAAATGAAGATTTCCTTAGTCGGAGTGGGAATGGGTGGAATACAAACGCTGACAAAAGAAGCGGCGGATGTCATTTCCTGTGCAGATTATCTGTTTGGCGCAAAGAGATTACTGGACGGATTTTGCATCAAAGGAGAAGCGTTTCCTTATTATCTTGCATCGGATATTCTTCCAGTTTTGGAACAGGTGTCTGCGCAGGCTGCGGGGAAGGAGATTTCTGTGGCGGTTCTTTTTTCCGGGGATAGTGGATTTTACAGCGGATGTGAAAATTTATATCACAGACTTCTGGAATGGAAACAAGAAAGAAAGGAAGAAATTTCTATCCGCATATATCCGGGGATTTCTTCGGTGTCTTATTTTGCAGCGGCCTGCGGTATGAGCTGGCAGGACGGTAAAATAGTAAGTGTTCATGGAAAAGGCGGGCGGGCGTCCTGGGAAGCAGAGCTTTTAGAGGCAGTCCGTTATCATGAAAAAACATTTCTTCTAGTATCCGGGGCACAGGATGTAAGAGAAGTGGGATGTGTTTTGAGAGAGGCAGGACTTTTGGAATGTAAAATTATTTTGGGCTATCAGCTATCCTACCGGGAGGAAACCATAAAAGAGCTTACGCCCGCTGCGTGTGAGCAGGTACAGGGTGAAGGCTTATACATTTGCGCAATTTTGCATAAACCCTGTGAAAAAAAGTATCTTGCACCGGAGAAAACGGATTTAGATTTTCTACGCGAAGAAGTTCCCATGACGAAAGAAGAAGTACGGCAGACCGTCATTTGTAAGCTGCATCTCACGGAAGGGGCGGTAGTCTATGATATCGGAAGCGGAACGGGTTCTGTGGCGGTGGAAATTGCTGATCGCTCTGCCGGAATAAAAGTGTTTGCCATAGAGCAAAAAGCGGAGGCAGCGGAATTGATTCGTCGAAATATTCAGAAATTTCATACGCCAAATGTCACAATAATTTCTGCCAAAGCCCCGGAGGGATTAAGGGAACTTCCTGCCCCTACACACGTTTTTCTTGGAGGAACCGGAGGAAACCTAAGCGACATACTAGACGTGCTGCGTGAAAAAAATCCCGCTGTGCGCGTTGTAATGACTGCGGTAAGTTTAGAAACCGTAAGTGAGATAACGAAAATCCAAAGAGAAATGCAGTTAAAGGATGCAGAAGTCGTACAGCTACAGGTCAGCAGGGCGAAAACTGCCGGAAACTATCAGTTGATGCGGGCAGAGAATCCTGTGTATATTTTCAGCTTTGGATTTGCATAAAAATGTTTCGCAATCACCTGGTTTGGCATAAACAGAAGGGAGGAACGTTCATGAATCATCAAAAAAAGAACATTCCAGGAATTATGGTTGCCGCCGTTAAGAGCGGCAGCGGAAAGACAATGATAACCTGTGCTCTCTTGGAAGCTTTCAAACAAAAAGGTCTGAAGCCACGGGCTTTTAAGTGCGGGCCGGACTTTATTGACCCCATGTTTCATCAGGAAATTATTGGTGTGCCTTCGAGAAATCTGGATACCTTTTTTTCGGATGAGCAGCAGGTACGAGAGTTGTTTTTGGAAGATGTAGGAGAAAGCAAAATCACAGTTGTAGAGGGCGTCATGGGACTTTTTGATGGTCTTTTAGGCATTCGGGAGGAAGGAAGCGCCTACCATCTGGCATCTGTTTTAAAAATGCCGATTCTTCTTGTGGTGGATGCCCACGGTATGGGGCGTTCTATTTTGCCTTTGTTAGCTGGCTTTTTGCAATATGATAAAGAAAAAAGAATCTGTGGTGTGATATTGAACCGGACGACAGATTCGTTTTACCGAACCATTGCGCCGCTTATTGAGCAGGAACTAAAGATTTCGGTATTCGGATTTTTTCCTGAGAGAAAGGACTTAAAGATTGAGAGCCGCCATCTGGGGCTTAGGCTTCCCGGAGAAATTGATGATTTGAGAAAGCAGACAAGGCAGGCGGCGGAAATTTTAAAGGAGCATGTATCACTTGATAAAATTCTTATAGCGGCAGAGCAAAAGCAGCCATTTGCGGAAAACAAAAGAAAAACGGTGTCTGCGGCGGGATGTAAGGTAAAAGTCGGAATTGCAAAAGATGCCGCATTCTGTTTTTATTATGAAGATAATCTGAGGCTGCTTAGGGAAATGGGAGCAGAGCTTATTCCCTTTTCACCGCTTAGGGATAGGAAACTGCCAGAGGGTATTTCTGGGATTATCTTGGGAGGCGGTTACCCGGAGCTTTACGGGGCAGAGCTTGAAGCAAATGATGTCATGCGAAAAGAAATAAAATATGCGTTGGAGCATGGGATGCCGTCTTTGGCGGAGTGTGGCGGATTTATGTACCTGCATAAAGAACTGGTGGATGAGAAGGGCGATTCCTACAGGATGTGTGGAGTCCTTCCGGAAAAATGTTTTTATACTGGAAAACTGGTCCGGTTCGGATATGTGGAGGTAAGAGAAGACAAAGCTTGCTTTTTGAAAGAAAAGGAAAGCATCCGGGGGCATGAATTTCATTATTATGACAGTGAGAAGAATGGAGCTGACTGCATTGCAACAAAACCAACGACCGGAAAGAACTGGAATTGTGTGCATGAAACGGAAAAGAGTTTTTGGGGATTTCCCCATTTGTATTATCCGTCGAATCCTGATTTTGCAGAGCATTTTCTAAAAGCGGCAAGGCAATATAAAAAACGATAATCTTGACTTGTCTTCGGCTGACACATATAATGTATGGCGTATGGCAATCAACTAAGTAAGATAAAAAGTAAGGAGCGAGTATGGCATATCAGATTATAGTTTTAGATTTGGACGGGACATTGACTAATTCCCAAAAAGAAATCACACCGAAAACGAAAGAAAGGCTGATGCAGATACAAGAGGAAGGAAAGACAGTCGTACTTGCTTCCGGCAGACCTACGCCCGGTGTGCAGCCTTTGGCAGATGAACTCAAATTGCAGGAATACGGAGGTTACATTCTCTCTTTTAACGGAGCGAAGATTATAAACTGCAGGACGAGGGAAGTGGTTTATAATAAGACGGTTCCGATGGAGTATTTACCGATGCTTTATGATTATGCCGTAAAGAAGAATCTCGGAATTTTATCTTATACCGATACGGATATTATTTTGGGTAATGGAACCAATGAATATACGAAACTGGAAGCAAAAATCAATCATCTTCCGATGCAGGAGATTGAAAATTTTGTGGAATACATTGATTTTCCGGAGAACAAGTTTCTAATGACCGGTGATCCGGAGCTGATTTTTGGTGCGCAAAAGGAGCTGCGGCAGCAGTTCGGGGAACGGTTAAATATTTTCCGTTCCGAGCCGTTTTTCTTAGAAATTATGCCGCCCAGGGTTGATAAAGCCTATTCGCTTGGAAAACTTTTAGAATTTTTAGAAAAAGACAAGGCAGATATGATTTGTTGCGGGGATGGTTTTAATGATTTATCCATGATACAGTTTGCCGGACTTGGCGTTGCTATGGCAAATGCCCAGAAAGAGGTAAAAGAAGCAGCAGATTTTATTACCTATTCCAATGATGAGGATGGCGTGGCGCATGTAGTAGAGAAATTCATGTTGGAAATGGAGTAAGGAAAGGAAAACGATATGGCAACACTCGGAATTCCGCAGAATACAATTGCGGTTTTACAGAAATATCACTTTAATTTTCAAAAGAAATTTGGGCAGAATTTTTTGATAGATACGCATGTTCTGGAAAAAATTATTGAGGCGGCAGGTGTAACGAAGGATGATTTCGTGCTGGAAATCGGTCCGGGTATTGGTACAATGACGCAGTACCTTTGTGAACATGCCAGAGCTGTGGCAGCAGTGGAGATTGATAAAAACCTGATTCCGATTCTGGAAGATACGCTAAGCGCCTACGATAACGTAGAAGTAATCAATGAAGATATTTTAAAGGTGGATATCAACCAGCTGGCACAGGAGAAAAATGGAGGCAGACCAATAAAGGTCGTTGCCAATCTTCCTTATTATATTACGACGCCGATTATTATGGGGCTGTTTGAAAGCCATGTGCCGATTGATTCTATTACGATTATGGTGCAAAAAGAGGTGGCGGACCGCATGCAGGTTGGACCTGGAACAAAGGACTACGGAGCGCTTTCTCTGGCAGTGCAGTATTATGCAAAGCCGGAAATTGTTGCTAACGTACCGCCAAACTGTTTTATGCCAAGGCCGAATGTGGGATCTGCAGTTATCCGTCTGACCAGACATAAGGAGGTTCCGGTACAGGTAGAGGACGAAAAGCTTATGTTTCGCATTATCCGTGCATCCTTTAATCAGCGCAGAAAAACGTTGGCAAACGGACTAAAAAATTCCGGTGAGCTTGCACTTTCCAAGGAAGTGATCGAAGAAAGCATAAAGGAACTGGGCGTTCCGGTGAACATTCGGGGTGAAGCACTTTCGTTAGAGCAGTTTGCAGAACTCAGCAATATCATCTATAAAAAATTGTAAAATTCTTCTTTAGGAGCATATCGAAAAAATCCCACGCATATAAATAAACGGACAAGGTGGGATTGTACATTGAAAGAAAAAATAAAAATAATACTTTCATTTCTGATTTTTCTATTTCTGTTCCCTTATATCGTGACCGTTTTCATGCAGGGAACCTCCGTCTCCGGCGAGGACGCAGGAGAGCAGGCAACAGAGACAACGGCGCAGGCGGCAGACGGTGAGACGGAGGCTGAACGGGAAAAAATGATTTCCATTCTGGCAAAGGAAATAAATATAAATAGTGAAGAAGAAGCCATCAAAGCACAGGCGGTGATTGTGCGCCAAAATTATGCCTATGCCGTGGAAAAAGGCGAGGAGCCCGAAGAGGGGCTTTCGGTGCAGGAAATGATGTCGCTTTTTGGAGAAAAAAATTTTTCTGCAAGCTATCAGATTTTGGCAGACTGTATGGATGCGACAAAAAATGTTTCGGTAACTTATGGAGATGACGTGGTTTTACTGCCCTATCATGCAGTCAGTGCGGGGAAGACCCGTGCGGCAAATGAGGCAAACCAGAATACGGCATTTCCCTATTTAGTAAGTGTGGACAGCAGCTTTGACATTCCGTCGGGAAATTATTTAAAAGTGACATATTTTGAAAAAACGGAATTTTTAGCACAATTAGAACAAATTTTTCAGGGTGTGACTTTTTCCGAGGAGGATATTCCGGCTCAGATTACGATTGATGGCAGGGATGATGCGAGCTATGTGACATCTGTGACAGCAGGCGGCGTTACGATTTCGGGAGAGGATTTTCGTGAGAGACTGGGACTGAATTCTTCCTGCTTTTCCATTGCAGAGGCGGACGGAAAAATTCGTGTCGTGACCAAAGGATTGGGGCACGGCTTCGGATTGTCGCAATGGGGTGCGAATGAACTGGCGAAAGAAGGGAAAAGCTATCTTCAAATTTTAAAATATTATTTTCCAAATATCGAAATAACAGAATAAAAATCGAAAATACGTCAACACTATAGTTAGAAAAAATGACTATGGATGGTGATGATATGAGAAAGGATAAATGGAAAAGATTTTTAAAACAAAAACAGTATATGCTGGCAGCAGGGCTTATGGTAGTGGCAGCAGCAGGAATGACAGGGATTTATGTTTCAGAGCAGGCAGCACCGGAGAAAGAACAGGTGCAGGAAGCAGAACCGGATGGAGAGAAGGAAGAAACCGTAGAGCAGGATACGGAGCAGGCAGAGGATGTTGCAAGTATTCTGACACCGGAAGTAACGACGGATCAGCCGGCAGAGCAACAGGCGCTGACAGAAAGTGCAACAGAGTCCGTACAGCAGGAGGCAGAAGCAGCGGTGCAGACCGGAATGACCAGCGCGGATTTGAATTTTTCAGAAAGCTCAGAACTGATCTGGCCGTTACAGGGAAATGTAATCATGAATTACAGCATGGATCAGACGGTTTACTATGCAACGTTGGATTGTTACCGTTATAATCCGGCAGTCGTTATCGCAGGAGAGGTAAATGATAAGGTTACCTGTGCTGCGGACGGTATCATTACAGATATTTCGAATAATGAAGAAACCGGATGTACAGTGACAATGGATCTCGGAAACGGTTACACGGCTGTTTACGGTCAATTAAAGGAAGTTCCGTTTGAGACAGGTGCCTATGTTGAGGCAGGAGATGTGTTGGGATATGTCAGTGAGCCGACGAAATATTATTCCGTTGAAGGAAGCAATTTGTATTTTGCATTGCGCCACGGTGATGAGCCGGTAGACCCGATTACTTTTTTTGAATAAAATTAAATACAAGTATTTTGGTTTTTCAAAAAGTATAGTACAATAGCTAAAAATATATTTTGGAGAGCAAAGGAGAGGCTGTTATGGAGTCGCTTGGCTATACAGGACAGGTGCAAAACTGGATTTGCAGTGCGTTGGAAAATCGGGGTATTGACGCGGAGAAAACGCTGCAATACTGTAAGGGGCTTTATGAGTATGCAAGAAAAACCAATGATGAATATTTACTGGGCTTTTCCTCCTATTATATGGGGGAAGCCTATTACATATTGAATAATGTAGATAAGCTTTTTGAGAGCCTGTCCAGATCATTGCCTTATCTGGACCGCACAGAACAGTGGGAACTTTTGGCGAGAAGCTATAATCTTCTTGGAATTACTTCAGCAAGTCGCGGAAATGCGCCGTTTGCAATGGATTACTATTTGAATGCGCTCTCGTATTGTCGGAAATATCAACTACAGGATGTGGGTATTATCGTAAATATGAATATTGGCTCACTGTACAACTGGCTTGGAGAGTATAATCAGGCGCAGCACTATTATGAAATCGGCTATCAGACATTAAAGAAACTTGGAAAGACGGCAGATTATTATACCTATCTTCTGACTTATTATATTGGAATTGGAAATTCCTATCTGTACCGGGAGCTTTTAGACAAAGCAGCTTCCTTTAAAAGAAAAGCGGAGGAAGAATGTGACGGCAGAATCGGATTGGTGGAGGAAATGACGCTTAACTGTTTTCGTGCGCGTTTTTATCATGCTGCTGGACAGAAAAAAGAGCGGGATGACTGCATAAGGGAAATTCATAGTTTGTTGAAGCAGCCCATTGAGTTGCTGTCGGTATTTGACGATTTGTATCTGTATTGTGAAATGTTGCTTCAAATTGGAAAAAAGGATGAATTTCTTGAAGTATATTCTATTTTGGAGAATATGGCAGTTTCTGCGGGAATTACTTATATTCGCAAAAAACTTCTCTCTTTGAAACTTTCTTACTATAAAATGGCGGAGGAAACGGAGCACTATAAAGAGGCGGCGGCTCAGTATTATGAACTGGCGGAACTGATGGAAAATGAGAACCGCTATACCGTTATGAGTATGTTAAATATCCGAAGCTTTTTGGAGGAATCTACAAAACGACAGAAGGTGATGGAGGAACAGAACCGGATTTTGCAGCGTCGCTCCGAGACGGATGCGCTGACCGGAATGTATAACAGATTCCGGTTAAATCCGTATGCGGAGGAGGCGTTTGACCGGGCGGCAGAGCGGAGAACCACGCTTGCAGTGGAGATTTTGGATATTGATTATTTTAAGCAGTACAATGACCATTACGGTCACCAGGCAGGAGATTCCTGTATCCGGCATATTGCAGATGAAATAAAAGAACTGGCGAAGGATGAACGGATATTCTGTGCCCGCTACGGAGGCGATGAATTTATTCTGATTTATGAAACATGCACCAGAGAGGAAGTGCTTGCTTTTACCCGAAGATTGAAGGAACAGATTATAAATCTTCAGATAGAACATGCAGGTTCCAAAGCGATGCCTGTTGTTACGATTTCTCAGGGAGTCTGCCAGGACATTCCGCATGGAGGAAGTAAGATATGGGATTTTTTGCATAAGGCGGATAGTATGCTTTACCGTGTGAAAAAGAATAATCGGAACTGTATCTGTATCAGCGGTTTTGACGAAGAAAATGGGACACTTTATCCGTAAGATTTAAGTACCATCTGGCACATGAATCTCTGTTGGAAACAGATAAGCACCATCTTCGGATTTTGGCGTATCATATAGTAGAAAGGCGGTTAAAATCCGCAATCGAATCATTTTTACAAAATCCAAAGAGCACTTTTATTAAAATACATTTAAATCGATTGCTTCATTATAGAGCGGGGCGGCAGACGCGGTCCCGTATACATAGAAACAGACGAAAAAAGGAATCCTATATGAGAAAGGAAAATTATACTTATATTCTGGAATGCAAGGACGGAAGTTATTACACTGGGTGGACAAATGATATAAAAAAACGGATTGCGGATCATAACAGTGGAAAAGGTGCAAAGTATACCAGAGGACGTGGTCCGGTAAAGTTAGTCTATCTGGAAATTTCCGATACAAAGGAAGCTGCGATGAAGCGGGAAGCTGCGATTAAGAAGCTTACCAGGACAGAAAAGGAGAATTTAATAAAGAAAGCGGCATCTTCAGGCGTTTTGCGGGATATTGGCGAAATACCGTTTGACAATTAAAGATACCTCTGCTATGATAAGCAACGATAGGTAGAGTTATGGGCTGTTATGCAATCCTTGGTAACTTTGTAGATTGTATAGCAGTTTTTTTTGTGAAAAGAAAGGAAATCAATGGAGACACTTAGATTTGACGAATTAGAATTAAGCCCGCAGATTTTGCGTGGCATCAAGGATATGGGATTCGAGGAGGCATCCCCGATTCAGGCGCAGGCAATACCGGTAGTTTTAAGCGGCAGAGACGTAATCGGGCAGGCACAGACCGGAAGTGGAAAAACCGCTGCATTCGGTATTCCAGTGCTTGAAAAGATAGACCCGGACAATAAAAAGACACAGGTAATTATTCTTTCACCGACCAGAGAGCTTGCAATTCAGGTGGCGGATGAAATCCGTAAACTCAGCAGATACATGCATGGGATAAAAATACTTCCGGTGTACGGTGGGCAGGATATTACAAAGCAGATTCGTTCCTTAAAGGGTGGTGCGCAGATTATTATCGGTACGCCGGGGCGTATCATGGATCATCTCCGCAGAAAAACCATTCGCTGCGAGCAGGTAAATACCATCGTGCTGGATGAGGCGGATGAGATGTTGAATATGGGATTTAGGGAGGATATCGAAACAATTCTTGGTTATATCCCGGAGGAGCGGCAGACCGTTCTGTTTTCTGCTACCATGCCGAAAGCAATTTTAGATATCACCAAAAAATATCAGAAAGATGCGGTGACCATCAAGGTTGTAAAAAAGGAACTGACCGTTCCGAGCATCGACCAGTACTATTATGATGTGAAGCGGAAGGATAAGGTGGATGTTTTGACCAGACTTCTGGATTATTATGATCCGAAGCTGTCGATTGTATTTTGTAACACAAAGCGTATGGTGGATGAGCTGGCGAGTGAGCTGCAGGGCAGAGGATATTTTGCCGAAGGGCTGCACGGTGATATGAAGCAGTCCCAGAGAGACCGTGTCATGAACAGCTTCCGAAATGGCAAGACGGAAATTTTGATTGCTACAGATGTTGCGGCGCGGGGAATCGACGTGGATGATGTGGAAGCAGTATTCAATTTTGATATTCCGCAGGATGATGAATATTATGTGCATCGTATCGGAAGAACCGGGCGTGCCGGACGTACCGGACGGGCGTTTACCTTTGTAAAAGGCAAGGAAGTTTATAAATTAAAGGATATTCAGAGATACTGTAAGACAAAGATTTTAGCCCAGCCGATTCCGACATCCGAAGATGTGGCGCAGATTAAGATGGAGAAAATCATGGATAAGGTAAGCCAGATTATAGAGGAAGAAGATCTGACGGCAATGATTAACCTGATTGACGAACAGGTCAACGAATCCGATTATACTTCTATGGACATTGCGGCGGCATTTTTAAAACTGGCTCTTGGTGAGACAGACAGCGAGGATTCCGGGGAGGAAAACTATAATTTTGGAGATACCGGTGCGGAAGACGGTATGGTACGTCTGTTTATCAATATCGGAAAGAAGCAGAAGGTAAAACCGGGAGATATTTTAGGTGCGATTGCAGGAGAATCCGGTATGCCGGGCAAACTCGTGGGTGCTATTGATATGTATGACAAATATACTTTCGTTGAAGTGCCTTGTGAATATGGAAAAGAAGTATTGCAGGCGATGAAGAATGTAAAAATTAAGGGAAAATCCATTAGCATTGAACCTGCAAACAGTAAATAAATAGAAGAGAAAAAGGACGTAAAAAAAGAGGACTGTTTAAGTCCTCTTTTTTTGGGGAGTTTAGGATAAAATAAAAGGAAGGTATCCTTTTAAGGAGTTTGGCTTGTTTGTGTTTCTATATATAATATACCCCTTGTGTCGAAAAATGTCAACAACTTTTTGTACAAAAAACATGAAAAAGGAACTTTTTTGTTAAAATCTATGTGGAAAATAACAACAACACAATGGAAAGATACAAGGTATGTTTTACAAATGTGTGAATATTAAATGATTCATCTAGGCGAAACTGGTTATATTCCGCAAGAATTTCTTTTTTATTGTAATATAGAGACAAATTTGCATGGTTAGAATTGTGCAATATTACCAAAACCAGAAAGCATCCATGAAGAAAAAGTGTAAAATAACACAAAAGCCATTGACAGAATATGGTAAACGTGGTACATTAAACTTAAGTTAACCGTTTAAGCAAATGATAAATTCGTGCAAAAACAGGTTAACTTATCTATTACGCAAGTGGTTAACCGTTTAAGCAGAAAAAGCTTGAACCAAAAAGTTCAGGAAAAGGAAAAGAAAAAAGAAGGGTGGAAAAAAGATGAAAAGAAGGAGCATGTTTTTACCGGCGCTGGCTGCAGCAGTGCTTATGACAGCAGTTCCGACAGTTGCCGGCTGCGGTAAGGAAGCAGAGTCAACGGCACAGGAAACCGTACAGAACACGGAAGAAACAACTGAAACAGCGCAGAATACAAAAGAAGAAGGGGTTCACACTGTAACCTATTATGACAGCGATGGAACGACCGTCTTAAAAACAGAGGAAACCGCAGACGGGGAAGCTTTAAAGGAATACATTCCCAAAAAAGAAGGCTTTACCTTTGTGGGGTGGTTCGGAACTCCTCAGATGAACCACAGATATGTCGAAGATACGCCTGTGACAGAGGATATTTCCCTGTTTGCGGGATTTGTTTCCAATGTGGAAGATACCAGAGAGTTTGCGATTGTGGGAAGCGGAAGCAGTCCGGTTCTCCTTGCCTCTAACTGGGGAAAGGTCATCGGCGAAGAGCAAAAATTGACGAAAGAGGATAATTCCGATGCCAACGTATACAGCATTACACTGGATTTGGAAGCCGGGGATGAATTCCAATTTGCTACGAATTCTGACTGGCATAATCAGAGAGGATACGGTTATCTTGATACCATTTCAAAAGACGGTAAAGATTATTTTGCAAATTCCGGCGGATTGGGAGAAACAAGCACAAAACGTTCCAATATCAAGTGTGCAGTGGCAGGAAACTATACCTTCACGTTAACGACCTATCCGGGAGAAGATACTTATGAAACGGATAATGCGAATTATTCGGAGGAAAATAAAGATGCATTTAACATTAATTCTTATGATGTAATCACCTGGACCTACAATGGAGAGGGCGCATCTGCCGGACAGGAAAAGCAGGTGGATTATTATATCAAGGGAGAAAAGATAACCGGATGGGAAGATGTTTATTCGGATGAAACGAAGTTTCAAGAACAGGATGGCGTTTATGTGTTGACGGTAGATCTGACTGAAGGAGATGAATTTATGTTTACATCCACAGTTACGATTGGGGATAACACCAGTGCCGGAACAGAATATATCCGCTACACCAATATCCAGTCGGATGATACGGAAAGCCTGTCTTATGTAACAGGAACAGAAACCGCAAATCTGGTTGCAGGGCAGACGGGAACCTATACGTTTACTTATGATTCGTCCAGTCAGGAACTGTCCGTAGCATTTGAATAAAGAGGTCAGACAGATATGTTATGCTGTTCAATAGGTATGCGCTGTAATGCATATTCTATGCATTGCAGCAGCGCCTCTGCCTTTTGTTCAGAAACGGCGGGGGAAAAGAAAACCCGGTTTGATTCGTGTAGCAGATCATATAGTGTCTGTTCTAAGATTAAGAGGTTTTTCCCCTTGATGTTGGAAACATCGGAAAAATCATGGACATAATGAATGTCAGAAAAAATACTGGAGAGAAACTCTTTGCGCTCTTTATTTGGGGTTTCCAGCAAAACCAGTGAATAGGGTTTTCCGGTAAAATAGGCGTCTGCTTCTTTTGCAATACGCGCATAGTCAGAATTTATCTGAAAAAATAACGGATCATTAATCAGGCAGTCTAAGGCGAGCAGGGGAAGAAATGTGCAGTCGCCAATCTGGTGAAAATAATCCGAAGAAATATCATAACAGACGATCGCATCCGCATGGTCAAATTTTTCCATACGGGCATCGTTTAAGTAAATTAAATCATAGTCATTTCCGCGGAGAAAAGCGGAAAAAGAATGAAGGAAGTGAAGCTGTTCCGCGTTTTTTAAGATGGAGATATCCGGTGTCAGATAAAGCGCGATAGTACGGCTGCGGCTGGTGGCAAGTGCCTGGGCAGACTGACTTGGTGTATAGTTTAACAGGTTTATGACCTGTAAGACCTTTTTGCGGGTTTTCTCACTGATACGCTTGTCTGTCCGGTTGTTTAAGACATAAGAAACGGTGGCAACTGAAACCCCGGCTTCTTTTGCAACGTCCCGAATCGTGATTTTTGGTTTCATACGAAAATCTCCTTTCAGCGAAATATGCTTCACTCATTTTTATAAAGAATTTTAATAAGTTTGTCAACAAGAAGGAAGAAGATTTATGAACGAGTACGCAATATTACATATCCCAGATTCCCGCTTTTGTTTTGAAGCGGAAGAAAAGGAGCTGGTAATCCGGCTGCGCATGGCGAGGGAGGATGAAAGGGCAGATGTATCTCTGGTTTATGCCTGCAAATATGACTTTACCTTTGAGCGCCAGAGAAAGAAAATGCAGATCTGTTACAGTGACAGGCTCTATCATTACTATGAGATTAAGATGAAGCTTACCGATGTGCGGTTTGCCTATATTTTTGAAATCGAGGAGGAGGGGGAGACCTTTTACTACAGCGAGGATGGAGTAAGTAAGACCTACAACTTTGAGGAAGGATTTTATAATTTCTTCCAGATGCCGTATTTAAACAGTAACGACCGGATGGAAGTTGTAGACTGGATGCGCAGCGCTGTATTTTATCAGATATTTATCGACCGGTTTCGACAGGGAGATTTGAAGAAACCGCAGGATTATATTAACATGAAGTGGGGAGATATACCGACACCGAAAAGTTTTGCGGGAGGTGATTTAAAAGGGATTACCGAAAAGCTGGATTATATCAGAGGACTTGGTGTGAACGCTTTGTACTTAACTCCGGTATTTTCTTCCATTTCCAATCATAAATACGACATAAGCGATTACATGGAAGTAGATCCGCAGTTTGGAACAAAGGAAGATTTATTCCGGCTCGTGGATACTGCTCATGAAAAGGGAATCCGTGTTGTGCTGGATGCGGTGTTCAATCACTGTAGCATGAATATGCGGCAGTTCCAGGATGTTCTAAAGAAAGGGAAAAAGTCCCGGTATTATGACTGGTTCTTAATTGAAGGGGATTATCCGGATCCGGAAAAAATGAATTATGAATGCTTTGCCGCCTGCAATTATATGCCAAAGCTAAATACGGCGAACCCCGAAGTACAGGAGTTTTTAATCGACATTGCGCTTTACTGGATACGGGAGGCAGGAATCGATGGATGGCGATTAGATGTATCCGATGAGGTTTCTCACGATTTCTGGCGCAGGTTCCGCAAGGCTGTAAAAGCAGAAAATCCAAACTGTGTTATTATCGGAGAGAATTGGCATGATGCTTATCCATATCTGATGGGTGACCAGTACGATAGTATTATGAATTATTCCTTTACGAAAGCGTGTCTGGATTATTTTGCAAAAGGTGTATTTAGTGCAAAAGAAATGGCAGATAAGTTAAACGGAAATCTGATGCGCAATTATGAGCAGGTTAATTTTATGATGTTAAACCTGTTAGATTCCCATGATACGCACCGTTTTTTCACAGAGGTGAAAAAAGATAAAAAGAAGCTTTTGGCAGCGCTTGCCCTTGAGATGATATTTCCGGGTGCACCTTGCATCTACTACGGAACGGAAATCTGTATGGAGGGCGGTTATGATCCGGATTCCCGGAGGTGTTTTTCCTGGGAGGAAAAAGACTGGGATATGGAGGTCATGAACGAGATAAAGCGTTTGACAGCACTTCGGAAAAATTCCGTTTTGCAGTACGGCAGTGTTTCTGTCACAGCAGAGGATGAAATGCTTTGCGTGAAACGGCACTGGCAGAAAAAAGATGTAGTACTGTGGATTAATCTGACGGAAAAAGAAAAATTTGTGGAAAAAGAGCCCATAGAAGCCGAGGGCTATCTGATATTGGAAAACAGTGAAAAATGATACAGCAGCAGACAGGAGTGAAAAAAATGAAAAAGAAAAAAGCAACGATTGCATGCGTAACATTACTTGTGGCGGCACAACTTACCGCCTGCGGAAGTGAAGCGAACACTTCTGCCTCCACGCAGAATGGAGCAGGGGCAGAAAGCAGCACAGAGGGAGGAACAAAGGTTTCCGGTGGAAGCAGTGTTTTTACTGGAGAGCTGGAACAGAATGTGACAATCCGTGTTCTGGAAAATGATACGGCAATTTCTAAAGGCTATTTTGATGAGCTGATTGCGGCGTTCAATGAGGAATATGCAGATTACGGAATCAAGGCGGTGGATGCAAATATGGATCAGTATTCAGATCTTGCAAACGATGGCCCTTATGGGTATGGCCCGGATGTGCTTTATCAGGCAAATGATGTTATCATGCAGTATGCAGAGGGCAAGCACATTTACCCAATTCCTGCGGAATCCATGGAGTGCTACAGTCAAATACCAGAAAGTGCCTGGGAAGCTTATGAAACAACTGTGGACGGAACTACCTATTGCTGCGGTGTTCCGGTCAACATTCAGGCGCCGATGCTTTATTACCGCACCGATCTTTTGCCAGAGGATTGGGAGACTGCCTGGGATCAGGATGGAAATAAGGTGCCGGATATAGTGGAGAACTGGAATGATATGTATGCTTATTCCATAGCAAGACATGAGGCAGATGCATCTAAATACGGCTACATGAAATCTCTTTATGATGCTTATTTTTCCAGTGGTTTTCTGTTTTCCTACGGCGGTTATTTATTCGGGGAAAACAATACCGACCCGTCAGATATCGGATTGTCAAAGGGTGAAGCAGAAAAAGGAGCCTGGGTGCTGTCACAGCTTGCTACGGTAATGAATGAGGAGTGTATCGACGATACGATTACCACCAATGCATACAGCAAGCTTGCGGATGGAACTTATTTTGCTACGATTACAACGCCGGATCTCTACTCTACATTTCTGGATGAACTGACGGCAGAGTATGAAAAAGAAGGACTGGACGCAGAACAGGCAAAAGAAAAAGCAAAGGAAAATCTTGTCATGACAGAGCTTCCGAAACTTCCGGAAAGCGGGGATCTGACAGAGGAAAATCCAACGCTTATTGATTCTAAAATGATGGGCGGTGTGAACGGTTACGCCATCAGTGCATATACGAAGTATCCGAATGCAAGTCTTGCTTTTGTAGACTTTGCCACCAGCTATGAAATGATGTTAAAGCGCAGTGAAATGCTTGGTATTGCTCCGGCAAGAGAGGATGCGGCAGAAAAGGCGGGAGGTACGAGTGAGTTGCTTTATGAAAATCTGGAAGCAGGAAACATCATACTTATGCCGTCGATCCAGGAGGTATCACAGTTCTGGACACCGGCACAGACCTTCTTTACGGATTTGGCAAAGGATGCGTTCCGTCCGGAGGGAGAAAAGAAGTATACGGATCTCTCGTCCTTTAAAACCGGGCTGGAGGAGATGGACGCTCAGATTTATGATGCAATCTTTACGTTGAAGTAAAACAGAAAGGATATGAAAATTCATATGCAGAAACAAAAAGGAAAATGGGGCAGAAATGTAAAGCTGTCCGCGGTTGTGATGGGAGCAGGGCAATTTTGCTACGGAAGCCGCATGAAGGGGCTTTTGTATTTCCTGGCAGAACTAAGTATCCTCTACTATTTTATCACCAGAGGTTTCTCGGATATTCGTGGATTTTTTACCCTGGGAACACAGAAAGGGGATGCTTGGCTCGGAGTAGGAGGTGACAATTCGGTCATTATGCTTCTTATGGGAATTTTTGCATGGATTGTGCTGGCGGTATTTCTGTTTTTGTATGTTCAGAACATCCGTGATGTGTATCGGATGCAGGAACGTGTCAAAGCCGGAAAAAGACTCTATACCTTTAAGGAGGAAATGGCACAGCTTCTGGATAAAAAATTCTATATCACAGTGCTGGCACTTCCGGTTTTAGGGGTATGCGTGTTTAATATTCTGCCTATTGTATTTATGATTTTGATTGCGTTTACCAATTACGGCGGTGAAATTGTACCGCCGGAGCTGGTGGACTGGGTTGGATTTGCCAACTTTAAGAAACTGCTTACATTGTCGCAGTTTGCACCGACCTTTTTCCGTATCTTAGGCTGGAACCTGGTGTGGGCGCTGTTATCTACGGCTCTTAATTACTTTGCGGGACTTGGGCTGGCGCTGCTTTTAAATAAGGAGTGTGTAAAGGGAAAGGCGTTTTGGCGTGCATTCCCGGTGCTTGCCTATGCGATTCCGGGATTTATTACATTGCTTGCCTTCAAATTCATGTTTTCCTACGGTGGGCCGATAAACTGGCTTATTACGCAGGCCGGAGGAAGTGCAGTTGGTTTTTTGGATTTGGATGCAAAATGGTCTGCCAGGCTGATTGGGCTTTTGGTCAACTGCTGGATTAGCACACCGTCTATCATGCTTCTCGCTACCGGAATCCTCTCGAATCGGGATGCTTCCCTTTATGAGGCGGCAGAAATTGACGGCGCGGGAAAATGGGTACAGTTTAAAAAGCTGACGTTGCCATTTGTTCTGTTTTCCACAATGCCGGTATTGATTAGCCAGTTTATTGGAAATTTCAATAATTTCGGTATCTTCTATTTCCTTAGAGGCGGGCTGTATCTGGACGGATATTTTCTTGCCAGTGATACTGATCTTTTGATTAACTGGTTGTACAATCTGTCTATTGATAACAATTATTATTGCATCGGAGCTGCTATCAGTCTTGTAATATTTTTTATCACATCGATTCTGTCACTTGCAGTTTACATAAAATCACCATCTTATCGGGAGGAGGATACATTTCAATGAGAAAAAAACGGAATGCCACAAAGGTGTTGGACACAAGTATCACTTATGTTGTTTTGATAGCGGTATCGTTTATATTTCTTTTCCCCTGTTTATGGCTGATACTGGCATCTTTTTCAAAATCGGGGACAATTTATTCCTTTGAGGGTTTTTTTCCGAAGGAGTATAGCCTGATAAATTTTAAAAGGCTGTTTACGGATACAACACTTTATAATTATCCGAAATGGTTTTTAAATACGTTGTTTGTGGCGGCGGGAAGCTGTATTCTTGGCACGTTCTTGGTTATCCTGACAGCGTACACAATGTCAAGGTTTGAATTTAAGGCAAGAAAACCCATGATGAAGACGACAATGGTACTGGGAATGTTCCCGTCCTTTATGGGAATGATTGCAGTCTACCTTTTGATGACACAGTTTAACCTGATTAATCATCTGTGGGGACTGATTTTAATCTACAGTGCCGGTGCGCCTATGGGTTATCTTACGCAGAAGGGATTTTTCGACACGATTCCGAAAGCAATTGACGAGGCGGCGCGCATTGACGGAGCGACCAATTTTCAGGTCTTTACAAAAATAAACCTGCCGCTCTCAAAGCCGATTATTGTATACACGGCGTTAACTTCCTTTACCTGGCCATGGAGTGATTTTATCCTTCCGAAGCTGTTATTAAAGGAAAAGGATTTATATACGGTTGCAGTGGGACTTATGAACTTAGATGAAACGGAATTTGCCAGATTTGCGGCAGGCAGTGTGTTTATAGCGGTGCCGATTGTTATTTTATACTTTTTCCTTGTAAAAGATATGGTAAACGGAATGGCACAGGGAGCTGTAAAAGGATAATACGTTTCATATTGTTGGCATGAGAAAAAACCTCCATGAATAGGATAGAATATAGAATATTTATGGAGGGAAAAAGACTTTTATGCAACGATTTGTTACCTATATTTATGCATATCAGAATAATGATAAGAACCAGAATGTGGGCTTTGCGAAAGTAGACATACGCGGAGAGTTCTGTCAGGTGGAAATACATTTAAAGAAAACCGGATACACGAATGTGACGTGTCCGGTTTATCTTTTAGCCCGGACGGAAAAGGAAATTATCGGTGTGGAAATTGGACAGATTTCACTCACAAATGGTGCAGGGGATTTTGTCCGGCAGGTAACCTGCAACCAAATTGGTGGTTCTACCTACTGTATGCGTGACATGAAGGGAATTATCATTTTGCTAAATGATAGTGTCATGTTTGCAAGTCAGTGGGATAAGAAAGGGATTCAAAGAGAACAATTCAGACGATATGGGGAGGAGATGG
>CAMBKU010000006.1 GCA_945868305.1 uncultured Lachnospiraceae bacterium | reverse complement strand
AAAAACACCGCCGACTTCAATCACCAAAATTGCTGCTGACCGTCGGCTCTTGGAATTCAGCCACTCATTTCTATCACTTAAGCAGCACATATTTTTCCGTTGTTCTATGCGCACAAATCAACATTCTGCCCAATTACCTGTGCCGCATCATAACTCTTAAAATTCTGTCCGTAAGGATTATCCTCCTGATATTTGATCTGTGTTGTGGTTTCCCCACCAGACACATAGCTTCTGCCACACTCTGGACATATCGATGTCTGTAATGTCACGCTGGCCTGTACCAGTTTTGCATTCTCATCTTTTGCCACCTTTGCGTGGGCATTCGCCACATGTTCCCGTTCATGGCCCATAACACGGGATGCCGATGCAGAAGGTGAAATATGTCCCGGTACTTTAAACGATACCATCTCATCCGAACCATCCTGATACTTCCGGTTTTTACAGGTCTCGCATTCAATCTGCCCTAACTGCTCTAACTTTTTTATATCCGCCTGAGACATATGAACCTTTTTCGCCTCTGCACCACTGTTTACCGGTGTCACTGCACTATCATACAGCTTTCCCGCACCATACATACCATATGTTCCATAGCCATATGAACTTCCTGCAACTGCACTTATCATAGAATCGCCTCCCTAACCGCTGTTCTACTAATTTTATTGTATACGGATATCTGGCAAATTGCAATCTGATTATTCGATTTTACATCCACAGCCCTCGCACAAATCATAAAAATCGGTAAGCCACGCTTCTGTAACCGTTTTTGCGCCTTCAAACTCATTCCCATCCGCATTCATGCGCGCTTCATCTTCCCGAATCTCTGCAATCATGCCCTTTAACTGATAGCCTTCCCTCTCATTTTGAGGCATCTGAGCTGCCAGGCATTCAATACAATGACAGATTTCCTCTAAAATCTGTACCGCATTTTCTTTCAAATCATCTCCCTGGGAAGTAAGCGTTTCCAGCTTTTTTACTTCTTCTGTCAGATTATATTTTGTACTTGCCATCATTTTTCCTCTATAATAATTTATGAATGTAAACACAGTTCGGCTTGTCTACCTTTACCGGTTTGCCTTCCATCAAAATCGTATTGTTATCGTAGTTTACCAAAAATGTTGTTATCTCATTCGTCTCATGATTCAGGCTCATAAAATGGGTGCGATCCGGGAAGATGCCAAGCATTTTCGGGTAATCACCACTAATCATGGAATTACATACCGCTTCTAGTTTCCCTGTCTCCTTGTCAACTTTATATATAACTACCGTATTTACACCCGCATTGGTACAGAACAGATAATCCCCATCCAAGGAAATCTCCATCCCGGATGCCGCACAGATGTCATTTGCTTTAGGTCCCTGCGTCGAAATGGTCTGAACTCTCTCAAAACACGGCTGATCATTTTTTACATTATAGCTGTAAACTTCCACATTGTTGCTGAGTTCGCAGAGTACATATGCAAATTTCCCATCCCTGCTGAAACGGATCATACGCGGAGCAGACTCAAGCGGGCATCTTAAAATATCCGCAAGTTTCATTTTTCCATGTTCATAATCCAGACGATAAATCTTGATGTGATCTAACCCACTGTCCACAGCACATAAAAATTTCTGATCAGGTGTCACCTTAACACAGGTCACATGCGGGCTGAAATTTCGCTGCGCAATGCTTCTTCCCATTCCCTTATGGAAAATGCCATCTGCAATAGAATCAATACTTCCATCCTCATTTAATTTCATCATGGTCACACGTCCATCATGATAGCCGCCGACAAAGAGATAGCGATCCTCATCATCTAACTCAACATAGCATCCCCGCATACCGCCAATCCATTTTTCATTAATCGGTTCCAAATCACCGTCCGGCAAAATTTTAAAAGCCTCAACCCCTTCATCTGCAATCGAATACAGATATTTTCCACTGTTCGACACGATAAGATCGGAAGGGTTATTGATTGGAATAACCTTACGCTCTTTCAAGCTTCCCTTCACCATATCCAGATCATACAGATGGATTCCAATACTGTTTTCATGTGTATAAGTTCCCACATACGCCACATACTTTTCGTTTCCCATAGTCTCATTCCTCTTTTCTTCGTAAAATATCGTACCTCTCTAAAACCTGTCCTAAGTCAATATATAATACCTGTTTCGGATGCGGTGCAGATGGCATATCATTTCCTTCTTCATCCACAATACGCTTTACCGTAACCGGAATATTATCACCATTTGGGCGCATAATTTCTATTGTTTCCCCAACGGAAAACTTATTACGCTGCTCAATTTTATATAACCCCTCGGCATTCTTTTCCCCCACAATGCCAAGATACGTATATTCTTTCTCATAGGTGTTGTTATCGTAAATCTGCGCTTCTTCAGATGGCTTACCAAAGAAAAATCCTGTGGTAAAATGTCTGTACGTGCAGTTGGAAATCTGATCTAAATACCACGGCATATTCTGTTTATATTTTTCCGGAGACTCCAGATAGTCATCGATTGCCTTCCGATAGGTTCGTGCCACTGTTGCCACATATAGTGCCGTCTTCATACGTCCCTCAATCTTAAAGCTGTCAATTCCTGCCTCGATTAACTCCGGAATATGCTCAATCATACATAAATCCTTAGAATTAAAAATATAAGTTCCCCGTTCATTTTCATATACCGGAAGATATTCCCCCGGTCTTTTTTCCTCCACCACTGCGTATTTCCAGCGGCAAGGATGCGTACAGGCTCCCTGATTTGCATCCCTTCCAGTAAAATAATTGCTGAGCAGGCATCTGCCAGAATAGGAAATGCACATAGCTCCATGAACAAATGTCTCTATTTCAAAATCTTCAGGTATCTTTGCCCGAATCTGTTTTATTTCAGACAGAGAAAGTTCTCTTGCAGTCACAACACGGCTGGCACCCATCTTCTGCCAGAATAAAAATGTCCCGTAATTGGTGTTATTTGCCTGGGTACTGATGTGAATATCAATTTCCGGGCATACCTCACGCGCAATCGTAAATACGCCTGGATCTGAAATAATAAGCGCATCCGGCTTTATTCGCCTTAATTCTTCAAAATAATCGCGCACGCCCTCCAAATCCTCATTATGTGCAAGGATATTTGCCGTCACATATACCTTCACGCCATGCTCATGAGCGAAGATAATGCCTTCCTTCATATCCTCCATAGAAAAATTTTTTGCTTTTGCACGAAGCCCAAAGGCTTCTCCTCCGATATAAACGGCATCTGCCCCAAATATCACTGCTATTTTAAGTACCTCAAGGCTGCTCGCCGGCACCAGTAATTCCGGATGTCTCATTTTTTGTTTCCTCTCTTACTTCTTCATTCTTCACGCTGACTGTGATGCCGTCCCCAATCGGCAGTACCGCTGTTGTAAGCAGCTTATGATGCGTAAGTGTATACAAATACTCCCGCATTCTCTTATGAATAGTGCGGTTTCTTCTGGTCACTGCAAAACGTGATTCGATGATATCACCGTCCTGCAACACATTATCTGATATCAGCGTACCACCATTTTCCAAAAGACGCAAGACCTCAGGTAAAAAGTGAATATACTGTCCCTTTGCCGCATCCATAAAAATAAAATCAAAAGGTTCTTCTAATGTTGGAAGAACCTCTTTTGCATCTCCTGTAAGGAGCGTAATCACGTCTTCCTTATCTGCCCGTTTAAAATTTTCCCTTGCCGTCGGAATCCGTTTCTCATAGTTTTCTATGGTAACAATTTCACATTCCGCCGGATTGTATTCTGCCATAAGAATAGCTGAAAATCCTACTGCTGTACCAACCTCTAAGATTCTTTTCGGTCTCTTCATGGCAAGCAGCATTTTTAAAAAAGTCTGCATCTCCTTTCGGATAATCGGTACATCGTCCCGCAATGCTTCTTTTTCTATTTCATCTAAAATCTGGGTATTGCCAGTCTCCAACGAATTAATGTATGTAACCAGCCTCTCGTTTACTACCAATTCTCTTTCCCGTCCTATTCACTCTCCGTATCTTCCTCGGCAGACATAATCTGCATCATATCCCGGGCAGTCATGGACGTATTCAAAGTATACGTCCATGACTTGATTTCACCGGAATAGGAAGAAATCTTTAACTGCGCTACAAAAAGGGTGGCATCATGAATCAACCCCTTTTCTTCCAGTATGTCACCTATTTCTTTTGCCGACATATCCGAAGTCACCGTAACTGTCTTATCTGTTCCCGGCGCACTTTCCACCGGACTTTCTGTATATACGCGGTATCCAAAGTCGTAAGCCCACTGTCCGGCTCTTATCAATCCAACCACAACAAGAACCAAAACGAGAAGGGAGAATACCCCGCTAACTATTTTCATCACAATCCTGCTGGTATTACTCATTGCGCTCCTCACTATTCTCCTTCGTTTTCAAAGCCAACCTCAAAATCCAGCTTTTCCACAAATTCCCAGTTGATTTTCTGAATTACACGGCAAAAAGCAAGCTCCGCCGTCAGATATTCCGCTGCAAGAGGATTTTCGTATATTCTGGACTTTTCTCGCTCCAGTTTATCCATCTCATCAAACAGATCTACATTTTTTTGGTTTTGCAAATGGTAATTTCTTTTCCGAAATTCGTTAACTCTCTTTTCCAACTCCGGTTTTTCATGAATCCGTGCTTTAACATCCTGATAATTTTTATACTCATCGCTCTCTGTTATCGCAGTAAGGAGAGCATCCAATGCCTCTCTAATCTGTTCCATGGTTTCATCCTCTTTACATTTAAACTTCCATAATAATTGGAATAATCATTGGTTTCCGTTTTGTTTCCTTCCAAACAAAATCGCCCAGGGAATCTTTAATCTCTGATTTAATTTTACCCCAGTCCGTAACATTTTTGTCCATGCAGTGCTCCATTGTCTCGTTTAAGACCTGCTTTGCCTCATCCATCAGGCTTTCTGCTCCTCTGACATAAACAAAACCGCGGGAAACAATGTCTGGGCCGGAAAGAACCTGACCGGAACCACCTTCCAATGTCAGCACAACAATAATGATTCCCTCCTCTGCCAGATGCTGCCTGTCACGCAATACAATATTGCCTACATCGCCAACGCCAAGACCGTCTACCATAACATCGCCCACCGGCACATGTCCGGTAACTGCAGCACCTTCTTCATCCAGTTCCAGCACATCACCGGAAGAAAGCAGGAAAATATTATCCTTTTCAATACCGAGTTCCTCTGCAATGTGTGCCTGTGCTTTCAGATGACGATATTCTCCGTGTACCGGAATAGAGTATTTCGGCTTTACCAGAGAATAAATCAACTTGATATCTTCCTGGCAGGCATGACCAGAAACATGGACATCCTGAAAAATGACCTCTGCACCTTTCATGGAAAGTTCATTGATAATCTTGGAAACGGCTTTTTCATTTCCCGGAATCGGATTCGAGCTTAATACAATAGTATCATTTGGCTTGATTGTAATTTTGCGGTGCATACCGGATGCCATACGGGAAAGCGCTGCCATCGATTCGCCCTGGCTTCCTGTGGTAATAAGCACCGTCTTTTCATCCGGGTAATTTTTCAATTCTTCAATATCAATCAGGGTATTATCCGGAATATTAATATAACCCAGTTCCTGTGCCGTAGAAATGATGTTTACCATACTCCGCCCCTCAATTACTACTTTCCTGCCATATTTATAGGCAGTATCAATAATCTGCTGCACGCGGTCTACATTGGATGCAAAGGTTGCAATGATAATACGGCTGTTCTTATGGTCTGCAAAAATCGTTTCAAAGGTTTTTCCAACGGTCTTTTCCGACATAGTAAAGCCCGGACGCTCCGCATTGGTACTGTCGCACATTAACGCCAGAACACCTTTCTTTCCGATTTCACCGAAACGCTGTAAATCAATGGCATCTCCAAATACCGGCGTATAATCTACTTTAAAGTCTCCGGTATGAACCACGATTCCTGCCGGAGAGTAGATTGCAAGTGCCGCTGCATCCTGAATGCTGTGGTTTGTTCTAATAAATTCCACACGAAAACACCCAAGATTTATATGCTGTCCATATTTTACCACCTTACGCTTTACCTTGGACAAAAGATTATGTTCTGTCAGCTTATGGTCAATAATTCCCATTGTAAGTTTTGTCGCATAAATTGGCACATTGATTTCTCTCAACACATAAGGAATCGCCCCAATATGATCTTCGTGTCCATGGGTAATAAAAAATCCCTTTACCTTATCAATATTTTCCTTTAAGTAGGTAATATCCGGGATGACAAGATCGATTCCGTACATATCATCCTCTGGAAATGATAACCCACAATCCACTACTATAATACTGTCCTCGTATTCAAAAGCAGTGATGTTCATTCCAATCTGTTCTAATCCGCCCAGTGGAATAATTTTTAATTTTGAATGATTATTGTTTTCTGTTGACTTTTTCTTCAAGTCCACACCTCCATTTATTTTTTAATTCTCCGTTCGTTTTTAGTTTTTTAAGATTTGTTCACAAAGAATAAACGTCTTTCCTGATTTCCTTAAAATGAAATCACCTGAAAGCCGCTTCCCCATGCATCTTTAAAACCAGTTGCCTGTTAATGTTTTTCGTTATCTCTTTCCCCTATAACTCTATATCAACATCTTCCAGCATCTCGGAAAATACTTTTGCGATTGCTTCTAATTCCTGTTCATCTTCTACAATCTGATAAACCGCTTCTTTGTCTGTTTCTTTCGAAAGATCCTTCAACACAAAGGCATCTGTGTCACCGTCTTCATCCACGGTTACCAGCAAATAATCCACATTATTGATTCTGGTCTGTTCCAGCACATAAAATTCCAAACTTTCCATCGTGTCTGGATCAATAAATTTTACTTTTTCCATAAAAGCTCCTATTCTGCCTGATTTCTCAACGAATCCAGATATCCCTGAAGTATAAATTCGGCAGCTATTCTGTCCACATACTTTTTGCGATCTTCCCGCCGGATTCCGCTCTCCATCATAACCATATCGGCAGATACCGTTGTCAACCGCTCATCCCATAAAACAACAGGGAGAGAAGTCCTTTTTTCCAGCATCTCCTTAAATTCCTTCGTTTTCTCGCAACGCTCCCCCTCGGTATTATTCATATTTTTCGGGTAGCCAAGCACGATTTTTTCCGCACCGTATTCTGCTATGATTTCTTCAATACGCGCCAGTGTCTGACGCAACTTTCCCGGAGATTTCCTTCGTATGATCTCAACGCCCTGTGCCGTAATCAAAAGTTCGTCGCTCATAGCAACGCCCACAGTCTTCGCGCCAAAATCCAAACCGATAATACGCATAAATCTCCTCCTATTTCCAGGAATTGTTCTTGATATATTCTTTTAATATTTCTTCTACCAGTTCGTCACGTTCTACCTTCATGATCAGGCTTCTTGCATTATTATGACTGGTGATATACGTCGGATCCCCTGACATAATATATCCAACAATCTGATTTACGGGATTATACCCTTTTTCGGAAAGTGCATGATATACGACTTCCAGTACATCCTTCACTTTGATCTCCGGTTCTTTTTCTACTTTAAAATATTGTGTATTATTGATATTCTGCATAATTTCACGCCCTTATTTTTGCTCTTTTGTTCTTTTGAAATAAAAAGCATCGCTAACATTATTCTAATATAAATTGTTCTAAAATTCAACCATAAGATATACTTCCTCAAAAAGGCGCTGTTTAATTCTGCCTCTGATTAAAGTGTTCGCCGCCTGTCCTTCTGCCGGAACAGCTACTTTCACATACTCTTTTGTATATCCCGTAAAATATTTTTTCCCATCCATTTCCATTTCTTCTTCCAGGAGAACTTCTTCCGTCCTGCCCAGATAGGTATCCCGGAATTCTGCCGACATTTCCTGTTCCAAACTTAAAAGCTCACTGCTTCTTTCCGTCTTTGTTTCCTCGGGCACCTGATTTTCCATGACCGCCGCCCGGGTACCTTTTCGTTTGGAATATTTAAAAATATGCATTTCATAAAAATGAATCTGTTTTAAAAACTCTTTCGTTGTCCGAAATTCCTCTTCCGTTTCCCCCGGAAAACCGACAATGACATCTGTTGTAATTGCCGGATGTTGAAAGTATTTTCGCAAAACGGCACATTTATTCGCATATTCTTCTGTATCATAACGGCGGTTCATCCGTTTCAAAGTTGCATCACAGCCACTTTGCAGTGACAAGTGAAAATGCGGACAGATTTTCGGCAATTTTGCCAGCGCCTCCGCAAATTCTTCCGTAATGATGCGCGGTTCCAAAGATCCCAAGCGAATCCTTGCTATTCCTTCAATTTTATGAACTTCTTCAATCAAGTGAAGCAGGCTGTCTCCGGTGTCTACCCCAAATGAACTCAGATGGATTCCTGTGAGAACAACCTCCTTGTATCCCTGTCCTGCAAGATTTTCTATTTCCTTCAAAACATCCTCTGTTTTGCGGCTACGCACCCTTCCTCTTGCATAGGGAATGATACAATAACTGCAAAACTGATTACAGCCATCCTGTACTTTAATAAAAGCCCTGGTGTGCTCTGCTGTTTTTCCAAGAAACAGTTCCTCATACTCCTGCCCTTTCTCATTGATGTCAAGCATAGCAAACTCCGGTTCTCCGTTTTGTTGTTTTTCCTTTTCATATTTTTCCAACAATTCCGGCAATTCATGCTTTTTATTATTTCCAATCACAATATCCACTGCCGCATCTTTTTTCACTTCTTCCGGAGCCGTCTGAACATAGCAGCCCATGGCAACAACAATCGCATCCGGATTCTTCTTTTTTGCCCGATGAAGCATCTGGCGCGATTTCCGGTCCGCCATATTCGTCACAGAGCAGGTATTTATAATATAAATATCCGCATATTCCTGAAACGGAACTACCTCATAGCCGCGTTCTTCCAGCATTTGCTGAACAGCTTCCGTCTCATAGGAATTTACTTTGCACCCTAAATTGTGCAATGCTACTTTTTTCATTGACTTTTTTCCTCACTTTATGTTGACTTTTCCTAAAAAAAAAGTTACTATACTAGTATATCAAAGAATTGTAGTAACCAAGGAGGTCTCTATATGAAAACAGTTCAAATTTCATTAAATTCTATTGACAAGGTAAAAT
This sequence comes from uncultured Lachnospiraceae bacterium, assembly GCA_945868305.1. GTDB lineage: Bacteria > Bacillota > Clostridia > Lachnospirales > Lachnospiraceae > Roseburia_D. The sequence goes on along the minus strand of CAMBKU010000006.1, from coordinate 48,366 downwards.
CTTTTGTCAACGCTATTACTCAATTCGAGTTTGACTTTGATTTAATCTCTGGCAGATACGTAATTGATGCAAAATCCATCATGGGTATCTTCAGTTTAGATTTATCCAAACCAATTGACTTAGCAATCCACACCGAAACAAATGTGGATGAAATTATGGAAGTTTTAAAACCATATCTCGTATAATAAAATTTCCAATGATTACATTAGGCGAGCAGGCAAAGGGCCTGCTCGTTTTTTTATTGAAAATCCCTTTTAAGCTTTGACAATAATCGTCTCTGTCGTATCAATTGCAGTCTGCATCAGTTCGTCGATTTTCTCCTCCAGCTTTTTCTCTGATTTCTTAATTACTTTCAAGCTCGGTTTTGTTACCGGGTGCTTTGCAACAAAAATCGTACAACAATCCTCAAACGGCTGTATGGATGTCTCATAAGTCCCAATTTTTTCTGAGATTTCCACAATTTCCTGTTTATCAAAACCAATAAGCGGACGGTAAACAGGCATCGTACATGCATCGTTCGTCACCATGAGAGACTGCATGGTCTGGCTTGCAACCTGTCCGATACTTTCCCCGGTAATAAGCCCCAGGCATTTATCTTCTCCCGCAAAATGCTCTGCGATTCTCATCATATAACGACGCATGATAATGGTAAGCTCCTCATGCGGACATTTTTCATAAATGTAAAGCTGAATATCTGTAAAATTCACCACATGAAGCTTTATCGGCCCGGAATATTTTGCCACAATTTTGGCAAGGTCAATTACTTTTTGTTTTGCGCGCTCGCTGGTATAAGGAGGCGCATGAAAATAAGTCGCTTCTATCTCTACACCGCGCTTCGCAATCATATATCCTGCCACCGGACTGTCAATACCGCCGGAAAGAAGCAGCATTGCCTTTCCCGCAGAACCAACAGGCATCCCACCAGGTCCCGGAACCTCTGTGGAATAAATATTGATCTTATTGCGCACCTCGATGCTCACCATAACCTCCGGCTGATGAACGTCCACCTTTGTCTCCGGAAGCGCATCCAAAATCTTTTCTCCCAATGCAGCATTGATCTCCATAGAATTCATCGGATAATTTTTTCTTGCCCGTCTTGCATTTACTTTAAATGTAAAATTCTGCTGCTTATAGGCTCTCTTTAAATAATTCACTACATCCTCTGCCAGTTTTTCAAATCCTTCATCCTCCACAAGCACTACCGGGCAAAATGCAACAATACCAAATACATTTTTCAAAGCCTCTACCGTTTCTTCGTAATCGTATTCTTCGCTTACTACCTCGGCATAAATTCTTCCCTGCTCCTTTCGCACTTCAAATTCTCCATCTACCGGATTTAAGGCATACCGAATCTGCTTCACCAGCATATCCTCAAATACATAACGATTTTTTCCCTTTACTCCGATTTCCCCGTATTTAATCAAAAAAGCTCTGTACATTTCTCTTTCCTTTCTAATGTCTGGTGTACTTCTGCAACGCAGGCACCAGCACCTTTAATGTATCTGCTGCATAGTCAATTTCTTCCTCCGTCGTGTGTACGGAAAAACTGAATCGCACTGTAGCGTCCAAAAGCTCCTGTTTTAAACCAATCCCTTTTAAAGTCCGGCTCACTGCAGGTTTGTTTGAGGAACACGCTGAACCAGAGGATACATAAATATTCTTATCCTCCAGAGAATGCAATAACACCTCAGCCCGGACACCTTCGACACTTACACTTACAATATGCGGCGCACTGTCCCTACCGGTCTTTCCATTTATACTTACTCCCGGAATCCCCGAAACTTCTTTGACAAACCGCTCTTTCAGATGATACAGGTGTTCCTGCTTTTTACTGAAATTTTCATATATCTCTGCTGATGCCTCGCCAAGTCCTGCAATTCCCGGAACATTTTCCGTACCGGAGCGCATACCTCCCTGCTGCCCTCCTCCATAAATCACAGGTTTTAATTTTGTCTTCTCCTTCACATACAAAAAGCCTGTTCCTTTTGGTCCGTGAATCTTATGACCGCTGACAGATAACAGATCGATACCGATTTTTTTCGGGTATATTCTAAGCTTGCCATAGGACTGAATCGCATCTACATGAATCAGAGTTTTTGGATTTTTTTCCCGAACAACTGTAACTGCTTCTTCGATTGGCTCAATTGCTCCGATTTCATTGTTAACCTGCATCAACGAAACCAGTATTGTCTGTTCTGTCACAGCATTTTTCAATTCTTCCAATGAAATAACTCCGTCCGCATCTACCGGAAGATAAGTGACATGAAAGCCTTCCTCCTCTAAAAATTTCATCGGATTTGCTACCGAAGCATGTTCGATAGAGGTTGTGACAATTTCATTGCCTGCACGACGATTTGCAAATGCCGTCCCAATAATGGCAAGATTATTGGATTCCGTTCCACCGGATGTAAAGATAATCTCTTTTTCCGACACCTTTAATGTTTTTGCTATTTTCTCCCTTGCATCTTTTATATAACGCTCTGCTTCCACGCCTTTCATATGCAAAGAAGACGGATTTCCGTAATCCTCCAAATAAACTTTCTGCATCAGCGCAAATGCCCGGTCAGAGCACCTCGTTGTCGCAGAATTATCCAGATATGCTTCCATTTACCCGTTTTCCTCCGTTTCCATCATTTCAAGCTGTAACATCAAAAGAGACAATGTGGAAATAGCTGCCGTATCCGTGCGAAGAATGCGCTTTCCCAGCGAAATGATCTGCATATTTTCTTCTCGTACCCGTGCAATTTCTTCCTCTGCGAAACCGCCCTCAGGTCCAATCATAACACTGACCGAAGTATCCTTCTTTAATTCAGAAAGCACCTCTTTCGTAGCGGCCATCCCTCTCTCGTTTTCATAGGGAACCAAATTTATCCTGCATTCCTTTGCATAATCTATAGCTTCTGCAAAGCTCATAACCTCTCTCACCACCGGGATACGACTTCGTTTCGATTGCTTTGCTGCACTCTCCGCAATAGCCTGCCAGCGTTTCCTCTTATTTTCCGCCTTTTTTGCATCCAGCTTTACCACACAATACTTCATGGCAACCGGGACAATCTCATACACGCCGAGTTCAACTGCTTTTTGAATAACTGTTTCCATCCGGTCACCTTTCGGCAACGCCTGAAACAAAAAGATTTTTGCAGGAAGCTCAGTTCCTGCTGCTTCCGAATCTATAATATCCGCCTGCACAAAATCATCTCCAAGCTCTGAAATCTCGCAATAATAGTCTCCACCCTGTTTGCTGCTTACGCGGATTTTTTCGCCCGATTTCATCCTCAGAACATTTTTGATGTGATTCACATCTGAACCTGTAATCGTAATAAACTCTTTTCCTATCTGTGCGTCTTCCACAAAAAACTGATACATACTTTTCCCCTGTCTCTAATTTTTCTGTGCGGTAATATTGACCCACTCGCCCTGATGATTAATTTCAAGCACTGAAAGCCCTGCTGCTTCAATCGCATTTTTCACTTCATCTTCTTTAAAATCAATAATACCGGACGTAATAAATACTCCACCCTGCTTCAACCGCGCCGGAATCACTGGGGCCATCGGAATAATAACATCTGCAAGAATATTAGCAACTACAATGTCATAAACTTCGGTACCCACCTTTTCCTGCAATTTTACGTCATCAATCAGATTGCCCACATAAAACTCACCCATGTCCTTCGGAAGATGATTAACCTCCATATTGTCATAGGTAGATGTCATACAATTTTCATCCAGGTCTGTTCCCACCACATGAGATGCCCCAAGCTTCATTGCAACAATAGACAAAATTCCGCTTCCGCAGCCTACATCCAACACTTTATCATCCTTTTTCAAATATTTCCTAAGCTGGCGGATACAAAGCTGTGTCGTTTCATGCTTTCCAGTTCCAAAGGAAACACCCGGATCAATTTCGATCAAAAACTTATCTTTATCTTCTTCCTTTAATTCTTCCCAAGTGGGCTTGATTAAAATATCGTCAATATAAAAAGACTGGAAAAATTTCTTCCAGTTATTAATCCAGTCAATGTCTTCCGTCTGGCTGGAGGTGATGGTACCAGCTCCCACATCTACAAACTGGCGCTGTTCCTCTAATCCCAACATAACTTTTCTCAAAATCTCCCTGGCATCTTCCTGTTCTTCCAGATAAAAGCTGACCTTGCTTGTCCCATCATCCTTCGGAAGTTCCGGCGGAAAATCGATAAACATTCCCTTTTGTTCTTCCTCAGTCAATGGTATATTATCCTCTATTTCAATTCCTTCGATTCCAAGATCATTCAGCATGGCGCTAACAAAATCTTCCGCCTGCGTTGTCGTATTAATTGTAAATTTGTTCCACTTCATTTTTTCACCTTTTCATGATACGTTTCCTGTTTTTGCTCTTTCTATCGAAAGGCACACTTGTTTTATATCATAACACAATTTGACTTCAGTTGCAACCATAGCCACTCTACGTTTGTGCTGACAAGTCCTTTCCCAATGATACGAAAAACCGCCGCAGTATCTGTACTGCAGCGGCTTATCCATCCAGCCTCTCTTTTAACTGATCGTATTCCCGGTTTATTTCCTGTATGGTATTTGTATCTCCAGAAATATTATCCGGGTGATATATTTTAATCAAATCCTTATAACGCTTTTTTAATGCGAGCTCACTAGTGACTCCGGCAAAAAACATGTCTCCCCGAACCGTCCTCTCTGAAGATGACCTGCGTTCAAATTCATTCACCTGCTCATAAAAAATTTTCTGTCTTTCCACCTGCTGTTTTTCATCTGCAAGCTTTTTTACCTCTTCTTCCAGAAGCTTCCACTTCATGGAAAAAAGCTGATTTTCTCTTGCAAGTCTTGCCCGTTCAGAATCTCTTTCAATTTGCAGCTTCTTTCTGTCCAGTTCAAGCTGTCTTTGACCTTTTTTCAGTTCTCTTTCTTTTTTATCCAAAGAACGCTTTATCTTCTCGACTTCTTCTACTGACAGAATCGGGTACTCTCTGCTGTTTTCTGTTTTCTTTCGCGTCGTTATGCTTTGTTCCATGGCTTTTACCTCTTTTTCGGCCAACACCTTTTTCAACTGAAATCACCTATCCCAATGATACAAAGTTTACAACGACTTTTTTCGGAAGTCAACCATATTTCAAAATTTACTTGCCTCTAAATCTCGTCAAACGCCTCTTTTATTTTATCTTTAAAGCCCTTTTTCTTAGGCTTACTGTCCGTTGTTCCCTGCTTTTTCAAAGTCTGACCTGTAGCATCATCAAAAGCACGAAGTGCCTCTTTTGCCGCATCGTTCAGCCCTGTCGGCACCTGTACTACCAGCGTAACATAATGGTCACCGCGAACCGCCTTGTTGCGCAAGGACGGGACTCCTTTCCCTTTCAGACGGATTTTTGTATCTGTCTGTGTTCCTGGTTTCACCTCGTACAAGATATCTCCATCCACAGTATTAATACGAACTTCTCCACCAAGTGCCGCCTGTGCAAATGAAATAGGAGCCGTAGAATAAATATTCATATCCTGTCTCTGGAAAATCGGATGTCTGGACACGATTACTTCTACCAGTAAATCTCCTCTCGGTCCGCCATTAATACCCGGTTCGCCCTTTTCACGAATTCTGACGCTCTGTCCGTCGTCAATTCCTGCCGGAATTGACACCTGAATTTTCTTCTTGCTTGCAATATATCCTGTTCCCCGGCAATCCGGACACTTCTCTTTAATAATCTGTCCTGTTCCGTTACAGTCCGGACAGGTCTGTACATTCTGCACCATACCAAATAAGGACTGCTGACTGTATACAACCTTTCCTTTTCCACCACATTTTGGGCAGGTTTCCTTAGAAGTTCCCGGTTTTGCTCCACTTCCCTGACAGGTCTTACACTCATCCTTTAATACCAGTTCTATTTCCTTCTCGCAGCCAAATACAGCCTCCTCAAAGGTAATTCGTACACTGGCACGCACATTTGCGCCCTTCATCGGACCATTGTTGGTTCTTCTGCTTCTGCCGCCACCTCCGAAGAAATCTCCAAAAATATCTCCGAAAATATCTCCCATATCCATACCGGAAAAATCAAATCCTCCAGCACCACCTGCGCCGCCGTCAAAAGCCGCATGACCAAACTGGTCGTACTGCTTTCTTTTTTCCGGATCACTCAAAACCGCATAAGCCTCCGAAGCTTCTTTAAATTTCTTTTCCGCTTCCTGATCTCCTGGATTCGCATCCGGATGATATTTCTTCGCTAAAACACGATATGCCTTTTTAATTGCTGCTTCATCTGCGTTTCTGTCTACGCCAAGCACTTCATAATAATCTCTTTTCTGTTCAGCCATTTTTATTCCCTCTCTCATATAGATAGCCTTAAAGATTGCCACATAGATTTTTACAGCAGAATATGCTGCAAAAATCTACACAGCAATCCAAACAAGCATGCCTGAAACTTTTCGGTTCCAGGCATGCTCCCTGGCTGTGCCGCCACATAGGCGCTCTGTACACTTACCCTAAAATATTACGGGCAATTCTTATTTTATACTTCTTTATAATCTGCATCTACAACATCATCATCTGCACTACCAGCTCCGGCTCCGGCATTCATATCCGGACCTGCACCTGCTGCTCCCTGAGCTGCCTGTGCCTGCTCATACATTTTTGCAAATACTTTCTGTGCGGATTCTGTCAATTTCTCTTTTGCTGCTTTCATATCTGCAATCTGTGCATCTGTCATATTTTCCGGCTGTGGATTTGCCTCAACCATGTCCTTTAATGCCTTGAGGTCTGCTTCCACTGCAGATTTATCTGCCGGGTCAAGACTTGCACCAACCTGATCCAATGCTTCCTGTGTCTGGAATACAAACGCATCTGCATCATTTCTGGTATCGATGGCTTCTTTTCTCTTCTTATCCTGTGCTTCAAACTCTGCTGCTTCTTTTACTGCCTTATCGATTTCATCATCGGACATATTAGAGCCTGCAGTAATAGTAATGTGCTGCTCTTTTCCGGTTCCCAAATCCTTTGCAGATACATTTACGATACCATTTGCATCAATATCAAATGTAACCTCGATCTGCGGAACACCGCGGCGTGCTGGCGGAATACCATCCAGACGGAACTGGCCTAAGGATTTATTATCTTTTGCGAACTGTCTTTCACCCTGTACAACGTTGATATCTACCGCTGTCTGGTTATCTGCTGCTGTTGAGAAAATCTGGCTCTTTTTGGTCGGGATTGTGGTGTTTCTCTCGATCAATCTTGTTGCGATACCACCCATTGTCTCGATAGAAAGAGAAAGCGGAGTAACATCCAGAAGTAAGATGTCGCCTGCGCCTGCATCCCCTGCAAGTTTACCACCCTGAATGGAAGCGCCGATTGCTACACATTCATCCGGATTTAAGGATTTACTTGGCTCTTTACCAGTAATCTGTCTTACCTTTTCCTGTACTGCCGGAATACGGGTAGAACCACCAACCAAAAGTACCTGACCTAAATCTGCATTAGTAAGTCCAGCGTCTTTCATTGCATTCTGTACCGGAATTGCTGTTTTCTCAACCAAATCATGTGTCAATTCGTCAAATTTTGCTCTGGTAAGATTCATATCAAAATGCTTCGGTCCTTCTGCAGTAGCAGTGATAAACGGAAGGTTAATATTGGTCGTCGTTGCAGAAGACAATTCTTTCTTTGCCTTCTCTGCTGCTTCCTTCAAACGCTGCATAGCCATCTTGTCACCAGAAAGATCAACGCCTTCTGCTTTCTTGAACTCATCAATCATCCACTGTGTAATTCTGTTATCAAAATCATCACCACCAAGATGTGTATCACCATTTGTAGATAATACTTCGATAACGCCGTCACCGATTTCAATGATAGATACATCGAAAGTACCACCACCTAAATCGTATACCATGATTTTCTGCTCTTTTTCATTGTCAAGACCATATGCCAATGCTGCTGCAGTCGGCTCGTTAATGATACGTTTTACATCAAGGCCTGCGATTTTTCCGGCATCTTTGGTTGCCTGACGCTGTGCGTCATTAAAATAAGCCGGTACTGTAATAACTGCTTCCGAAACGGTTTCTCCCAAATATCCCTCTGCATCTGCTTTTAATTTCTGCAGAATCATGGCTGAAATCTGCTGCGGAGAATATTGTTTATCATCAATTGCCTGTTTGAAATCAGTACCCATATGTCTCTTAATAGAAGAAATTGTTTTTTCTGCATTGGTAACTGCCTGACGTTTTGCCGGTTCACCAACCAATCTTTCTCCTGTTTTTGTAAAAGCCACGATAGAAGGTGTGGTTCTTGCGCCTTCCTGGTTTGCGATAACGGTTGGTTTTCCACCTTCCATAACTGCTACGCAGCTGTTTGTAGTTCCTAAGTCAATACCAATAATTTTACTCATAATAAAGCCTCCTGATTAAATAATATTCTTTATTTTGAATGTTTGTTGCCTTTTTGTTACTGCACGACTGCCACCATGCTGTGTCTTACTACGGTATCATTATACAGATAGCCTTTTTGTAATTCCTGAGCCACAATACCGGATTCATATTCTTCACTTTCCACCTGCATCACTGCATTGTGATATTCCGGATCAAATTCCTTACCCACAGCTTCAATCGGTTTTACACCAATTGTATCTAATTCTGTAAGCATCTGCCTATATACCTTATCCATTCCCTGTACAAAAGCATTTTCCTTTTCTTCTTCGGGAACAGCTGCAAGACCTCTCTCAAAATTGTCGATGACCGGAAGTATTTTTTCAATCACACTCTTTGCTCCTGTTTCAAACATCTGTGACTTTTCTTTCTCGGTCCGTTTGCGGAAATTGTCAAACTCCGCCATCTGACGTTTTACCTGATCTGTCAATTCTTCAATTTTTTCATCTTTTTTATCTTTCTTTTTTTTGAAGACACCCTTTTTGCCATCTTCTTTTTTTTCTGACTTTTCTTCGCTGTCAGCTTTATCGTCGCCGTCTTCTTTTGTTTCTTCTTTTTTATCCTCTGAAGTATCTTTTTTTGTATCGTCTGTCTTTTCCTTTTTTGCGTCTACCGCATCTTTTTCAAGGTCTTCTAAGACTTCTTCCAATACTTCTTCTTTTTCCTTTTCTGACAATGCTTTTTCCCCTTTCTCTTACTTCTTTGTCCTGTCCAATATACCGTCAAGCTGCGCCTTCAAATTCTTCAGATTACTCATAACATTTTCGTAATCCATGCGCTTTGGTCCGATAATTCCTATCGTTCCCTTTACGCCTTCCCCTAATTCATAGGTTGCAGTCACTACGCTACAATCCTTCATGGTCTGAATCGGCGTTTCATTTCCTATATAAACCTGAATTCCTGTATTCTCGGTATCTTCCGCGAGATTCTCAGTAACCAGGCTGACTAACTGATTTTTTTCTTCAAATGCGTTTAAAAGTTCACTCGCATTACCGGAACTGCTAAGCTCCGGATATTTCAAAATGTTGGTTGCTCCACTGGTATAGATTTCCAAATCCTCATCCTCACCAATTGCTTCCGCCACCGCATCTAAAACATTTCCAATTAATTTACTGTGAATACCTGCCTTTTCCTTCAGCAAAGCAATCGTTCCAAGATTAATCTGTTCTATGGAAAGTCCGGTAAGATTTGTATTGAGCAACATATTTAACTTCAACATCTGCTCATTGTCTATCGGCGCTTCAATCGGAATAATCTTATTCTTCACCAAATTACCTTCTAATACTACCACTACCAGAATATTTTCATTATCCACATTGGAAAGCTGTAAAAATTTAACCTTGTTATGATGCGTCTGTGGAGATGTTATCATTGTCGCATAATTGGTATTTACCGCCAAAAGCTTTGCCACCTGCTGTAATACCTGATCCATCTTCTCCGTATGCTCAATGACAAATTCCTTCATATCAGCAACTTCTTTGTCCTTTTCCTGCATCAGGTGATCTACGTAAAAGCGATAACCCTTATCGGAAGGAATTCTTCCAGCCGAGGTATGTGGCTGCAAAATGTAACCCAGTTCTTCCAAATCGGACATCTCATTTCGGATTGTTGCGGAACTCAAATTCAAATCCGTATATTTTGAAATAGTCCTTGAGCCAACCGGCTCTCCGGTTTCCAGATAATTTTTAATAATTGCATTTAAAATTTTTGTTTTCCGTTCGTCTAATCCGTTTTCTTCCATGTTCTCACTTCCGAATCCCTGGTATCTTTTTTCTTTGTTAGCACTCACCAGATTGGAGTGCTAATTTCTATGTATCTAAGATAGCACCATAGAATTTCTTTGTCAACACTTATTTCTGTTTTTTTTATTTTTCACACCATATAGCTTGTCCCATAACAAAAAAAGAGCACTGCTGGCATATATTTTCGCCATACAGCACTCTTTTTCCTTCTTTACTCTGACTCCTTTTTATAATTTAAACTTCATAATAATCTCTTTCAGTTCATCCATACTTGCCCGCTCCTCCTGTAGATGCTCATAACCACTTTGCGTAGTTTCCACTGTCTTTGCAGACTTCTCTGCGATTGTGTTGATTGCCTCTGCAGACTGACCGATCATTTCATTAATACTTACCACCGTATTGGATATTTCCACGATATTTTGATTTAATTCTCCTGTGGCTTCATTAATATTCTTCATCATATTTGCAAAAATTCCGGCATCCTTCTCGTAATCTTCTCCAACAGTCTCAAACTCACTATAATCTGCAAGAACTGTATTTCCAAGAAAGTCTGTGGTCATTTCCACACATTCCGTCAGATTCTCAACTGCCTGATTTACTTCCTCCACAATATCATTAATGCGGCTCACCGTATCAAATGTTTGATTTGCCAGCGTTCCGATTTCCGTTGCTACAACTGCAAATCCCTTACCTGCCTCTCCTGCTCTGGCTGCTTCAATATTGGCATTCAGCGCCAGAAGATTCGTCTGCTCAGAAATTTCACGGATATCATCCGTTAATTCATTAATTTTTTCTACTGCTTTTGACTGTTCCACTGCTATCTGAGACTTTTCCAAAATAGTTTGATACATTTCTCTGGTCTTGGCTGTAGATTTCCCAGTAAATTCTTTCAATTCTTCTGCTCTGCCCGAAACATCTCTCGCCGTCTCTTTTCCTTTTCCGATTAATTCATAAATCTGTTGGGAGTTTCCCTTCACTTCCTTGATTTTTCCAATGATTCTTTCTGTATTGGAGGCTGTCTCCGTCATACCAGATGCCAATTCTTCAGTTGTAGCAGAATTGTCCTCCGATGTTTCGTAATTCTCCCGCATAATCGCATCCAGTTCCTCCGTACTTACAGAAATTGTATTCTGAATATTCTGCATATTCTCCACCATTTCATGAAGCACATCTTTCATATGGAATACCGTCTTTGCCATAGTACCGGTTTCATCCTGCACTTTCACCAATTTTTCCAATTCGGCGCCCTGCCTCAAATCCAAAGCAGCCGTTGCGTCGACCACCCCTGTAATCTTCCTGATTGGACCCGAAAGAGTATTTCCAATTACCGCACCTACAACAATCATAAGAATCACAACCCCAACTGTAATTCCAAAAATAATATTCTGAAGCATTTTCGCATTTGCATTAATCTCTGCATTAGGAGCCGTCAGTCCAAGGCACATTCCATTAGAAAGCGTATTATATACCATCTGACGTTTCTCATTCTGATAGGTATAGCTTAACAATTTTCCCTCATCTTGTCCCTGCGTCATGCTCTCCGTAATCTTCGCACAACTCCCATTATCCACTTCTGCCAAACTGGTTCCAAGCTCCATTTCCGGATCATACATAATGACACCATCACCGTTAAGCAGGAATGCATAGCCTGTATCATAAATCTTTGTATCGGCAGCGATTCCCTCTAATTTTGAGAAATCAATATCCATTCCTATGATTCCCACCGATTCGCCATCTATATATAGCGGTACAACATAAGAAACCATATAAACATTGATATTTTCATTCAAATATGGATTCATCCAGATTGGTGCTTTATTTTCCACGGGAATATAGTACCAGCCCACATGCGCCGTATCAGATTTATCATAAACACTGAAATCAGTCGGTGTTACACTTTGAAAATCTTCTTCTTCCGAGCTCCTGGTCAGAAAAATACCAGAAGTCGGTTCCGTAAATTCAGGATTATACCTTACATAAGCACAAATTGCTCCCGCCGTATTTTCTGCAAACAGTTCAACCTCATCGAAAATCGACTGCGTATACTCCGTAACATATGCATCATTATTCTTAAACCTGGAAAAATCCAGCTTTTTCATCGCAATAGCTGCTAAAGTATCAACCGACTGTTCAATTTCAGCAACCTGTGCATCAATCTTCTGTGCCTGTCCGGCACAGGTCAGTTTCATGCTCTCCTCTGCATCCTCGACTGCCACACGACTGGAATTTACCACACTTACCAGTCCTACTGCCCCCACAGCAATAATCGTACAAATCAGGATTGCCGCTGTAATTTTGGTTCTGATTGTTCTCATAAACCCACTCTCCTTTGTAAAAATTCTTCTCCTTTTTGGTAATTTTTTTGTGCTATATTACCATTTCTATCATACTATACCTGCCACTCTTTCGCAATCTTATATTGCCTCAAGCTTTACATCTGATGTACCGACTTTTCGCACAAACGCCCGGTCATGTTCTACCAAAAGCATCGTGGGACGATATTTTGTAATCAGTTCCTCTAACTGCATTCTGGTATAAATATCAATATAATTTAGCGGCTCGTCCCAAATATAAAGATGTGCCTGCTCACATAAGCTTGCCGCAAGCAGTACTTTTTTCTTCTGGCCTTCACTGAGTGCCTCCAACCAGACTCCCAGATTCTCCCTTTTAAAATCGAATTTTCGAAGAAACTGATAAAATAATGTTTTATCTATTCCTCTTTTTACTGCATATTCATCCATTTTCCCGTACAGATTCTCCGTGTTTTGCGATACATAGGAAACTTTTAATCCCTGTACAACAGTCAGTATTCCGTCTCCCTCTACCGCTTCGCCAAGAATCCTTTTTATCACCGAAGATTTCCCGCTCCCGTTTTTCCCCTCTAAAACAAGGCAATCCCCCTGCCTTAAAGTAAAATCCACCTCCCCGCAAACCGTTCTTTCTCCATATTTGCAGGTTAAATGTTCTGCCTGAATAAGAATTTCCTTATTATGCCGCAGAAAATGAAGTTTTAGTGCTTCTTCCTTTTCTATATTTTTAAGCAGTTTCTCCTTATCCTCTATTTCACGCTCTTTTCTGTGCTCAAGATTTTTCCGCCGCATCTGCATACGTCTCGATTTTTCACCGACATAAGCTCTGGTATCAATGCACTTCTCATATTTTTCTGACTTTGGGCCGATTTTAGTAGACTCCACCTCATCCGCCCATCGGTATGCCTGTTCTGCCGCACTTTTCAACCGTCCGATTTCTTTTTTTAACTTTTCGTTTTCTGCCAGTTCAAAAGCATCCTGTTTCTTTTTATTTTCCCACCACGTGGTAAAATTGCCCTGCATAACTTCTATATTATTCCGATTCAGCACCAATACATGATCTATGCAACCATCTAAAAAATCCCGGTCATGAGACACCAGAAGAAATCCTTTCTTCCTATTCAAATATCTTTTCACAGTCTCTCTTGCTTCCTGATCCAAGTGATTCGTCGGCTCATCAATCAGAAGAAAGTGATTTTTCTTCGTAAATAACAATGCCAACAGCACTTTTGTCTGTTCTCCGTTGCTTAAGGTAGAAAAAGGCCGATACCAGACATCCTCACTACCATCTAAATAATTCCATTCCCTGCACACTTCCCAAAATTCATATGCCGGATAAATTTCTTCCAGTACGTCAACTGTGTTCTTCTCTTTATTTTTTACCACAAAAGGAAAATAATCTACCTCCACACTTTTTGTGATACTTCCCTGATATTCATATAGCCCCTGCAAAAGTCTTAAAAAAGTTGTCTTTCCCCTCCCATTTCTTCCGATAAAACCAAGTTTCCAATCTGTATCAAAATGAAAAGATACATCTTCAAAAACGTTTTCGTAACTGCCTTCATAACCAAAGGACAGTCCATTTACTGCGATTTCTGACATATACATCACTCCTCTTTCTCTTTTCTCAAGAGCAGTCTGCCATCATACGCAAAATAAAAAGAGATACAGCATATCTGCATCTCTCATCCTACAAATGATTTATCTCTATCCGCTATTTTAAGCCAAATCCGCTTCTATTCTATATGCGAAATAAGATCTCAACTGATATCTGCTCTTGAATGTGTACAAAAAGAAAGACGCATCTCTCGTCCCTTTTTATACCGTGTTCAATTCCTAATTAGCAGATTATCATTCTCAATCTATCCATCGCCCTTCTATCCAAAATTCACAAAAGAAAACCTCTTGCCCACTTCAGTATAGACATAAAAGCCACTTTTTGTCAATCTTTTTCTTCTATCCTTCCTCAAATCAAAAACTGTGCCATCACATAATTACTGACATCCATTCCACGCTCTGTCAGAAAAATCCGACCTGCTTCTTTTTTTACCAGCCCGTCTGCCACCTGTTTATCCAGAACCGTGCCATATACATTTTCCACCGGAAGCCCGAATGCCGTCTCAAAATCTTTTCGCGCCACACCGTTTGTCATACGAAGCCCTAGGAACATGAATTCTTCCATCTGGCTCTTTTTATCCAGCACTTCCATATCCTGCTGTCCAAACATTCCGCGATTATAGTCCAAAAGATTTGTCGTATTGTGGAAACGGACATTTTCAACCAATGATGAACTACCAAGTCCCAGCCCCAGATAATTTTCCCGTCTCCAGTAACCGATATTGTGTCTGCATGCATAACCATTTTTCGCATAATTTGAGATTTCATAGCGCTCATATCCATGCTCTGCAAACAGTTCCTTTGTCTGCTCATACATCTCGCGCTCCGTTTCCTCTGATGGCAAAAAAAGCGGCTTATCTCCTTTTTCCCGCAAAAGTTCATCCGCCTCATATTTTTCAAAAAAAGGCGTTCCCTCCTCAATGATAAGGCTGTAAGCGGAAATATGCTCCGGTCTCAGGGAAAGAACATGACGCAGCGTTTTCTCGTAACTTAAAGCAGTCTGTCCCGGCAATGCTGCCATAATATCAATATTGACATTGGAAAAACCCACTTTCCGAATCAAATCATAGCTTTGTAAAAACTCCTCATAGGTGTGGATTCTGCCAAGCTCCCTTAATTCATCGTTATCGGTTGACTGTAAGCCAACACTGATACGGTTGATTCCCGCTGTCTTGTAAATAGAAAGTTTCTCAAAAGAAAGGGTTCCCGGATTGCATTCTATTGTAATTTCTGCGTCTGGTCTTACCGAAAAAGACCGATACACTTCCTCTAAAACATCTGCAATCTGTCCCGCTTTTAAGATAGAGGGGGTTCCTCCTCCGATAAAAACAGTCGTTATTTCATAATCCGGATACTGCTTTCCTTTTTCTTTTATTTCTTCTAACAAATTTCTGATATATTCCTGTCTGGTATTTTCGTCCGCAGACGCAGACAGGAAATCACAATATGCACATTTTTTTACACAAAACGGAATATGGACGTATAACTCCAAAGATTTTGCTGACATCGTTTAATCCTCGTCCAGCTTTAACACGCTCATAAATGCCTCCTGCGGAATTTCCACATTTCCTACCTGACGCATCCGCTTCTTTCCTTCTTTCTGTTTCTCCAAAAGCTTCTTCTTTCGTGAAATATCACCACCATAACATTTTGCAAGGACATCTTTTCGCATTGCCTTTATGGTCTCTCTCGCAATAATCTTGCCGCCCACTGCTGCCTGAATCGGAATTTCAAACAAATGTCTCGGAATTTCTTCTTTTAATTTCTCACACATCTTCCTGCCGCGCTCGTAAGCGCTGTCCTTAAACACAATAAAGGATAACGCATCGACTTCTTCCTTGTTTACCAGAATATCCAGCTTCACAAGTTCAGAGCGCACATAGCCTTTCATCTCGTAATCAAAGGATGCGTAGCCTCTGGAACGCGATTTCAAAGCATCAAAGAAATCATAAATGATTTCATTCAACGGCAAATCATATTTAATCAACGCGCGGGTTTTTTCAATATATTCCATGCTGACATAAATACCCCGGCGCTCCTGACAAAGATCCATGATGGCACCGATATAATCACTGGTCACCATGATTTCCGCACTGACCATAGGTTCCTCCATATATTCAATCTCAGATGGATCCGGCAGATTAGACGGATTGGTCAGTTCGATGACTTCACCATCGGTTTTGTGTACTTTATAGATAACCCCCGGTGCCGTTGTAACCAGGTCTAAATTAAATTCACGTTCCAGCCGCTCCTGAATGATTTCCAAATGCAAGAGTCCAAGGAATCCGCAACGGAATCCGAATCCCAACGCAATAGAGGTCTCCGGTTCGTACTGCAAAGAAGCGTCGTTAATCTGTAATTTTTCCAAAGCATCCCGCAAATCCGGGTATTTCGCACTGTCCGCCGGATAAAGCCCACAGTAGACCATTGGGTTTACTTTCTTGTAACCCGGCAATGCCTCCGCGCAAGGACGGTCTGCCTCAGTTACCGTATCACCCACTCTGGTCTCCCGCACATTTTTAATACTGGCACAGATATAGCCTACCATTCCGGCGCTAAGTTCCTCACAGGGAATAAACTGTCCTGCGCCAAAATAGCCTACTTCCGTCACTTCATCAGTGGCTCCCGTCGCCATCATCTTTATCTTTGTTCCGACTTTCACGCAACCTTCCTTAATCCGGCAAAATACAATAACTCCTTTATAGGAATCATAAATTGCATCAAAAATCAGTGCTTTAAGCGGTGCCTCCGGATCTCCTTGCGGTGCCGGAATTTTCTTTACAAGCTGCTCTAAAACTTCTTCTACATTTAAGCCTGTCTTGGCAGAAATACGAGGTGCATCCATAGCCTCAATACCAATGACATCTTCTATTTCCTGCGCCACTGCATCCGGCTGTGCACTTGGCAAATCGATTTTATTGATAACCGGCATAACATCCAGATTGTGGTCTAATGCAAGATAAACATTTGCCAATGTCTGTGCCTCCACTCCCTGCGCCGCATCTACAACGAGTATGGCTCCGTCACAGGCTGCAAGGCTTCTGGACACTTCATAATTGAAGTCCACATGTCCCGGCGTATCAATCAGATTAAAAATATATTCTTCTCCGTCCTTCGCTTTATATATAATACGGACTGCCTGAGATTTAATCGTAATTCCTCTTTCCCGCTCCAAATCCATATTATCAAGCACCTGAGACTGCATTTCCCTGCTGGTCAGTGTCCCTGTCATTTCAATGATACGGTCTGCCAACGTAGATTTGCCGTGATCAATATGGGCGATGATACAAAAATTTCTGATTTTACTCTGATCAATATGTGCCATTTATTTTTATTCCTCCGTTTAACTGCAATTCAATGGATTTATTATAAAGCATCGAGGCGTTTTCTTCAACTGATTTTGTAAAATCGAAGCAATTCGCAGAGACGAGATACGCTTTGCGAATCTCGCTCTGATTAGCGGTCGTCAAATATCCCTTCGTGCAAGCACGATGTCCATTTTCCTCGTCGCCATAACAAAAAAAGAAGGGCATCATCCGGTCTGCCCGAAATGATACCCTTCTTTTGTTAAATATTCTGGAAGCCGTAGCAATCCTCGTCAATTAAATTTCCGTCTTTATCATAAATGCGGAACAATGTCCAGTAATAGCCATATTCCGGCTGCCATACTGTCCAGAATCCGTTTCCATCTACTCCACATTTTCCGGTAGTGTAAGTCCATGCATCCTTACCCTCCGCAAGCAATGTACAGTCAAGGATTAACATTTCATACTGATAATCCGCATTTTCGTAAGACTCTACTCCAATCAGATATCCGCCGCCTTCTCCGCTATATGGCATCTGGCATTTTCCTTTGATATGCGGGTGATGGTTTACTCCGATACAATCTGTTTTTACAGTATCCGGCTGCCCCGCGATACGGACTTCACCCTGCAATAAATAGTCTCCTGCTTTGCCAGGATTGAACTGAATCCACTCATTATTTAGTGTCCAGTCACTGTAAACACTCCATGCCTCTGCCTTGATGTCATAGCACAGCCAGCGGTATTCTTTGTCTGCAGCAAATGCTCCTGAAGTTACCATTCCTGCAAAAACACCATTATTATCCTGTTTTGCTACGTAGATTCCTGCGGAAGCAATGGCAACCGTTCCGTTTTCTCCATAAGGAACCCATGTGATATTTCCGCTATAATTCTGACGCTTATCAGCAGTCCAGCTTGTATTATCTGCCGGATAATATGCAGTTGCAACCAATGGATTCACTTTTTCCACCCATTCACCATTCACTATTTCTCCGGTCATTCCATTGCCAAATGTATCCTCTGCAAAAGTCGGGGCATCTCCGGTAAATTTAATCTCCGACACAGCTGTTCCACTTAAAATATGGGAACCGAGTTTATTCAGACTGGATGGAAACTCCACGTTTTTCTTAGCCGGCGGGCAAATCACTAATGTAGTCTTAGCCTTATCATACAGCACACCACTCTCAGAACAAAAATAAGGATTTTCTCCATCTACAATAATCTGCTCTAACGCTTCGCAAGAAGAAAATGCATTACCAGCAATAGATTTCACATTCTTCGGAATCCGAACTTCTGTCAATTTGCTCCATCCTTCAAATGCAAATGCTCCGATTGTCTCCAAAGACTCCGGAAATGTAATCTGTTGTATATTGTCATAACCGGAATAAGAAAATGCCCGGTCACCTATTGTTTTTAAGTTTGAAGATAACTGGACACTTTCCAGATACCAAAAACCACAACATGCGCCCTCTCCTATTCCTACAATGTCATCTGTAAAGACAACATGCTTGCAGCTCCTTGCACAATCCTTCCACCACGGTGCGGAAGCCCATTCCGGAAATGACGGTACTTCTGCTGATGTTCCCGTATTGCTGGAAAAAGTAAGCGTCGCTGTCGTCTCATCATAACTCCACTTACAATCACCAGTTACGCCTTCGCTGCTTTCTCCGACTAACGCTTCTTCCTCGGCTGCTGCCATCGCCGCTTCTTTAATGCTCTCTGCGGACGTTGGAACTGCACCCAGGCTTAAGAACATCGGAATCACCAATGCCGCTGCCAGAGCTTTCCTTAAACTTCTGTTTCTCATTATTTCTTCCTCCTTTTTATGTTTCTTTGCAACCTTCCAGCAGACTCGCCCCAATTCCAAACACCATCCAAAAAACAGGGTTTACCGTTATCATGCTGTCGTTTACAAATCCGGTAATGCAAAACGCAATTACCGCTATCAAAAACGGCAATGCCAAAGCTATCTCCCGACTTTGTTTTTTTTGCCGGATCAAAGGCACAAACCGCCTGATATACAAAATTATCCATACCAATAAAACAATAAGGGAAATCACTCCCGTACTGACTGCCACCTGCAAATACCAATCATGGGGCTTATCCACCAGAAAATAGGAACTTCCATGTACCTTTAACAGTTCAACCACCTGATTCTGTGGAAACATATAGGCAAAAGAACCCGGTCCTGTCCCGATGAGCAGACATTCCTTTAACAATGGAAGCGTATTAAGCCAGATATAACCACGTCCTGTAGCAACAGAATAGAAACGCTCCAGATGCTTCATGGATGAAGTCGGAATCTTCTCCAATCTCTGCCCGTTCAGTCCTGCCAGTGCAAGTCCATCCTCCGAAATATAAAATCCCACCTCGCTGTCATAACCAAAATCTATAAAAAGTACATTTTCTTCTATTTCAAATCCGAGTGAACCGTCTTCTGTCTCTAAAGACGCCCTATTCTTTTTCTCATTTACACTTAATGGAAGTTCTTTTTCTCCTTCCTGCACAACAGAAAAATTTTGCAGTATATCCCTTCCGTCTTCATCCTCACAGCAGACAATATAGCTGCCTTCTTTTCCCTCTATCAAAAGCTCTCCATCTTTCAATGTCAGGTTCTGAACTTCAAATTTTTCCGTCTTGGATGCCGTTTCCTGATGGAAAAATGTTTTTTCCAGAGTACGGAACAATTTTCCCTGCGACAGGACTCCCATAAGTCCAAAAACAAGAATCCCTGACAGAAAAACCATGCCAAAAGAATAATATTTTTCCTTGCAATCTTCTGCTTTCCAAAAAAGTAAAAACAGGATTATAGAACATACTGTAGCGTACATTGCCCCAGTGGAGTTCGATATAACTAACAAAAAAAGACAGATAACCGGCAAAACAGCCAGTAACACTTTTTTCTTCTTATTTTTTTCTGTCAGCACCTGCCCCATAGCAAGGGGAAAAAGCAACGCACTAAGCCCTCCCAGATACCCCGGATTGTACAGTGCAAGCGCCGCCTGACCTCTAAAATTCTCGTTGTTCAGACTCTCAGCAACAGAGCGATACTGCTCCGGAGCAATCACATATTTCAGAAAATCAAATTCATAGAATGGTTTATAAAAATATTCCACCGCTCCCAAAATTCCAGCAGATACAATGAAAATATCCAGACAAATATAAAAAATACGAAGATACTTTTCTTTGGAAAAATAATTATATGACGCAAGAAATAAAACCAGATAGGAAAGCAGTGCCAGACCGCCCTCATATTCGGTATAACTGCCAAGAAATGCCTCTCTTATGTTTCCCCGGATACACCCGCGCAGCATAGAAAGGATTATACAGACCGCATACAGTACAGCCGGAATCAGCCAATACCGTGCCTGCCTCTGCAAAACCGGAACATTTTTCACCACATGATCCGGGAAGATATGCTCTCCTGCAAAAAACAAGAGCAGAAAAACGGCAAATACAATAACTGCAATCTCTTTATAATACAAAAAGAAATCCACTGCATAACCACCCGTATTCGGAAAAAGCATGGCCGCCTTTTCCGGGAGCAGCTCCAGCCGCAGATAGGTAATATAGGGAACAATGACCATAAAAATCCCCATGCACCATACAATAAAAGTCTTATAGGAAGGCTCTATTTTTTTCATTTTGTTACCTCATATACCGTTTTATCTATTGGTTACATTTACAGAATTTTGCATTTTTTCTCATTTTTAATGATATTATAACCTGCCCTCTGCTTCTTTTCAAGCTATAACTCCGACAAATTCTCAAGAGAAAAAGGCGGTCTAAAAGAACCGCCCTTTTGTTATCTTTTATTTTCTTTCCAGATAATTTTGTTTAGAAATCTACTTCCGTATCATAATAACAGCACTTCAAAAGCTTCTCCATTTCCTCCTGGCTCGGCTGTCTCGGATTTGAGCCAGTGCAGGCATCCAAAATTGCATTGGCTGCAATTTCCGGCAATCTCTCTAAGAACACTTCCTCCGGCACAAAGCCCTGCTCGGTCGGATAGCTGTCTGGTCCATAATTCTTAATACAATGCGGGATGTTCAGTTCATCGTTCATGCCGCGCAGATAATCAATCAGAAGTTTAACTTTTTCATCGTCACTGCTACCGCCCAGATTCATATAATCTGCAATTACGCCATAACGTTTCTTTGCTGTCTCGTCCTTCGCGTTAAAAGCAATAACCTTCGGCAGATACATAGCATTCGCCGCACCATGAATAATGTGTGCACCATAATCCGCAAAAGCAGCTCCTGTCTTATGTGCCATGGAATGAACAATACCAAGCAGTGCATTTGAGAATGCCATTCCTGCCAGACACTGGGCATTGTGCATGGAATCTCTCTTTTCCATATCTCCATTATAAGATTTTACCAAGTCATTCTGAATCATATGAATCGCATACAACGCCAGTGGATCCGTAAAATCACAATTTGCTGTGGAAACATATGCCTCAATTGCATGCGTCATTGCATCCATTCCGGTGTGTGCCACGAGTTTCTGCGGCATAGTCTCTGCCAACTCCGGATCAACGATAGCCACATCCGGGGTAATTTCAAAATCGGCAATCGGATATTTGATACCCTTCTCGTAATCGGTAATAATGGAAAATGCCGTCACCTCCGTCGCTGTTCCCGATGTCGATGAAATTGCACAAAAATGTGCTTTTTTCCGTAACTTCGGCAGACCGAAAACCTTACACATGTCTTCAAAGGTCACTTCCGGATACTCATATTTAATCCACATGGCTTTTGCTGCATCAATCGGAGAGCCTCCACCCATGGCAACAATCCAGTCCGGCTCGAATTCCTGCATAACTGCTGCACCCTTCATAACCGTTTCTACTGATGGGTCCGGCTCAATACCTTCAAATAATTTTACCTCCATACCTGCTTCTTCCAGATACTGCTGCGCCTTCTGAAGAAAACCAAACCGCTTCATGGAACCCCCGCCCACACAGATAATGGCTTTTTTTCCCTCAAAGGTCTTTAATGCTTCTAACGCCCCTTTCCCATGATATAAGTCTCTCGGTAACGTAAATCTTGCCATACTAATAAATCCTCCTTCTCCATACTTTCTGATAATATCTTTTTGTTATCTTTAGAATACCACATTATCCAGACGGAAGAAACCTGTTTTCAAACTATTTTATATTTTCTTAAGAAATATATGCCCTTAATTTCCAGTAAGTACGCGATACAGCACATCCGCAAGCGGTTCCATTGCACTCATCGCCTCATCCACCGTATTAGTCTGGGCGCCGACTTCCACCAACAGCGATTTTGGACAATAATGCATATTATAGCGATAGCCCTTTAGATATATCGGCCGTGCAAGCCCCGGATAATACTGTTCTGCCTTAAGCTGCATCTGAAAAGAAAATGCCAGATTATCCTGTAAATTCGGATTATACAAATACGATATATCCCCCGTAGAAGTCGTACGGCTTAACCCATTAAAAAACATAATGGATGCCATCTGTTTTCCGTTGACATTCGTTACAAGTCTGGTGGTATCTGCCACACCATCCCGATGCAGATCAATAACCACTTCTATGCTCGGATTTTGGGCAAGTAACTGCTCTAAGGCCGGACCCGCCTCCGAATAGGCATGATCCCTGTCCTTCACATCATACTCGCCGGTATGATGAATGACATTTAATCCATAACGGTCACGCAAAAGTTCTGCCAAATATTCTCCTACCCCCATGACTGTCGTGGAAGAATCTCCAGGTACAGAATCCACATAGCCCTCCTGAGAATGCGTATGATAAATCAAAATCTGCGGCTGGTCTGCAGGAGTAGTAAGTTTCATATCTCTGGAAAGCAGATTGGAAGCATTTAACTGCTCACTGGTAATTGTTGTTGTTTTATCTACAACATAAAAATTATGTATTAAATAATCAAAATCATTCAATTTATCCAATGAAATATCTGCTTTCGGCGACTGGCTCAATTGAAATCCCGTCGTATTTTTACTATTTGCCGTATTTTCTGTAGCAGTCACTGTGTTGGCACAGCCGCTCTCTCTTCCGGAATCCCCACCATTTGCGGTTTGAATCTGCTGTGCTTCATTATCTGTACCATCTGCCACTTCCATTTCATCTGCCGCTTCCATTGCCACAATTTCCTCGTAAGAAAATTTACTTTCCACCTGTGTCTCATAATTTTGTGATGTATCTATGTATCCTGAAACAGGGAACAGACGGCGGGACATATCAAGTACCATCTGCACCGCCGTTTTACTTTCACCTTCATTCTCCATAATATAGCCAATCTGCATAGCGTATTGCTTCGCTGTCTGCCGGAACATTACGCTTTTTACTTCAGCCACAATCCGATCGGACAACGATTCATAAGTTTCCTGTTTTTTCATGTGAAAGCATAAAAATGCCATAAAAATCAAAACAGCTATTGACGCAAGCTGCCCCGCCATCTTTCCTCTGCTCTTTTGCATGCATCCTGATTCCCCTTTGTCTGACAAGCTATTTTTCTGTAAGAAACACTATATTATATGCAGCTTCTTTTTTCTTATGACAAGTTCTCCTGGTTTTGAAATGCCATATTAAGCCCTTCCGAAAGAGTAAAACTAATCTGCTTTATAGATTCGTCAATATCTTTTGGAGTCACAAACATTGCATTTAAATAAGGGGATAACAGTTCCCTAAACAGTTCATGTTTTTCCGATTCCTCCAATGCATTCAAAGAATTCCCTATCTTTTTTAAGTGCTCTGCCTCCGTCATTGCTCCAATCAGGCTGCTCATCGTATCATTCACAATAGTTGCGGCATCCACAACAGTAGGCACACCAATGGCAATCACCGGTACACCCAGGCTTTCCTTACTGATGCCATTCCGATAATTGCCAACACCAGAACCAGGATGGATACCAGCATCCGTAATCTGTATTGTCCGGTTAAGCCTCTTGACACTTCGCGCAGCAAGGGCATCAATAACCACAATGTAATCCGGTTTTGTCTGCTTTACAACACCCTGCACAATTTCCAGACTTTCCATTCCCGTCTGCGCCATAACTCCCGGAACGATACCGCTAATCTGGTTTGTATGCTCCTCTCCCAGTGCATAAGTGCCGAATTCCCGTATCATATGACGCGTGATAAAAAGATTATCCACCACATTCGGTCCCAACGCATCTGGCGTAACCTCCCGGTTTCCAAGCCCTACCACGAGGATAGACACATCTTTTTTTTCAAGTGGCACCAGCTCACGTATAATCCGTGCAAGTTCCTCGGAGATTTCTCTGTGATAATCCTCATTGTCTTCCATCATATTGGGAGCCTCCAGCGTAATATAGGTTCCCTTTGGCTTTCCCATACTTTTTGCCCCATTCTCTGTCTCAATCACCACCTTGGAAATCAGCATATCCTTTCCAACATTCTTTTCCTCCAGCACAACACCCTTTACTTCAATATTGTCCTCCTCAAATTTTTCCCTTGCCTCCAGTGCAAGGTCTGTTCTTATCTCGTACATTTTTCCACCACCTGCATGCTTTCCTTTTTGCCTCGCATTTCTATGTTCTGTTACTATTCACAGCCCTCCACCCACATGCGCAAAATCAACCAGCAAAGCTGTTTGCCGTAGCTTTACTACTTACTATTTTTCTTATGTGGGTAGAGTTCCTGCTTCACAGGTTCGATATGGATTTACAGACAGCTTCTTACATACCAGCATGACGATTCTGTCTGCAAATCCATATCGGCTGTGAATAATAACTATTTTTTGCAAAAAAAACAGAAATATGTATTGACAGATTTCCTTTTGAAAGCTACAATACTATAGTATGTTTTACATCGAGACGTCCGTGTCCGGCTCCGATGTAATAAAGACGAATATCATTTATTTCACAGTATATTGGAGGTGTACAGGTTGGCTAACATCAAATCTGCAAAGAAAAGAATTTTAGTAAATGAGACAAAGGCTGCCAGAAACAAGGCAATCAAATCCAGAGTTAAAACATCTATTAAAAAAGTAGAAGCTGCTGTTACAGCAAACGATAAGGCTGCTGCAGAAGCTGCTTTGACAGAAGCAATTGCTGAAATCAGCAAGGCTGCTTCCAAAGGTGTATATCATAAAAATAATTCTTCCAGAAAGATTTCCCGTTTAACAAAAGCTGTTAACAAAATCGCTTAATCTGGAACAAACTTGAAATTTCGGAAAGCATATGCTGCTGCTTTCCATACATAAACAACCAAAAGAAACATCAGTACCGTCATACTGATGTTTCTTTTTTTGCGCTGTAACGAATCAAAAAGACTTCCACTGCAAGCTGATCTGTCATTCGTCCGGTCTTTGTATCCTCCTCTGCCTGCACACCGTCCTCAATCGCTGCCCGAAGTTCCTTTGCCGAAAAGCTCTTTGCCTGAACAAGATTTCTTCTAACCGCAAACTCCGGTACGCCGGCTTTAGATGCAATTGCTTTGTTATCAAAGCCCAGACGCCGCAATTCTTTCACCTGAAGTAAAATCTGAAACTGTCTCGTAATCAAAAACAATATACGCATCGGCGGCTCCTTCAACGCAATGAGATCATAATAAAGCGAAAGTGCCTTTTTCTGGTTCTTCTCAGCAATTGCATTCACCATTTCAAAAATCTTATTCGTGGTCTGTCCCACGCAGACTGCTTCCACATCCTCAGCCTCAATAACTTCTTTTCCCATTGTATAGCAAATCAATTTTTCCAGTTCCCGGTCGATATTTTCCATATCCGTTCCGGTTCTGCTAAGAAAAAGCTGCATCACAGCCCCCGTGATCTTTCGATTTTCTTTCTTTAGTCTGCCAAGAATCCAGCGCATCAGAACCTCATCCGTCTGTTTTTTAAATTCCACGACACTTCCTGTCTTTTGAGCCGCCTTATACATTTTGGAGCGCTTGTCGATTTCCTCCTCCACAAAAATGATACAGGTACTTTCTGGCATTTCCGGCAGATATGCCGCCAAATCTTCACAGGAATTTTTAAAAAACCCGCTGTTTTCAATGAGAATCAGACGTCTTTCCGCAAAGAAAGGAAGTGTCTCCGCCAAATCAATGACAGCTTTCGGATTGGTGTCCTTTCCCTCAAATGCCGAAAAATTCATAGTATCATCCGATGCAACCAACGCCTGTTTCAGTTTTCGCTTATACTGATGCTTTAGATATGCTTCTTCGCCATACAGCAGATATATTCGTTTAAATTGTCCGTTTTTAATATCCTCGTCTATTGTTTTCATAAACTTTATTTTAGCATAGGATAAGTATCGACTTCAAGCGGGTTTGTATACTTTTGTACCGTAAAACTTTCCTCTTGCATCTGTATTTTAATCTGACCACCCTCCATCGTATAAAAAACATCACCGGATGCCTCCTCCATATGCATAACCGCCTCCTTTCCCGGATGTCCATAACGGTTATATAGGCCGCAGGAAACCACACATACCTCCGGGGACAATTCATTTAAAAATTGCTCTGAATTAGAATAATTGGAGCCGTGATGTGCCGCCTTATAGAAAGACAGTTCCGGCAATTTTTCATGTTCCAGCATCCATGTTTCCTCCTCCGATGAAATGTCCCCTGTCAGCAATCCACGAAATCCCTCCGTTTCATAGAGCAGCACCGTAGAGCCTGCATTTGCCTCTTCCACGGAATAATCTGTGGAAGGAAACACACACTGAATAGCTTCTCCTTCCATCTGCAATTTTTCCCCCTGCTCCATGAATAAAACAGGAATCCCTTGCTTTTGTATTTCACCTCTCAGTTTTTCATAAGCTTCGTTCTGAAGCACCTTTTCCGAAAACACGATATTCTCAATCGAATACCCCGACTCCAAAATTTCTTTCAGTCCATTTACATGATCCGCATCCGTATGACTCACAAACCAATAGCTTATCTTTTTTACTCCTTTTGCTTTTAAAAAAGGAAGTATACGGTAAGTTCCCACTCCGGAGACATCACTGCTACCGCCGTCTATAAACATGGATATTCCGCTTTTTGTGCAAAGATAAATGCCATCTCCCTGCCCCACATCCAAAACATCGATTTCCATTCTCCTGCTTTTTGGTGCAAAGAGTATCAGCAAAGCTGTAAAAATTCCAACAACAGCTGTTTTCCTTTTTCTTTGCCCCAGTAGGACAACTATTCCCGATAGAAAAATATAATAGACCATCAACCTGTCTTCCCCTGGATCTCCTATAATACATATGGCTCCTGGCAGTCCCAAAAAAGCACTGCACACCTTTTCATATCCACTAAGCATTAAATCCGGCAGATACAAAATAACATGTGCAAGACCTGAAGAAAAAATCCCTGCCGCACCACCCAATATGCCGCAAAAAAGAATAATTCCCATAAAAGGCAGCAAAAGCAGGTTGATCAAAATCGCATATACCGGGATTTCATAATAATAGCATGCTGTCAACGGAATCGTCACAAGTTGGATACCGAGACTGACACTAATATTTTGAGCCAGCCTGTTTTTTACTTCAAATCCTTTGACCAGCCGCTCTCCCACCACCACTACACCTATAACTGCACCAACTGAAAACAAAAAGCCCGCATAAAAAATAAGAAACGGATTTTCTGCAAGCAGAAAAATTACCACTGCTGCAAGTGCCGTTATGGAATCATAACTCCTGCCAATCCAGTTTGCAGTCAGTAAAAGGATAAACATGAGCACTGCCCGCTTCGCCGATACTTCAAAACCACTCATAACTGCGAAACAAAACACAATGCTACCGCAAAACAGCCCGGAAAACAGATAAGAGCTTCCTCTTTTTCGCCAAAAACGGTATAGTGTCATGCCAATAACCGAAAGATGCAAGCCAGATACGCACAACACATGACCAAGGCCGGACTTCTGATACATGGATTTTACGTCCGCATTAAGCAGAGATTTATCCCCCAACACCATACCTGTCATTACGCCAGAATTGCGCTCAGTCATACATTCTGCATAAGTAGCCCGCAAATTCTCCGCCAAAAAATCAAGTTCCTGTACAAGCACATTTGTTTTCCCATACAGCCCAAGCACCTGTGCCTCCGTCACTTTAAAATCAATTTTCTTCGCAGCATAATAAGATTTTTCATCAAAATTTCCTTCATTGCGCGCCTCCCGAAAAGGTGTCAGCACGCCTTTTACAACAATGGTTTTCCCGATTGGATAATCATCGGAATCGAAATATACTAAGATATGATTACAAGAATAATTTGTTGATTCTGTTTGAAAAATGCATTCTTTTAAGAAAATAATCGTTTGGCCGTTTTTGTTTTCTTTCTTATAAATTCTACCCTGACAGATAATCTGCCGTTCACTGCCGATACATGACTGATACTCCGAGACTTTCGCCAGATTTTTCTGACTGACAAAAACTCCGCTTAGAAACAATAGCCAGAACAATACGCCCTGCGCCATCCATCGTACCGTCAGCCTTTTATAAAGAAGTTCTACCGTCATCCAGCCAAACACACAAAAAGCGGCAAGCAGGCAGATTCCGTCTACCCGAAGGACAAACGTCACCCCAAGTACAAAACCCACCGCTGCCTGACAAAGTGGCCGTTTATTCAAGTTTCCTCTGTCCCCTCCTCTCCTTTCTCGGAAAGATAGTCCAGATTTCGATCATACAACGTACCGAATGAAAAATCATCCCGGTATTTCCCACTGGTATCTCCATTCACCGCAATCTGCACCTTATTTACCGTAGATAACTCTGAGAGTGAATCCACAATGGAATAAATGACAATTGCTTCCTGAATCTCATAATTCTGATTCAAAAATCCCTCATCAAAATTCACATAGCAGATGCCGTCCACCGTAGAAACGCTTACGATCTTTGTTCCCGCCGGAATGGCAGACTGTTTTCCCTCTTGTTTCGGCCCCGCCAGCAATCGTTCCACCACCAACTTTTCCATGGAGATATTACTGCTGTAATGCACCTGCTGCGTCTCCTTTACCAGACCATCCCCCGTTTCATTGGCAAAATACAATGTAACAGACGCTTCCTGAATCGCATTGATCTGCTCACCCGGATTCTCCACAAAACTGTCGTTGGTCATAACACCGACTACATTGCCATTCTTGTCCGCAAGCGGCGCACCGTCCACATAAAACGAGACACACGCCACATCTGGTACCTGCACCAGAGTACGCACTACTGCAGCCCGGCACAACACCTCCGTCATCGCATCCATATTAAAATAGTTTGCATCAAAACTCACGGAAAGCTGATTTTCCGACATTTCATATCCTGTTACGCCCACTTCCGCCGGAATGGTCTGTTTTACGTCTACACTGCCGTAATCCGACTGCAATGCCACAAGCAGTTCCTGAATCACCTCGTCCCGGTCCTCTGCCTGCATTTCATAATCTTTCCCGACAATTCTTGTGCCATCTTTATTGATATAATATATCTGATAACCCAAATCTTCCTTTGGTTCTTCTGCCTGTCTGTCACAACCGCAGAGCATAAGAAGCAAAGCCAAAAACAAAAATCCCAGTTTTTTCAAGTATTCTCTCCTCCTATGCTATATAATTTAAAGGCAAGCGAACATTAAATATCGTTCCCTCACCTACGGTACTGAATACCTTGATTGCTCCACGATGCATCAATACCGCATTTCTTGTGATGGCAAGTCCAAGCCCGGTTCCTCCGATTTCTCTGGAATGTGATTTGTCTACCCGGTAAAAACGTTCATAGATATGCTCAAGCGACTCCTCCGGGATTCCTATTCCTGAATCCGACACTTTCAGATAGCAAAACTGATGATCCGCATTCAAGGAAACATGTACCCAGCCTTCCGGCTTATTATATTTAATACCGTTCTCAATGAGATTTGTAATCGCCAGCGTAATTTTCACCTCGTCCACTTCTGCTGTGACCGGGCGGAAACTTTCAAGCACCAAATCCACATGCTGCTTTTCTGCTATTGGGCGCAGTCGCTTTAATATCTGCTCTAACAGTTCATTCATATTTACTGCAGAAATATTTAAATCTCCCGCAGACTTATCCATTTTCACCAGGGAAAGCAAATCATTTATGATTTTTGTCTCACGCTCGATTTCCCCGCCGATATCTGCCATAAATTCCTTATATAACTCAATCGGCACATCTTCCTGACCATTCAAGGAATCCGCAAGCACTTTCATGGAGGTTAACGGTGTCTTTAACTCATGTGAGACATTGGATACAAACTCCTGTCTGGAATCATCTAACACCTTCATCCGCGCTGACAACTCATTAAATTTAGTCGAAATTTCCTCTGTCTCAGAATAATCGTCTACCATCAAATCACTGCTGCCATACCCCGTCTGAATTTCTTCCATGGATTTAGAAATCTTTGCAAAAGGTCTCATCAACCGCCCTGCCAAAAACACAGCAAGCACAAAAATGACAAGGGTACTGATGACCTGAATCGTCAACACACTCGTCTTTAAATATTCCAGATTTGACAGAATACTGTCTGTTGAAACGCTGACCAGCATGACACCCACTACTTCTTTTGTATCCGAATGCATCAGCGGAATTGTCATTTCGATATAACGGTTTTCCGAATCATAATTTGACATTTCCTTTCCACGAAAACTCTGCATGACTTCCTCGGAAATGATTGTCTTATTCTGATCCAGCCCATACGTATCCTTAACAATACGAAAGGTATCATCAATAATAATGACCCTTCCGTCATAAATCGTTGAAAGCTGCTCCAACTGAGCTGTCAGAACCTCTGCCGATGTGTCATTCAGATAATCATCTGCCACCATTCTATTTGCCAGAATCTTTGCCTGACTTAAAATATCAATGCTTCGGTTGGAAACTGCCTTCTTTTCATATGCCTGAAGCATTCCGCTTCTCAACAATGCCCCCGGCAGAATGCCAAAAATCAAAAACAAAATAATCAGCCTGAATTTCAGGCTTTTAAAAAATGTCAGAAACTTCTTCTTTGTCATCGCAGGTTCCCCTTGCATTATCCCTGGTAATAATAACCCACACCCCATTTGGTGTGCACATATTTCGGTTCACTGGGGTTTTTCTCGATTTTTTCCCGCAATCTCCTCACATGAACATCCACGGTCCGTACATCTCCCGGATACTCATATCCCCAGACGATATTTAACAGGTTTTCTCTGCTGTAGACCTTATTCGGATTCGTGACAAGAAGCTCCAGCAGATCAAACTCCTTTGCCGTCAGATTAATCTCCTTACCAAGAATAAACAGACGTCTGCTTTCACAGTCCAATTTCAGATCCCCGCTTTCAATCACCTTGGTATTTTCCTCTTTTGCCCGGCCTCCTGAAGTCCGTCGCATGATTGCCTTAATGCGCGCCTTAACCTCTAAAATATTAAACGGCTTCGTGATATAATCATCTGCACCGTAATCCAATCCCAGAATCTTATCCATATCATCGCCTTTTGCGGTAAGCATCACAATGGGCACATCTGAAAATCCGCGAATCTGCTGGCAAACTTCAAACCCATCCATCTTTGGAAGCATGATATCGAGCAAAATCATATCATAATGGTTTTCCGTAGCAAGCTTTAACGCTTCTTCCCCATCATAGGCACATTCCACTTCCATACCGTCCTGTTCCAGACTGAACCGGATTCCCTTTACAATCAATTTTTCATCATCTACTACAAGAACTTTCTTCGCCATTTTTCCACCTCAGTTGACTACTATACTGTCTTTGATTTTCGCGAAGACACCTTCCTTGATGCCCTCGATTTTCTTTATATCTTCTATGGAAGAAAATCTGCCATTCTCCTCCCGGTACGCAATGATGCTGTCAGCTTTCGCTTCACCGATTCCCGGCAACGTCATAAGTTTTTCCTTTGTAGCTGTGTTAAGATTAACACGCCCATCTTCTAAAACATCCTCTGCCGAAGACTGCGCATTAGTTTCCTGCTGCCCATCACGCATTTCTTCTTCCGTCAAAACAAAAATCATCTGACCATCCTGTATCGTTTCTGCCTGATTCAAACTCGTAAACGCTGCATCCTCTGACATACCGCCTGCCATCGCAATAGCTTCGTAAATACGACTTCCTTCCGGAAGCGTATATACCCCGGGAACCACAACCGCACCGCACACATAAACGCAGCACTCTGAAAGTATCTCCACTTCCGTACTTTCTGCCAAGCCAGCCACATTTTCATTTGCCGCAGTCGTCTCCGTATTTTCCCGGACTGTACTTTCCTCTGCCCCAGTAAGATAAACCTTCTTCTCTTTTTCGCAGCCTGCCAAAGGTAACATAAGAACCACACACAGGATAAGGCCTGCTCTCTTTTGTATTATATTATTTTTTTTTCGCATAGACATTACTCCTTCATTTTTCCTTTTATGAAAGAGTCCCTCAACGTCCAATCAATCTATATTCTAACGAAATTTCTCTCTTATGACAAGTATATGTTTCTTAAATATTATGAAATATCTGCACCATTCCATACTGCAGTCAGCTTGTTTTTCAGTTCCCTTAAGAACTCCTCCACATCCATCGTATTCGGAATTGAGGCGGAATCTTCATACTGGCTGTATATCACTCTGCTTCTCTCCGCGGTAACTGCATCCGATTTTACCGAAATATGTCCGGTTTCCGGTTCTAAATTTTTTGCACACTCTGTTGTAACATACGCTGCAAAATCCGCTGCTTTTTTCTGTTCTCTAGAAAAATCATTGACCACCAAAAGTTCTGTGTACGAGCAACCCTTCATAGATAGTTCCTCATTCATGGCAGGGAGTCTCCCCACCTGATAATCGATACCTGAAATTCTGGACAAATCTTCAGAATCCATAATTGCAGAAAGCGTCGCACCGGACGAAAAATCATCCAAAACCTGCTGTCTTGTAATTGTTTCCGTATCAATTGCCACTGTATCTGCAAGTCCCTGATAATAAGTAAGTTCTTTCTGATACAGTTCTTCGTCGCAGTTTACACACAGCTTTCCCCCATCCTGAATCTCAAAGGAAAGACTACTTCCCACGAAA
Source organism: uncultured Lachnospiraceae bacterium (assembly GCA_945868305.1). GTDB lineage: Bacteria > Bacillota > Clostridia > Lachnospirales > Lachnospiraceae > Roseburia_D. The sequence goes on along the minus strand of CAMBKU010000006.1, from coordinate 15,011 downwards.
GGAAAACCATAAAACTCATCCGTCACATCCCACTCGATCAAATTTCCCGCCATAATGCCGATTTCACTGGTTTCTGCCAAATCCAATATGGACTGGATACTTGCCGGTGTCTCCGCAAAGGCGCTGGTTTGATATACAAATACCGTAGTCCGGAAAGTAAGCGGATACGCATACATTTTTCCATCACAAGAAGATGCAGTTACTGCATTCGCCGCATAACCAGCGGCAAACGCATCTGCATCTTCATTTTCTGCTGCCAGACCATAAAGCCAGGCTTTTCCAAGAGAATCATTCTGTATCATGTAAATATCCGGATAACCGGTATCATCCATCGAAGTCTGATATACGGTCTCCACAAATCCCAGACTGTCTTTTAAAATCACATCAACCGCAACACCGGTTTTTCCGTAATACTGTCTGGCGCATGTCTCAAAGTAATCTGTCAGGCTCGCATCTGTATACCATAAGGTAACCTCCGGTTCTGCCTCGTCATACGCTGTCTTTTCCTGTCCTCCTGCATCCGTCTTTCCTGTAAAAGATACCACCGGATGCCGGAGAGCACTGACCAACATTCCAAGGAATGCCGCTAATACCAGTATCACCAGAAACAGTCTTTTATTTTCTTTTTCCATTTCACTTCTCTTTTCTCTTGTATTTTTTCTAGTTCATTTTCGCAAAAACCGCTTCCAGTTTTTCTATCATTTCATCCACATGCTCTTTTTCAATGATAAGCGGCGGTACCATACGCAAAACATCCGATCCTGCTGTAATGATGATAAGTCCTTCCTCCAAGGCCTTCGTCGACACCTGCCCTACCGGCTTTTCGCATACCAGGCCCTGCATCAGTCCCATTCCCCGGCGTGCTGTCAGAAAATCATATTTTTCCACCAATTCATCCAGACGTTTTTCCAGATATGGTGTAATTTCCTTCACATGCTCCGTCAGATGCTCTTTTTCCATTAATTCCAGTACCTTGTCTACTGCTGCACCGACAAACGGGTTTCCTCCATAAGTCGTTCCATGATCTCCCGGTGCCAGAGATTTTTTGGCCACACGCTCTGTCATCAGAAATGCTCCTACAGGCACACCGCAGCCCAACGCTTTTGCACTGGTCATAATATCCGGTTTTACACCGTAATGCTGCCATGCAAACATTTCTCCGGTACGTCCCATACCACACTGAATCTCGTCCAGAATAAGCAGAATGTCATGCTCATCGCAAAGTGCGCGCACGCCCTTTATAAATTCCTCTGTGGCAGGGTAGATTCCTCCCTCTCCCTGTACTGTCTCAAATAAGATTGCACAGGTTTTATCATTAATCAACGCTTTTACACTGTCAAGATTATTGAACTCAGCAAATTTTACACCAGGCATTAACGGCTGGAAAGGTTCCTGATAATGCGCATTTCCAGTCACTGACACTGCTCCTATTGTTCTACCGTGAAAAGAATGCTGCATGGCAATAATTTCATGTCCGGCATACCCATCCCTGGTAAATGCATATTTTTTCGCAGATTTAATAGCGCCCTCGATTGCTTCTGTTCCACTGTTGGTAAAAAACACACGATCCATACCAGACACCTTTAAAATACGTTCTGCCGCACGAATGATTGGAACATTATAATACAAATTCGAAGTGTGCATAATCTTGTCAATCTGTGATTTTAATGTATCATTATATTCTTTTTTTCCATACCCAAAGGCCTGAACCGCAATACCTGCCGCAAAATCCAGATATTTTTTCCCATCCGTATCGTACAGATAAACGCCTTCGCCCTTATCTAATACAATTTGATAACGATTGTAAGTATGCAATAATTCCTGTTCGGCTTCGTCAATATATTCCTGTTTATTCATGATAATATTTCGTCTCCTTATCTCCTAAAATAGCTGTTCCGATTCCTTTGTTCGTAAAAATTTCAAGCAACAGGCAATGTGCGATACGCCCATCTAAAATATGTACTCTGGAAACTCCGTTTTCAATGGCATCAATACAGTTATTCAGTTTCGGAAGCATTCCTCCTCCGATATAACCGTCTTTAATCAGTTCTCTCGCCTCTGCTACCGGAAGCTCAGAAATTAAAGTATCTTTATCATTCGGGTCTTTGTAAACTCCCTCGATATCTGTCAGAAAAGCGAGTTTTTCTGCCTTTACCGCTCTTGCAATGGCACATGCCGCATCATCTGCATTAATGTTATATGTGTCAAAGTTGTCATCCATACCTACCGGGCATACGATGGGCAGAAAATCTTTTTCAAGAAGATCATATAAAATCTTTGGATTTACTTCCTTCACATCTCCAACAAACCCAATATCTTTTCCATCGGATAATTTCTTGTTGACCTTTAAAAGTCCTCCGTCCTTACCGCTAATTCCGATAGCGTTTACGCCTAAGGACTCTACCATCTGAACTAGAGACTTATTGACCTTTCCGAGAACCATTTCTGCTATTTCCATCGTTGCTGCATCTGTCTTTCTGAGTCCGTTTACAAACTCCGGCTCCATACCGGCTTTTCCAACCCATTTGCTGATTTCCTTACCGCCGCCGTGAACAATGATCGGCTTAAAACCTACCAGTTTTAAAAGCGTCACATCCTGAATGACATTCTTTTTTAATTCATCATCTACCATTGCACTTCCGCCATATTTTACCACGATGATTTTACGATTAAAGCGCTGAATATACGGCAATGCCTCAATCAAAACCTCTGCTTTTTCCAAAATCTCTTTCATATTCTTTTCTTCCACCTCTGAAACCTCCGTTTATCTATTCCCTTAATATTGATACATCTTTTCTTTTAAGAACGGTAATCTGCATTGATTTTAACATAATCATAAGTTAAATCACAGCCCCATGCAGTTGCAGACGCCTCTCCCATCTTAATATCCGCCGTTGCTGTCACTGCTTTTGCTGACAAAATCTTTGTAGCTTCCTCCTCAGAATAATCCAGCGCAACACCATTTTCAATAATTTTAATTTCGCCATTCTCGCTGCCAAAATACAAATCCACCTGCTCCGGATCAAACTCAGCACCAGAATAGCCCATTGCACACAGAATTCTTCCCCAGTTTGCATCATGTCCGTAAATCGCCGCTTTGGTCAGATTTGAAGTAATCACAGATTTGCTTAACACCTTTGCCTGTTCCTTTGTCTTCGCATGAATAACCTTTACTTCAAACAGTGCCGTCGCACCCTCTCCGTCTCCTGCCATTTCCTTTGCCAGCGTCGTATTTACAAAATTGAGTGCTTTTACAAACGCCTCATAATCTGCATTTTTTTCGGTAATTTCCTCATTTCCCGCTTCGCCATTTGCCAAAAGCAGACAAGTATCATTCGTTGATGTATCCCCGTCCACAGAAATCATATTGTAGGTATCTTTTACATCCTCACGCAAAGCTTCCTCCAGCAATTCCTTGGAAATATTGGCATCTGTTGTCACAAAGCTTAACATGGTACACATATTCGGGTGTATCATTCCAGAGCCTTTACACATACCACCAATCGTTATTGTCTTTCCTGAAAGTTCAACCTGCACTGCCACTTCCTTCTCATGCGTATCCGTCGTCATGATTGCCTGTGATGCACCATGCCCTGCCTCTAACGTATCATTTAGTTCCGGTACCATAACAGATATTCCATTTTTGATACGATCCATAGGAAGCTGCATGCCAATCACACCAGTAGATGCAACACAGATACTGTCAGAGGGAACATCAAGCAGCTTCGCTGCATAATCTGCCGTTTCCTTACAATAATCCATTCCTTCCTGTCCGGTGCAGGCATTGGCAATGCCCGCATTCACAACGACCGCATGTACACCTCTGCTGTCCTTTACTATTTTCTGATCCCATTTGACTGGTGCCGCCTTTACCAGATTCATTGTAAAGGTTCCTGCCGCTTTACATGGGGTCTTTGAAAAAATCATTGCCATGTCTTTCCTGTCTTTATATTTGATTGCTGCTGCCGTTGATGCTGCATAAAACCCTTTTGCTGCGGTAATACCGCCTTTTACCTGCTTCATATTTTTTCCTCCTCTTCTTTATTTATTAAAATTCGTAATATTTTCTTCATTCAATGTAAAATCATAATAATTTAAATCTTCCCGGAATGTCCAGCCTACACTTTTCCAGAAACTGTTTCCAACCTCGTTTTCTTTGAATGCAATCAAGCAGACCTTATTGATTTTTTCCTCTTTCAGCGCCCGCATTGCGGCCACTGCCATTGCTTTTCCGATACCATGCTTCCGATATGCCTCTGCAACGCATACATGATAAAAGCAACCCCTTCTGCCATCATGACCGCACAGGATAGACCCTACAATTTTTCCGTCTGCCTCTGCAACAATACTTGTAGTAGGGTTTCGACGGATAAAACGTTCTACTCCCTCTTTGGAATCGTCAATACTTCGAATACCAAAGCCTTTTATTGTCATCCAGAGTTTATGTACATCCTCAAAGTCACTCATTTTCATTTCGCGAATTATAAACTGCGTCTCTGCCATTTATCTAACCCCTTTATCCTATTTTTTCAGATTACGGGAACATCGGCACCAAATTCAATCCTTCTGCCTCATCAAATCCAAACAGCAGATTCATATTCTGTACCGCCTGTCCGGCTGCTCCTTTAACCAGATTATCCAAAGCTCCCATCATAACCACTCTGCCGGTTCTCTCATCTACTTTAAAATTCACATCAACATAATTACTGCCTTCTACCCATTTTGTCTCCGGGCATACACCATCATCCAGAATGCGGACAAATTTTTCCTTTTTATAATATTTCTCATACGCCGCGCGAATTTCTGCTGCCCCAGGCAGGCTTCCGTCCTGTTTTCTTATTAAAGATGCATATTCCGTTGCAAGAATTCCACGATTCATTGGTGCCAGGTGTGGTGTAAAGGTAACCGTTATATCCTTTCCCGCTGCATAACCTAACTGTTCTTCAATCTCCGGTGTATGTCTATGCGTAGTGACACCATATGCTTTCATGTTTTCATTTACTTCACAATAAAGATTTGGCACCTTTGCCCCTCTGCCGGCACCGGAAGTTCCGCTCTTTGCATCTATAATCAGACTGTTCGGATCAATCAGCCCTTCCTTTACCAACGGATATGCTGTCAAAATGGAACAGGTCGTATAGCAGCCCGGATTTGCCACAAGTCTTGCTTTTTTCACTTTCTCGCGATTGACTTCGCAAAGCCCATATACCGCTTCCTCGATAAACTGCGGGCTCTTGTGTTCAATTTTATACCACTCTTCATAAGTAGAAACATCTTTTATCCGGTAATCTGCACTTAAATCAACAATCTTTACCTTATCTAATATCTCCTCTGTCAGAATGGATGCCAGATACCCCTGTGGTGTAGCCGTAAAAATCACATCCACTTCCTCTGCCAGTTTTTCGATATTATCATCCAGACATTTATCCTCAACCAGTTCAAACATATTCTGATAAACTTCCGCATATTTCTTATCAATATAACTTCTTGAACCATACCATTTAATTTCCACATCTTTATGTCCTAAAAGGAGTCTGACCAGTTCGCCTCCTGCATATCCGGTTGCTCCGATAATTCCTGCTTTTACCATAACTAATTTCCTCCTGTCTTTTCTTCCTAAAAAAAACCATTCTTATCTATTTTATCACAAATTTTTTTTTCTTCTACCCTGTTTGCTGGTTTTTTCGTCTTTCTTTTTCGATATTGCATAATTATACATCCATTTTTGTATTTATGCAAGCGTTATGTGAATTTTTATTTATATTTACTGTATATTTTTTCGCTTGCTTTTTTATGCATTATAGGTTATATTATTGCTAACGGTAAGAAAAACCAATGAAAGGATGAATAAAAATGAAAGAAAAAGTTATTTTAGCCTATTCAGGCGGATTGGATACTACGGCAATCATCCCGTGGTTAAAAGAAAATTTTGATTATGACGTTGTCTGCTGCTGCGTAGACTGCGGACAGGGAGAAGAACTGGATGGACTGGAAGAAAGAGCAAAATTGTCCGGTGCTTCCAAATTATATATTGAAGATATTGTAGATGAGTTCTGTGACGACTACATCATTCCTTGTGTACAGGCCGACGCTGTTTACGAAAACAAATATCTGCTTGGAACTTCCATGGCTCGTCCGGGCATCGCAAAGAAATTGGTTGAAATTGCAAGAAAAGAAGGCGCTACTGCTATCTGCCACGGTGCTACCGGAAAAGGAAACGATCAGATTCGTTTTGAGCTTGGCATCAAAGCACTGGCTCCAGACCTTAAAATCATCGCTCCATGGAGAAATGATAAATGGAATATGCAGTCCCGCGAGGATGAAATCGCATACTGTAAGGCACATGGCATCGATCTTCCATTCTCCGCAGATTCCAGCTACAGCCGTGACCGTAACTTATGGCACATCAGCCACGAAGGTCTTGAACTGGAAGACCCGTCTAAAGAACCAAATTATGACCATCTTCTGGTTCTCGGTGTTTCCCCGGAAAAAGCTCCGGATGAGGGTGAATATGTAACCATGACTTTTGAAGCGGGTGTTCCTACTTCTGTCAACGGCAAAAAAATGAAAGTTTCCGATATCATTCGTGAACTTAACACCTTAGGTGGCAAACACGGCATCGGCATTGTAGACATCGTAGAAAACCGTGTTGTTGGAATGAAATCCCGCGGTGTTTATGAAACTCCTGGCGGAACCATTCTTATGGAAGCTCACAGACAGTTAGAGGAACTGGTACTTGATCGTGCCACTATGGAAGTAAAGAAGGATATGGGCAATAAGATGGCTCAGATTGTTTACGAAGGCAAATGGTTCACACCGTTACGCGAAGCTGTACAGGCTTTCGTGGAATCCACCCAGAAATATGTAACCGGTGAAGTAAAATTCAAATTATACAAAGGAAACATCATCAAAGCAGGAACCACTTCTCCATACTCTTTATACAGCGAATCTCTGGCAAGCTTTACCACAGGAGATCTGTATGACCACCATGATGCAGAAGGCTTCATCACCTTGTTTGGTCTTCCATTAAAAGTCCGTGCCATGAAAATGCAGGCATTGGAAAACGAAAAAAACAACTAATTGCATATAGCAAAAAGCGCAGGTATCCTACCTGCGCTTTTTTGTTTGAATATAAAAAACTGTTACGCCAACCGAATACTTCCGGCATAGCGTAACAGTTTTCCAGTTTATCTTACTGCATTTCGTTCATGTTATTAAATATTCTGGAATCCGTAGCAATCTTCATCAATCAGATTTCCGTTTGCATCATAGATACGGAATAATGTCCAGTAATATCCGTACTGTGGCTGCCAAATTGTCCAGAAAGAACTATCTGATACAGCGCACTTTCCAGTTGTATAGGTCCATGCATCCTTGCCTTCTGCAAGCAATGTACAGTCAAGAATCAGCATTTCATACTGATATCCCGGATTATTAAAGGACTCTACACCGATTAAGTATCCACCGCCCTCGCCGGTATAAGGCATCTGGCATTTTCCTTTGATTGCACAATGATAGTTAATTCCAACACACTGGCTTGCAGTTTTAGAATAATCTGCTGCATCTCTTACTTCACCCTGAAGAAGATAATCGCCGCTCTTGGCCGGTTTCCAGTTTAACCACTCATCGTTTGCTGTCCAATCTTTTGCAACACCCCATACATCTGCTGCAATATCATAATATAACCAACGATACTCTAAAGTAGAAGCACTGATATTTGTAGTCATTCCAGCAACAACACCATTATCATCTATGCTTGCAATATAAAAATCTGCTGTTGGTGTTGATGGTGGTACCGGTGCTGCGCCACTTCCAACTGCAATATTCCATTTGGAAAGATCTGCTGAAGGTGTTATCTTACTTAAAGAACTATTCCACACATAAGAATATTTCTCATTATTATCAATCATCTGAATATCATGCAATACCCAGGTTTCTGTTGCCGCATCTGACGGAATTTTCATTGTAAGTGTCCATGTCCCAGTTGCTGCATCATATACTGCATTTCCTCTTTTGGAATCATCATAAGAAGCTGTCTGGAATGATTTCTTATCTCCATTCTGATTATGATAATCATAATAGAAATGCATTCTCTTTACATTTGCTGTCTTACAAGTAATAGTGATGGTGTCCCCAGGATTTGCCACATTTGAACTTAACGTAATCGAATTCAGATCAATAATTCCTTGTCCATCATCCTGTTCTGTTGCTCCGACAAGTGCATCTTCATCCTCTGCAACATCTGCTGCTTCTGCTGCTGCAGCATCTTCTGCATCCGCTGTTTCACCTGTCGTCTCTGCTGCTGCTTCAACAGTTACTTCTTCTGCAAATGTAGTAGTAGCTGTTGCAAGTAGCATGGTAGATGCTAATAACACGCTTAATAACTTCTTTTTCATACTCTTACATCCTCTTTTCTATTTTTTTCGGTTGTCCTTTTGGGACATCCAAAAAATATTTTAAAGAAACAGGATATTTTTGTCAACCATATTTTTCCTCTTGTTTCTTTTTTCTCACTATGCCAAAATACTTCCAAGTGCTGCTACACTATCTGCAATCTGTTCCTCTTGCAGGCTTCCATAGCCAATCAATAGCGTAGGATAGCCTGTTTTTGGCTTTGTATCAATATAATTTCCCGAAAGACCATACAAATGGATTCCATGTGCTTTTGCAGCCTGAATCAACTCCTGCTCTGTCGCCTTTGTCTCCACCTCCACCAGGAAATGCAAGCCAGCGTTATCTCCATAGATTTTGTGCACCCAAGGTTGCCTTTTTAATTCTGCACTCATTTTGTCATGTTTTGTCTTATAAATTCCGCGCATACGGTTTAAATGACGTTCAAAATACCCTTCCCTCATAAACTGTGCCAGCACCTCCTGCTGTATTTTTGATACGGTAGAGGCATAAAATCCACAGTTTTCATGATACTTTTTCAAAAGGCGTTTTGGCAGCACCATGTAGCTGATACGAAGTGCCGGAGCAATACTTTTGGAAAAAGTTCCAAGATATATGACACTTCCAGTCTTGTCATTTCCTTGCAGGGATGGAATCGGTTTTCCCTTATAACGAAATTCACTGTCGTGATCATCCTCAATTATGTAGCGATTCTCCTCTTCTGCTGCCCAGCCAAGCAGCTCCATCCGGCGTTTCAAGGGCATCACAGTTCCAAGCGGATACTGATGAGAAGGCATGGTATAAACAATATCCGGCTCATTTTCCTTTATTTTCTGAAAAGAGATTCCATCCTTATCCATTTCCGCACCAACCACCTCATAATGCATATTACAAAAAGTCCGGTATGCCTGAAGATAAGTAGGATTTTCCATCACAACCTTTTTTCCCGCTCCCAATATCTGCGCCAGCAAAAGCAAAAGATATTCATTTCCGGCTCCGATTACAATCTGCCCCGGCTCACAGTTGACACCTCTGGCCTGATGTAGATAACGGTTCACTTCCCGGCGCAGATTTTCCTCCCCGGACGGATTTCCCGCTTTAAAAAGTTCTTCTTCCTCTAAAAGGACGTTTTTATTGATTTTTCTCCATGCATTATAGGGAAAATAACTCAAATCTACCATATACGGCGAAAAGTCATAGCGATATTCTTTTTTTTCTTCTATTACTACCGGCTCATAGTCTTCACTGTTTCCCGCCTTATAAATATCCATAATATCACAGACATAATATCCGCTGCAGGGCTTCGTTTCCACATAACCCTCGGAGACCAGCTGTTCGTAAGCCAATTCTACTGTGCTCCGGCTGACAGCAAGATTTCCCGCTAATAAACGAGTAGACGGTAATTTTTCTCCTTTCGAAATCTTACCGTCTGCTATCTCATTTCTTATGTATTCATAAATCTGTTCATACAGTGCTTTTCTCCCATCCGGCTTCAGATTCATCATTATCTCAATCATGGGCGCACCTTATACTTTTTTATTTTGCGGATTTCTCCTCGTGAATTGCTGCAACAACCTGCTCTTTCATTTCAAGAGCCTTGTCTTTAATCTTGCGGCTTGCAGAAACAGAGGTAATCACATTCGCAAGACATTTAGAAGCCACATCGTACTGTTTAAAATGAAATGCCATACATGCCAGCAAATAATCTACAGTACACTGATCCATACCGCACATCGGAAACATTTCCGTAGCTACAGCTTTCATAAAACCGTCATAAGCCTGTTTATAGAACGCTTCTTCCTCCTGAGCGCAGGCGGCTTTCTTTGCTTTATTTTCTTCCGTATCCTCCGGCAAAGACTCTTTCTGGGCACGCAACAGCCAGGAAATCACCAGACAATTATATGCCTTCTCACTTGTCTTTCCCTTTTTCGCAATTGCCGTAAATAAAGAAAGTTTATGCATGGCAACTGCTGTATCATAATCATACGGAGTCGTCTCCTCCTCTTCTTTTACAGGTTCCGGCTTAAAATTTGCACAGATTTTTTCCTGTACGAGTTTTACCTGTCCAGCCGGAAGATGTTCAAAATAGTTATTTAATGCCGTATAGCCACAGAATGGACAGGAGGTGACATTATATTTCAAGGTGTCAATATACTGAAAACGCGGACGCAAATCAAAATCCGGTTCTTCACGCTTTACACGTCCGTTCTTTACCATTTTGCGCTTGAATACTTTATCACACACTGCACAACGAACTGCTTTTGCCAAAAGGAAAGAATCTTCCGTCGGTACTTCTACTTCCTTTGCGGTCTCAGTAGTCACCTTTCCCTTCTTATTTTCATCTGCAAACAGATCAACATCCTCGTCTGCTTTAAAGCCAAATTTTTCCAATCCTGAAAATAAATTCATCTTTTTGTTCCCTCCAAATCTCTATTTTGCCTGTGTCGGCAGTTTATAAGAACTCTTTAAGGAAACGATACGGTTAAATACCAACGCATCTTCCCTGGAATCCTTCGCATCAACGCAGAAATACCCCTGACGTACAAACTGGAAACTGTCATAGGCTTTTGCGTCTGCCAGAGCCGGTTCTACATAGCAGTCTGTTAAAATCTTAAGTGAATTCGGGTTCAAATTCAAACTGCCATCTTCATTATACACCCCAAGTTCTTCATCGACAATATTCTCATAGAGCCGAACCTCTACTTTTTTTGCATAAGGTGCCGGAACCCAGTGAATGGTTCCCTTTACTTTCCTTCCATCCGGGCTGTTTCCTCCCTTAGACGCCGGATCGTAGGTACAATGAATCTCCACAACTTTTCCGTTCTCATCCTTCTTATAATCCACACATTTCACAAAATATGCCTGCATGAGCCGCACTTCATTTCCCGGGAACAGACGGAAGTACTTTTTCGGCGGTTCTTCCATAAAGTCTTCTCTGTCAATATATAATTCCCGGCAAAACGGCACTGTGTGTGTACCAAGCGCTTCATTTTCCATATTATTGACTACGGTCAGTTCCTCCACCTGTCCCTCCGGATAGTTATCAATAATCACTTTGATTGGATCTAAAACTGCCATCATCCGTGAACGTTTTAATTTCAAATCCTCGCGGATACAATATTCCAGCATTGCGTAATCTGCCGTAGAATTTGCCTTGGAAATGCCACAGAGTTCCACAAACTGCTTTATGGATTCCGGAGTAAAGCCTCTCCTACGCAGTGCTGCGATAGAAACCAGTCTCGGATCATCCCATCCATCCACGATTCCGTCTTCCACCAGCTTTTTAATATAGCGCTTTCCGGTCACAACATTTTTCAAGTATAATTTTGCAAACTCAATCTGTTTCGGCGGATTTTCAAATTCCAGTTCCCTCACAACCCAGTCATAGAGCGGTCTGTGATCCTCAAACTCCAGTGTACAAATAGAATGGGTAATACCTTCGATTGCATCTTCGATTGGATGAGCGAAGTCGTACATCGGATAAATGCACCACTTATCTCCGGTTCTGTGATGTGTCATATGTGCCACACGATAGATGACCGGGTCTCGCATATTGATATTAGGAGATGACATATCAATTTTCGCACGAAGAACTTTCGTTCCGTCCTCATATTTGCCGTTTTTCATATCTTCAAACAGAGCAAGATTTTCTTCTATGCTTCTTTTCGCCGCCGGATCTTCTTTTCCGGGTTCCGTCAATGTACCACGGTATTCCTTGATTTCTTCTGCACTTAAATCGGATACATATGCCTTACCCTTTTTAATCAGTTTTACCGCACATTCATACATCTGGTCAAAATAATCGGATGCAAAAAACAGCCTGTCCTCCCAGTCTGCACCAAGCCACTTGATATCCTCTTTGATTGCCTCTACGAACTCATTTTTCTCCTTGGTAGGATTCGTATCATCAAAACGCATGTTAAATTTTCCGCCATATTCCTGTGCCAGTCCGTAATTTAAAAGAATAGACTTTGCATGTCCGATATGAAGATAACCATTTGGCTCCGGTGGAAATCTAGTATGAACGGTCTTGCAATGACCTTCTTCTAAATCTTTATCAATAATCTGCTCAATGAAATTTCTGGAAACTGTTTCGTTTTCCATTGTGTATTCCTCCTGCTAAACATACTTTATCACAATACCCTATATTATAAGAAAAAATTTTCCGAAAAGCAACAGACAACTGCTAAAATCTTCTAATTATTTTCTGCAAAATAGGCATCTATGCCGTCTGCTATCCCGGAAGCAATCTTTCCCTGATAATCAGAAGTTGCCATCAGCGCATCTTCAGCAGGGTTTGTCATATAGCCCATTTCCACAATAGTGACCGGAACCTGGCACCAGTTGATGCCACTCATAGAATCCGTCTCCCATACATACTCCTTCTTACATCCGGTAGCAGCTACCATTGCATCCAGCACATGAGCAGACAGGCTTTTGCTTTTTCCATAAAACCCGGAATTATAAGGATTGGAAGCCGTCTGGCAGATGGTCATCGCCCCATTTGCTGCGGAATTTTCAGAGCCGTTGGCATGAATACGTATGAATGCATCCGCCCCCGCTTCATTTGCCACCGCAGCGCGCTCACTATTACTGATATTGACATCATTGGTCGTTCTTACCATAATAACTTGATAACCCCGGCTCTCTAGCTCTGCCTGCAATCTTAATGCCACCTCAAGATTTAACTCATACTCCGGTTTTCCGGTGGAAACTCCGGTAGTTCCGCCTGCTACCTTCGCCTTCATCTCGGATGCTCCCGGTCCAATTGGTTCTTTCTCATTGTTTCCCTTTGCCTGATGTCCGGCATCGATGACAACCAGTTTTCCTGATGTTTGCGGCTGCTGCTTTTCTATTTCTGTCTCAGCTATCTCTGTTTCCGAATCTGATTCTGTACTTTCTGTGTTTCCTGAATTTTCTGACATTTCAGAAGTCTCTATCTCTTGTTCCGTTTCCAACGTCTCCGTCTCTAATGCTTCCACAATCTCCGTCTCCGACGTTTCTTCCACCTCTGATTTCTCTGTGGTCTCCGACACTTCAGCCGTCTCTGTTTCAATCATCACCTGCTTTTGCTCTTTCTGACCACACCCGGTCAGAACTGCTATTGCCGTAAACAATATACCTGCAACTAAAATTTCCACTTTTCTTTTCATTTTCCTATATCCTCTATTCCAATTTTTTCCATACTAATCGGTCTTTCACTACATTTTACAAAACGCTCCATATAACTCCTCCTTATAAACTTTTGCAATATTATAGCACAAAGCAGTAAAACAAGTGAACCGTATATTCATGGGACGACTACTGCCATCCAATATCAGAAAAAGCAATTCTTTTGATTTATCAATAAGCGGCATAGCCGAATCGACTATGCCGCTTAACTTTTTTCTAATTTCTGTGTATGTGCTGATGCGTAAACAAATGATCCTGGCAATATTCATAGTTACCTTCACATTTTGAACAGAAACGAAACTCCAGATTCGGATCATCCAGTTCCGTTCTACCACAAATTGCACACTTATGCTTTGAGATTTTTGCACCATGCCGTGGTCCACTTGTCTGCGCACGATATACTCTGCGCCTGTGTACCTCATGAGGCGAATAGCGCCGTAAATTTTTAGTGGACAGATAAAAGATCAGGAAGTTGAGCAGCGAGAGCGCAATCGTCACCAGCATGATTATGGTTACCCACCATGCCATTCCACTTCCCAGCACTGCATTTACGCCGGAAAAGACCTGTATCAGATCATAGCCGATAAATACCAGATATACCACTGCCATCCATTTCATTTTAATCGGAATTACAAAATACAACATTACCTTCATTTCCGGATACATTGCGGCAAAAGCAAGAAAAATCGACATATTGATATATTTCGTACTAATAATATTACCCATTAACCCACTTGCAGTATAGGCAAATGCCTGTCCAAAAAACAGATAAATAATCCCATATAAAAGCAGACTTCCTACTACCGTAATCAACATTCCACCGAAAATATATGCATTAAAACGGAAAGTTCCCCAGGTGTTTTCCAATACTCTGCCTAATTGAAAATAGAACAGCATCATAATGATCAAAAAGAACAGATTTGACTCCGTAGGCTGGAAAATCCATGTGATGATACGCCAGATTTGTCCATGCAAAACATAGTATGGCTGCATATTCAGATATTTTAAGATGCCTGGACTCATATACTGTAACAAATATCCAATACAATATGCCCCAATCAAATATACAATCAAATTCGGGATTGCATATTTTCCAAATTTCCTTTCCATTTTATCCAAGAAATTCATTTTCCCTCACTCCAGTTTCTATTATTAGAAGAGCAGTTGCCGCAGAAAGCAGCAACTGCCAACCTTTTTTCATTATATGGGCAGAAAATCTTTTTGTCAATGAATGGACTGCTTCTTCATAAAAACTTTATAATTCACTGTCGTCCCCTATCTCATACTCCAGCCTGCTCTCCTGCATCCGCATCACTTCCGGCATCTCGCTGACTTCTTCCCGCATTTCATTTTCCGGTCTTCTCATATTTTCTCCCATCGGCATATTCTGCGGCTGCTGCATGTTTCCTCCCATCGGCATATTCTGCGGTTGCTGCATGTTTCCTCCC
>CAMBKU010000005.1 GCA_945868305.1 uncultured Lachnospiraceae bacterium | reverse complement strand
GCCATGGAATCAATGACAAAAAAGCGCATGACAGTATAGAGGGACAGCTCTTTTGCGTGTTTGATAAGCTGCGGTTTGGTGGAAATGATGCCATCGGCTTTTGTATATTTTTTGATGAAATCAACGGCAATTTCCTTTGCACTTAAGCCGCTGATGAGGTCAAGATGTACCATGGCAATTTTTTCGGCAGATTTGACCGTGTCTACAATATCAGCAATATTGCAGATGTCTCCATAAAGGATGAAAATAACCCGGCTGTCGCAGCAAAGACACTTCTTTAATTCCGTATCATTTTTGACGGCGGCAATGATGGGGGAGTCTTCAATGGCTTCTTGAAAGGTTCGGTTCATGACGTTTTTCACTCCTTGGATTAAATTTTATGATAAAATTATCATAGCAATTTTTTTTTAAAGTAGCAAGGCGGAGGTAGATTTATGAAAATACAGCCAAGTGAGTACTTAAAACAATGCTTGAAAATAGACTTAAATGATCAGCTGACAGCACTTATCGATACACATGCCTCTATTGTAACCTTTGAAAAAGAGGATCATCCTATCCGGGCGGATGAAGAAGTAAAGTCGTTTTACTATATTATATACGGTGTTGTCAGAGGATACTATATAGATGCGGCAGGAAACGAAGTTACAAAGTGTTTTGCATTTGAAAACTGTTTTTTCGGATCAGAGTGTTATAGAACAAATAAGCATTCGACATTTTATGTGGAATGCTTAGAGGAATGTAAATGCGTCAGGCTGCCGTACTCTTTAGTCCGGGAGATTGTATCGTTAGATTGGCAAATAGGAAAATGCATTGAAAATATGTATTTAAGCGAAATCGAAAAACTGGAAAGCCGCGCCAAAAATCTGCTTCTTCTTACAGCAGAGGAGCGTTACATACATTTTTGCAAAGAATATCCGAGTCTGCAGAAGCGGTTGCAGTTAAGGTATATTGCTTCTTATATTGGTATCAAACCGGGGTCTATGAGCAGAATCAGAAAAGAATTAAAAAATCAGATATGAATTAACAAATGTGAATTACAACCTCCTTTTGCCGAACTATAATTATCTGCAAAAGGAGGTGCTTTTTCATGGAATTTGCGTTAATCACAGGAGCTACGAGTGGTATCGGCTATGAGCTGGCTATATTATTTGCGGAAAATGGTTATGGACTTATTCTGGTATCGTCCAATCAGGAACGATTAGAAAATGTAAAAAAGCAGTTGAATGAAAAATACAATATTCCCATTCATATTTACGAGCAGGATTTAACCAGGCAGGGAGCCGCATCTGAATTATATCAGAAAATAAAAATGGATCATTTGTCGGTTACGGTTCTGATTAACAATGCTGGTTTTGGACTTGTCGGTGCAACGGATAAAATTGACTTGCAGAAAGACGAAGAAATGATAACCATAAATGTGACAAATCTTGTATCTTTAAGCAAGTTAGTTATTGCGGATATGTATCGACAGAAACGGGGAAAAATACTAAATGTTTCGTCAACCGGTGCTTTCCAGCCGGGACCGTACACATCTACCTATTTTGCAAGCAAAGCGTTTGTATTAAGTTATGGCAGAGCTATTCGCTATGAGGCAAAACCAAAGGGCGTTCAGGTATCGACGCTTTGTCCCGGAGCTACAAAAACAGGTTTTTTCAGCAGAGAAGGAACAACTACTCCGGCCGATGCAATGTCTGCCGAAGTTGTTGCGCGTATTGCTTACCGGGGATTAATGAATAACAAAGAGGTTATTATCCCTGGACTAAAAAACAGGCTGCTTCAACTTTTTCCGCTGAAATTAAAAATGTTTGCTGTCGCAAAAATGAAGCATCAATAGGATTTATCCTGCCGCATCCACATTTTTGGTTGCAATGAAGGGAATTCCGGTTCCCGCTGCATTTTCAAGAATAATATCTCCGATTTTGACCGGAGCGGTGACGGTAACATCCTTTAAAGCGGCGGTGCAGTCAAAGATTTTGGATTTTGGAATGTCTTCTTTTGTTTTGACGGAGACCATGGCGGAGGTGCCGCCTGTTACCTTCACTGAGGAAGTAACGATACGGGTAGGGTTCGTTACTTCCTTTCTTGCGTAAATGTCACCACGTTTACAGGTATTTCCTGTAACATTTGTCACTTCACCCTGTTCTAAAGTCACTGTGATGCTGCATCCCAAAGGGCAGCCGATACAGGTCAATTCTTTCTTTTCCATAGCTATGCCTCCTCAATTTTTATTGTAATCGTTGAAAGATGCGGGTAGGAATTTAATATATCCTTTTCTAATCGGATTTCTTCCATTTCGCCGGGAGCCATGACTGGACGTTTCTTTTTGGAAATCAATTCATTGTCAAAATAAGTGGCAATGGTGCAGTTTTTATAAACATCTCCGACGCGGAAACGAACGGTCAGGGAATCTGCCATTTCCTCCGGATGAATGGAGCTTGGAACGGTGTAGCGCACACCGTCTGTTGGATAAATTGTCACTGTTTTTTTGGAGTTTTTCTTTCCGTTTTTTATGTAGGAAGCAGCATTTTTTCCGGCAGAGGCAGCTTCCTCGGAAACATAGTCTACCACGTCATGAACGTGGAGAACATTGCCGCAGGCGAAAATGCCCTCGATATTTGTTTCCAGATTGTCACTTACCACCGGACCTGAGGTTACCGGGTTTAAAAGGATTCCAGCGTTTTTGGAGAGTTCATTTTCAGGAATCAGACCGCAGGATAAAAGGAGTGTATCACAAGTGTAGCGTTCCTCGGTTCCAGGAATCGGCTTTTTGTCCGGTCCGACTTCAGCAATCGTGACGGCCTCCACCCGTTTTTTTCCTTCGATGTCCACAACGGTGTGACTTAATTTCAGCGGAATATCAAAGTCGTTTAAGCACTGCACGATGTTGCGCTTTAGGCCGCCGGAGTATGGCATAAGCTCTGCGACCACTTTTACTTTTGCGCCTTCTAAGGTCATGCGTCTTGCCATGATAAGTCCGATGTCACCGGAGCCTAAGATTACTACCTCCTTGCCAGGCATATAGCCCTCTATATTAACCAGACGCTGTGCGGTTCCGGCGGAAAAAATTCCGGCAGGGCGGTAGCCTGGGATATTTAGGGCACCTCTCGCACGTTCTCTACAGCCCATTGCCAGGATAATTGCTTTTGCCTGAATCTGGAACATGCCATCGGTACGGTTCATGGCGGTTACTGTTTTGTCAGGGGAAACATCCATGACCATAGTATTCAGTTTATATGGAATCTGTAAGTTTTTTACTTTTTTAATAAAGCGGGAGGCATATTCCGGTCCGGTTAGTTCTTCTTTAAAGGTATGCAGTCCGAAGCCGTTGTGTATGCACTGGTTTAAGATGCCGCCAAGTTCCTTGTCCCGTTCCAGAATCAGGATATGCTCGATGCCGTTTTCCTTTGCGGAAGCGGCTGCTGCAAGTCCGGCAGGTCCGCCGCCGATAATGACCAAATCATATGTATTCATAAGATGACCTCCTTAAATCTCTTTGTTGTGACCCAGTGCGATTTCAGATTTCGGTCCGCATTTCGTGATTTCCGTCATGGCAAGGGGAAGCTCTCTTGCTAAAATTTCCATAGTGCGTGGAGAGCAAAAACCTGATTGACAGCGTCCCATTCCGGCTCTTGTGCGGCGTTTCACTCCGTCTAAGGAGCGGGCGCCTAAGGGGCGGTGGATGGCGTCTAAGATTTCGCCTTCGGTAATCATTTCACAGCGGCAGACGATATTTCCGTAGGCAGGCTGTTGTCTGATCAGTTCATTTCGTTCTGCGAGAGTTAAGGCTGTCGGGTTTAAGATGCCTTTTCGGGTGGCGATAAAGTCTGGCTTTTTTTCCAGATGAAGCCGGTCTTTGATCAGCTCTGCCATCATGACACCGATGGCAGGGGCAGAGGAAAGTCCCGGAGATTCAATTCCCGCAGCTTCAAAAAAGAGCGGTGTGTCATCGGCTTCCCGAAGAATAAAGTCTCCACCCTCCTCATGGGCGCGCAGTCCGGCAAAAGAGGTGATTACCTGGTGCATGGGGAGGTCTTTGACACTTAGGGCAGCAGTGGCGGAAAGGGAATTAAGCCCTTTTTCTGTGGTATTCGTGCCGTCTTTATCCTCCGTGTCAACTGCGGTAGGACCCACTAACAGATTGCCATGAATGGTAGGTGTAACCAATACGCCTTTTCCCATTTTGCCTGGAAGATTAAAAATGGTGTGGTTTACATGGGTGCCGGCGGACTTATCAAGCAGGAGGTATTCCCCTTTTCTGGCAGTGATATGGATGTTTTCTTTGCTTGCCATGGCACTGATTGTATCTGCATATACTCCGGCAGCGTTGACAACTGCTTTTGCGGTGAATGTCTGCTTATCCGTTGTTATTTCGTAGCAGCTGTCTTTTTTGTCGATTTTTTCTACTTTATTGTTCAGGAAGAAGGAAATGCCATTGGCAAAGGCGTTTTCGGCCAGAGCAATAGTAAAGTGGAAGGGGCATACAATACCTCCGGTGGGGGCGTAGAGCGCAGCAATTACATCGTCTGCCAGGTTTGGTTCCAGTTTCTTTGCTTCAAATTTATTTAAAATTTCAAGTCCGGGTACTCCGTTTTCTTCTCCTTTTTTCAATAGTGTGTGTAAATATTCGGGGTTTTGTTCTTTCGTACAGACAACCAGGGAACCATTTCGTTTAAAAGGAATATCTAAATCCCTCGAAAGGTCATCCATCATGGCATTTCCTTTCACATTTAGTTTTGCCTTTAACGTGCCGGGTGTGGCGTCAAATCCAGCATGAATGATAGCGCTGTTTGCCTTACTGGTTCCGCAGCAGACATCCTCTTCCCGTTCAATGACACAGGCGTTTATCTCATATCTTGATAATTCTCTCGCTATGGCGCATCCGATGACTCCTGCACCGATAATTGCTACATCATACATAATGACCTCTCCTTTTTAATAAAAAAAGCAAGGAAAATAAAGCTGTCCTGCAGCTTTATCTACCTCGCTCATGTCTCCGGTATTCTCTATTTTATTAACTTTATCATAGCATGATGGCGGGAAAAATGCAACTTGAAATAACAGTCCAAACGAGTTAGGGAATTCTATTTATGTTCGTTCTGCTCCCTTTTTGACATTTTGCGATATTCTCTGGGTAAAAGCCCTGTGGTTCGTCGGAATAAATCCGCAAAATGGCTGGTATGTGTATAGCCAACACTTTCTGCAATTTGCCGAATGGGGTAATCTGTATGTCCTAAAAGATATTCTGCCTGACTGATTCGCTGGTTATGTATGTATTCCGTGATGGTGCATTTGTGTATCTGCTTAAACAGTTTTCTCAATTTTGTTTCACTCATACAGGAAATCTGTGTCAACATTTCTACGGAAAGATCAAACGCATAGTGGTCCGAAATAAAGGATGTTACATACATAATACCCTGCATATCTGAAGGGGATATTGCTACATTCTTTGTTTCCTTAAAGTGTTTTTTTCGCTCGATTACAAGTGCAATAGCTTCGGCGACCTTCGCCTGATAGAAAAGATGACCAGCCATTCCGGTTTCTTTATAGTTTTCAATCTGCTTGAGCAAACGAATCATTGCCGGAAAATCTGTTGTCTCATCAACTTCAAGGAAAGCATCATATGGACTTACATATATTCCGGGATACATTTTTTGTAAATAATCTTCATAGTAAGCAGGCATAATTTCGATTCCAACAGAACGAATCGGAATGTTTTTGTGCATGATTGCTTTAAACTTGCGATAGCCGTTTAAGTTTGTTTTGACGCAGTTAGCATTTAGCCTGCGATATGGGGCTAATTCCTCACCGGAGATTGAAGTATAGTAGGCAATATACAGGCTCTCCGGCATATCAAATTCCACGAGGGATTCGTTGTGGTAAGAAATATCATGGATTTTGATGGCAAATAGATCCTTGTAGTAGTAGGCCCAGATATAGCCGCTGCCGATTTCATCATCCATTTCCCAGGTCTGTCCCAAAGCATTAAATCTGTCTGGCGTATCTACCCGAAAACACTTATAGTCGTTTAATATTTTCTTATAACTTTTTTCTGTTGACTCGTACATGAACCTCTCACCGAATATCCCATTTCAACTTACTTTAATCCCATTTCAACCTTTTGTGCCAAAACACATTGCATCTTGCAAAAAAAGGTAGTATTTTTATTACCGCATGGTTAGTGACTTCTAACCAGAGTATAGCTGTTCAAAATAGGAAAGTCAATATTGAACGGAAAAGAAAATTTATCGTAATGGAGGTATCGGAAGATGGATACACAAAAGAAAGGTTTAACTGTTAAAGATTTGGTTACAACAGGTATTTTTTCGGCTTTGCTGTATATTGCAACACAGATTGGAGGGATTCCGTTTGGGATGAATCCAGCAACCACGTTTTATATTCCTGTGGGTGCTGCAATATTGGCTGGTCCAATTTATCTGCTGTTGATTGCTAAGGTGCCAAAGCGCGGTCCGCTGACGATTGCAGGTATTTTGCTGGGAATTATTTATTTTGTCATGGGTATGCATTGGGCGATGGACTTAGGTATTGTGATTGGTGGCATCCTGGGAGATATTATTGCAGGAAGCAAAGAGTATCGGAATGTGAAAGCGAATATTGCCGCTTATGCTGTCCAGTGCCTTGGCTTCACTGGGTCCTATATCGTTTTTGAGATTGATCCAAAAGCCTGGGCTGCGTCTATGCTTGAAAGCGGAAATGCAACGGAAGGCTATCTGGATACCATGATGAGTGCCTATTCTCCTATGACTCTTGTTCTTATGTTTGGAGGCACGATTATTGTGGCAGCTTTGAGTGGTTGGGCTGGTAAGAAGTTGTTAGTGAAGCAGTTTGAAAAGGCAGGAATCACCGCATGAATAGGCAGGCATCCCATAAATGGCTATGGATTGATCCAAGAACAAAAATTCTGCTGCTGCTAATTTGCGTTATTGCGGCTGCTATGGCACCTAATCTCACCTATGAGATGGGATTGGTGTTGCTGATTGCCTGCTTTGCATTAGCTAGCGGAAAAGTTCGTTTGGCAATTGGAGGCGCAATTGGATATGCGTTTTTTTATGCCATTTCTATGTTCGTAATGGTTTATGCCAGTGAAACTCTACAAGCGTCCTTGCTCGCATTTTTAGGACTTGTGCATAAGATTTATCTCTGTGGGTTTATGGGCGGTATTATTATCTCCACAACTAAAATCAGTGAATTCCTCTCTGCCATGAATAAATTACACGCACCTAAGTCCCTTACCATTCCGCTTGCTATTATGCTGCGTTATATTCCCACCATTCAAGAAGATTGGCACTTTATCAAAGATGCTATGCGGCTGAGGGATGTTTCGCCATCGCTGGAAGGGATTTTGTTCCGCCCGGCAATGACATTGGAATGTATCTACGCGCCACTTCTCATGGCTGCATCCAAAGCATCAGACGAACTTTCTATTGCATCCGTGACGCGTGGCATCGAAAATCCATTATCGCGGACCTGCTATGTAGATATTCGTTTTCATTTTACAGATGTACTTGTTGTTGTCTGCTTTCTGGCCTATGTGGTAATTGGCAGGTTTTTATGAGAGGAGGAATAGGATTGATTCGTTTTGAGAATGTTTCCTTTTCTTATGAAGGAAATGAACAAGAGGGGCTGGAACCGGTGGATCTGACCATTAAAGATGGAGAGTGTATTTTGCTTTGCGGTAGATCCGGTTGCGGCAAGACGACATTTACCCGGCTTATCAATGGACTGATTCCCAATTTTTTTCCTGGTAAATTGCATGGCCGGGTTATTGTAAATGATATGGTTATTTCGGAGACACCAATGTACCAGATTGCCGGGCAGGTTGGCTCTGTATTTCAAAATCCAAGGACACAGTTTTTTAATACGGATACAGATAGTGAGATTGCTTTTGGTATCGAAAACGCGGCGCTTCCGTTTGGAGAGTTGCACCAGAGAGTAGAACAGACCGAAAAAGACCTGCACATTGAGAAGCTTTCCCAGCGGAGTATTTTTGAATTGTCTGGTGGTGAAAAACAAAAGATTGCGTTTGCCTCGGTATATGCAATGAATCCCGACATCTATCTGTTGGACGAGCCATCTTCCAATTTGGATATGGATGCTATTATTGAATTGAAAAAAACGCTTCAGTTGTTGAAACGACAGGGAAAGACTATTTTGGTAGCAGAACACCGTTTGTATTACTTGATGGATATCATTGACCGCGCTTTCTATTTTGAGCAGGGACGATTAAAGAAAATTTATTCGCCGCATGAACTTATGGCATTGACGCAACAGCAACGCGAGAAAATGGGGCTGCGAGCCACGGATTTGCGGGCTGCGGAGCCGTCCTGGCATCAAATCAGATCTGCGGGTGCAACACTGGAACTGAAAAATGTGAACCTAAACTATAAAAAGCAAAGAATTCTCGAAAATATCAACCTCTCTGTGAAAGGGGGCGAGGTGATTGGAATTGTTGGACATAATGGCGCAGGAAAAACGACATTTTCGAGAGCAATCTGTGGACTGCACAAGGAAATGGACGGAAAAGTTCTTATAAATGGCACCGTTCAATCCCGCAAGGCGCTTAGGAAGCATTCTTATCTGGTCATGCAGGATGTCAATTATGAGCTTTTTGCAGAGAGTGTAGAACAGGAGAGTACGTTTGGTATTAAAAATCCTGACACGGAACTGGCAAAGGCAACCCTGGAAGAATTGGATCTGGCCCGTTTTAGCCAGTGGCATCCCAATACACTCTCCGGGGGACAAAAACAGAGGCTGGCGGTGGCAGTTAGTATGATCTGCCACAAGGATATCCTGGTATTTGATGAACCCACCAGCGGGCTTGATTTTGATAATATGCTGCGTGTCGCCCAACTGATTAAACGTCTGGCACAGATGGGGAAGGTCGTATTTGTTGCTACGCACGACTACGAGTTTGTATGCCGGGCATGTAATTGTATTCTGCATTTGGATGAAAATAAATTGGTAGAAAGTTACCCAATCTGTGTGGAGCATGAAGCGCAGCTTAAAAAGTCATTTGCTATCACATAAAGGAATAAAAGAAGCATAACGAAAAAACAGGGACTTTTAGAGCCCTGTTTTTTGTTATGTCAACAAAGTGTATTTGACAGTGTTCCAAGACCTTCGATGGTAACGGTAATCTGATCACCGGCTTTCAGCCATTGCTGCCGATTTTCTGGTTCACCCAGGATAACGCCTTCCGGTGTTCCGGTGTAAATAATATCTCCCGGTTTTAGGGTAATATATTGTGAAAGGTAGCTGATGATGGCAGCACAGTCAAAAATCATATTTTGTGTATTGGAATGTTGACGCAAAATACCGTTTACTTCGCATTTTATATCCAGATGGTCAGGATTTGCTTCATTTGCGGTGACAATATATGGGCCGAGTGGGGCAAAGTCGTCACAGGCCTTTCCCAAGAGCCATTGTCCGGTTTGCATCTGTAAATCTCTGGCACTAAAATCATTGCCAACAGAATAGCCAAAGACATAAGAAAGCGCATCTGCTTTTGAAACATTGTGTGCAGTTTTTCCCATAATAATTACAAGTTCTGCTTCATAATCAAATTTTTGGGCATCTTTAGGTAAGTGGATTTTTGATTTATGTCCGGTCAGGCAGGTGTTATATTTGCTGAATATTGTTGGCACTTTTGGATGTTCCAGTTTGACTTCTTTAATGTGGGAATCGTAATTGAGTCCGATACACAGTATTTTTTCCGGATTTGGAACACTTGGCGCAAAGGTTATGTTTTCTGCTTGAGAAAACACAGGAGATAAATCTAAATATTGGTCTAAATAGGAAAAATCGTTTTGCACCTGTATGAATATATCCTCTAAGGTGGTAGGAAGGGAGCTATTGTTTGCGGCAACAGTTTTGTTGACATTTAGAATGCCTTTTTGCGTCTGTATTCCAAGGTAAAGCTGATTATCTTCGAAAAAATGTAATAGTTTCATAACATATCCTCCTTTTTGTAAATAGATTGTAAGACAAATAATCGATTATGTCAAGAAGAATAGATTGATATGGACTTATCAGGGAAATTATATTATAATAAAATTAAATTGTTTGTGAGAGAAAGCGCAGGGATAGAAGTATGGCAAGGACGAAAAAGTCTTCGAGTCTTACAGAAGAAATTTATGATAAATTATATAAATCTATCATGAACGGAGAAATACAGCCGGGAGCAAATCTGAATATAAGCAGTCTGAAGGAGGAGTTTGGAGTTTCGCTTGCAGTGGTGCGGGAGGCGCTTTTAAAACTCACGGCACAGGGGATTGTGGAACAAAGACCGAATTGCGGCTTTGATGTGGTAGAGTTAAATAAAGAAAGATTAGAACATGTCATGGAAGCCCGCAGGCTTAACGAAGGCGCTGCTTTGAAACTGGCTTTAAAGAACGGAGATATTCAGTGGCAGAGCAATATTATTGCCAAAGCATATGAATTAGAGCATACACAGGTTTATCTGGATGAAGAAAAAAGGGAAATTAATCCGGAGTGGAATGAAAGACATAAGGAGTTTCATTATGCACTCATAAAGGGTTGCGGTAATGATGTCCTTCTTTCCATTTGCAGTTATTTGTGGAATATCAGTCAGGTGTACCGGAAACAGAGTTTATTAATGAAGGGAGAAAGCCGAGACTTTAACGAAGAACATAAATGCCTCATGGATGCGGTCTTAAAAAGAGAAGAAAAAGAAGCAATCGAACGTTTTGAAGCGCATATAGAAAATACAAAGAGGCAGATGCTATCTTTATTTTTAATCTAATTTTAATCTTCTTTGCATTTTTGTTTAATTTTGATTGCGTAAGATAACATCATCAACAAACAAAAGATACAAAGAAAAGAGGAAAAGAAAATGGAAAATTTTGAAAAGGTAGAAAAATTAAGAGAACGCGCAAATGTAACATATGAAGAAGCGAAGGAAGCGCTTGAAAACAGCAACTGGGATATTTTAGATGCCATGATTTATCTGGAAAAGCAGGGGAAGACCCCTTCGCCGGAACAGTCAAGTTATTCGACGCAGAACCAGAAGACCTCAGTGGAGTATGAGAAAGAAGCAGAAGAAAAGAGCAGCTTTAAGGATACGATGAAGCGTTTCGGGCAGTGGTGCCTTAAAATCTTAGAAAAAGGAAATACGAACAGTTTTTGTGTAGAGAAGGGCGGAAAGGAGCTCTTCCGGGTACCAGTCACACTGCTTGTGGTATTACTGCTCTTTGCATTCTGGATTGTGCTGCCGTTACTGATTGTCGGCTTGTTCTTTAACATGAGATATCATTTTGTGGGACCTGACATGCATGCGGTAGATTTTGATATCAATAAGGCAATGGATGGCGTGGCACAGACAGCAGAAAACATCAAGAATGAATTTAACGATGCAGTATCAAAAGAAGAAAAATAAAAAAGGACGAAACAGGCGCACTTGATGCGCCTTGTTCGTTTCTAAAAAGGAGCCGGAATGGAAACCAGAATACTAATTGTAGAAGATGAAGAAAAAATAGGACGATTTTTGGAGTTGGAATTACAGCATGAGGGTTATGCTGTGGAGAAGGCGGTAAGCGGAAGAGAAGGGTTGGAGAAGGCGCAGTCAGGTCAATTTGACCTGATGGTGCTTGATGTGATGCTTCCGGAATTAAATGGGTTTGAAGTATTAAGACGTCTGCGTAAAAATTCTGACATGCCAGTGATTATGCTTACTGCCAGAGATGCGGTTATGGATAAGGTGGCGGGGCTTGACGGCGGGGCAGATGATTATATGACAAAACCCTTTGCGATAGAGGAGCTTCTTGCCAGAATTCGTTTGATTTTAAAGAAAAGAAGCGGGGGAAGTGCGAAAAAAGAGAACAGCCTCCTTACCTGTAAGGGACTTACTATGGATGTAAAACGTTATGAGGTTTCCTATGAGGGTGATAAAATTGAACTGACCCACAGGGAGTTTGAACTGTTAAAAGTGTTACTGGAAAACAAAAATATTGTTATTTCCAGAGATACACTTCTGCAAAAAGTATGTGGCTATGATTATCTGGGAGAAACCAATGTGATTGATGTCTATGTGCGCTATCTTCGAAGCAAGCTTGATGACGTATACAACGTGAAGTGGATTCAGACAGTGCGGGGCGTGGGCTATGTGATCAAGGATGAATAGAATAGGAAGAAATCGATGAGTACAGAAAACGGACAGGAAAAAAAGCAGAATGAGGCGGTAAAAGTAACCTCTATTGCCAGAAAAATAAATTTTGAAAATGTGTACCATCTATTTACGGCGTATTTGGCGTTTGATGTTTTGGTGTGCGTGCTATTGGCGGTGGTATTTATATATGGTATGGATATGGAGATGATTGGCGAGTTTTCCATCACATATTCACGGAAGCTTTTGTTTGGAACTTCATTGCGGGATGTAGTATATCAGGTAGGGAAGAAAGGCGATTCGTACTTTTATCAGATAGAGATTGGAAACTGGCTGTTGTGGCTTGGTATAGCGGGAATCGCAGTGGTAGCCTGTCAGCTTTTGGAGCTGGTGGGCAGACTGATAAATGGAACTGCTGATGTACGAAAAAAGCTACGCCCTTTAAATGAATTGGCGGCAAAAGCACAGGAACTTAGTGAACTTGCTTTTCAGGAGGCAGAGCCTGATGAGACAAAATATCACAATCTGGAAGATGCGATATCCAATCTGAAGGTAGAGAAGCCGGATGCCAGAATCCGGATGCATGATAAGGAATTGGAGGGAATCGAGACGGCGCTCAATGATTTGCTGGAACGGATGCGGGCGTCCTATAAACAGCAGGTGCAGTTTGTGTCAGATGCATCCCATGAGCTTCGTACGCCTATTGCAGTTATACAGGGTTATGTTAATATGCTGGATCGATGGGGAAAGGATGATGAGGCAATTCTCACAGAGTCCATTGAAGCGATAAAAAATGAGTCCACGCATATGCAAAAACTGGTGGAGCAGCTTCTTTTCCTTGCAAGGGGAGATTCCAACCGACAGACACTGGATATGCAGATGCGTAACCTGAATGATATTATGCGGGAGGTTTACGAGGAATCGTTGATGATTGATGAGAAGCATCATTATATTTTTGAAGAAAGCGGAAATGCGTTTGTTTATGGTGATGCAGATATGTTAAAACAATCCGCCCGGATTTTGATTGATAATGCGGCAAAATATACGTCTGAAGGGGAGGACATTACAATACGGGTTGGTAATCTTGCGCCGGAGGGCGTTCCATTTTACGGGATACAGGATAATGGTATCGGGATGTCGTGTCAGGATGTGGAGCATGCTTTTGACCGCTTTTATCGCGCAGATGCGGTGCGTGGCAGCAGCACAGGCGGCACAGGACTCGGACTTTCCATAGCAAAATGGATTGTGGAAAAGCATCAGGGATATTATGATATCGTGAGCCGGGAAGGCCTCGGAACCAGATTTAATGTGATATTTCCACAGAATAATGAAAAAGAGAATAAAATGCCACATTGACAAAAGAATTATCTCATTATATCATTAATTTAACACAAAAAAGCGGGTGAAATCATGGCGAAGTCTTATCAGCAGAAATTAAAAATTCTTTATCTTTTAAAGATTTTAGTAGAGGAGTCTGATGAGAACCATCCCATGACCACAGCCCGTTTGATTGAGAAGCTGGAGTCCTATGGTATTTCGGCGGAGCGTAAGAGCATTTATAATGATATCGCAGCATTGTGCGATTTTGGTGTGGATATCATAAAGGTTTCTGAGAAGCCCGGTGGATATTATCTGGCAGAGCGGGAATTTGAACTGGCAGAGTTGAAACTTCTTGTAGATGCTGTACAGGCATCCAAATTTATTACGACAAAGAAGTCCAGAGAATTGATTCACAAGCTGGAAAAGTTAACCAGTAAAGAGAATGCGAAGCAGTTGAATCGTCAGGTCGTGGTGACGAACCGCAGCAAGGCTGTCAATGAAAAAATCTATTATAATGTAGATAAGATTTATGAGGCGATTGCAAAAGGAGTAAAAATTCGTTTTCAATACTTTGCGTGGACCATTGAAAAGGAAATGGAATTAAAGAAGAACGGGGAATTTTATGAAGTAAGCCCGTTTTTACTTTCCTGGGATGACGAAAATTATTATCTGATTGCCTATGATGGGGAAGCAGAAATTATTAAGCATTTCAGGGTGGATAAGATGCTTCGAATCACATCGACCAAAGAACCGCGGGAAGGGGCGGAGTTGTTTGCGGATTTTGATGTGGGTGCATACACCAAAAAGACATTCGGCATGTTTGCGGGGGAAGAAGAAACGCTTACTCTGATTTGCGAAAATGCGCTGATTGGTGTTATGATAGACCGATTCGGGCAGGAGGTAAGCGTGCGGAAACGGGATGAAAACACCTTTTTCCTGAGGACAAAGGTGGCTGTGAGCAGACAGTTTTTTGGTTGGCTTTCAGGACTGGGAAAGAAGGTGCGTTTGCATGCGCCGGAAGAGGTGGCGAAGCGCTATCAAACATACTTAAGAGACATTTTGCAGGATTATGACACGTGACAGGGGGAACGACAATGGAAGTAAAACCGCTATTCAAAAATGGAAGATATTGCAAAAATTGTGGAAAGCTATTGCTGGAAAGTTATATGAAAGATTTGTGCAGTGTCTGTGAGGCACAGCTTATCTTTGATGATGTAAGAGATTATATCCGCAGCGAGGAAGTAAATGAATATGATGTGGCAGAGCACTTCCAGATTCCATTGGAAATGGTGCGGCAATGGATTAAGGAAGGTCGCATTGAATACAAGGAGCGTGGAGAAAAAACCATCATGAACGCATATTGTCAGCGGTGCGGAGCCAAGGTTACTTTCGGAACGCTCTGTCAGAAGTGCTTAAAGGAGATGAATGATCAGAGAAAAGGCTATTCCGTGAAGTCGGCTCTTGAGGAACAGGAACCCGCAAAACTGCGTTTTCTTGAGAATGTTTCGGAAAAAGAGATTTAAAAAAAGAGTTTTGCAGTTTGATTTTGAACTGCAAAACTCTTTTTTGTTATATATAGGTAATTTATTTTGTCTTTCTGTCAATCGCAGCTTTTACAAAGCCCTTGAATAACGGATGCGGGCGGTTTGGTCTGGATTTGAATTCCGGATGTGCCTGAGTTGCAACAAACCACGGGTGTCCCGGAATTTCTACCATTTCTACGATTCTTCCATCCGGAGACATACCGGATAATTCCATACCGTTTTCGGTTAAGACATTACGGAAATCGTTATTGACTTCGTATCTGTGGCGGTGTCTCTCATGAATGACTTCTTCGCCGTAAACAGCGTATGCCTTGGAATCCTTTTTCAGTACACAAGGATAAGAACCGAGTCTTAAAGTGCCCCCGATATCCTCTATACCGTCCTGATCCGGCATCAAGGCAATGACAGGATGTGTCGTATTCGGATCCAGCTCGATGCTGTGTGCGTCGTGCATTCCACAGACATGACGGGCATATTCAATAATAGAAACCTGCATACCAAGGCAGAGACCGAGGTATGGAACCTGATTTTCTCTTGCATATTTTGCAGCAAGAATCATGCCTTCAACACCACGACTGCCGAATCCGCCAGGAACCAGAATACCCGTTACATCTCCGAGAACTTCGTTTACGTTATCTTCAGTTAAGGTTTCAGAGTCTACCCATTTTAAATTTACGGTTGCACGCTCTGCGATTCCGCCGTGTTTTAAGGCTTCTACAACAGAAATATATGCATCGTGAAGCTGTGTATACTTTCCGACCAGTGCAATATTTACTTCCTGTACCGGGTTCTTTAAGGCGTCTACCATTTCTGTCCAGTCTGCAAGATCCGGTTCTGGACACTCCAGATGCAGGCTGTCACAGGCAACCTTGGCAAGGTTTTCTGCTTCCATGGCAAGCGGAGCTTCGTACAAATATTCTACATCCAGATTCTGGAGAACATGTCCATTTGGAACGTTACAGAAAAGAGCAATCTTGTCCTTCAGACCCTGATCTATCGGCTGTTCGGAACGGCATACGATAATATCCGGCTGGATTCCCATTCCCTGAAGCTCTTTTACGCTGGCCTGGGTAGGCTTTGTTTTTAATTCGCCGGATGCTTTGATATACGGAATCAAAGTAACGTGAATCAAAATGGCATTTTCATGTCCAACCTCATGCTGGAACTGACGAATGGACTCTAAGAAAGGCTGGCTCTCAATATCGCCTACGGTGCCGCCGACTTCAATGATGGCGATATGCGTCTCATCTGTTGCAGTAAAGTTGCGGTAAAAACGGCTTTTAATTTCATTAGTGATATGCGGGATGACCTGTACGGTGCCTCCGCCGAAGTCGCCACGGCGTTCCTTCTGCAGAACAGACCAGTATACCTTTCCGGTGGTTACATTGGAATTTTTGGTCAGACTTTCATCGATAAATCTTTCATAATGTCCCAGATCCAGATCAGTTTCTGCACCGTCATCTGTGACGAAGACTTCTCCGTGCTGGATGGGGTTCATGGTGCCGGGATCAATGTTAATGTACGGATCAAATTTCTGCATTGTGACTTTGTAGCCACGGGCTTTTAAAAGACGTCCTAAAGATGCAGCAGTAATTCCTTTTCCAAGACCGGAAACAACACCGCCAGTGACGAAGACGTATTTTACAGGCATAGGTAAATCCTCCTTATAATAAATGATATATAAAAATTTAAAAGCTCAACGTTAAAAATAACCAATATATTATATAACTTGTTCGACAAAAAATCTACCTGTTTTTTTAAAAGTTTTCAGTTTAGAAAAATTTAAGAAAAAAGGAAAAAAGTTCACGAAGTATATATTGCTTAATTTTTATTTTAAACATATAATAAAGAAGATATTATAAAAAACGGAATAGTTTTTTATAACTTTGCGGAGGAAAAAATGGAAAATCAACAAGGATCAAACAACAATAACGGAAATAAAAAGAATGATAAAAACGGGCAGATGCTTTTGATGCTCATTGTTGTGACGTTAGTGGCACTGTTTATTATGAGCTTAATCAGCAGGTGGGAGACATCTTCCATGACAAAGGAGGTTTCCTACACCGAATTTCTAAAGATGGTGGAGGAAGATGAAGTCGCAGGCGTTGAATTCGCTTCTCAGCAGATCAACATTATTCCGAAGACAGAAAAAGGAACTATGTCCCTTATGACATATTATACCGGATATGTAAAT
This sequence comes from uncultured Lachnospiraceae bacterium, assembly GCA_945868305.1. GTDB lineage: Bacteria > Bacillota > Clostridia > Lachnospirales > Lachnospiraceae > Roseburia_D. Next base: position 40,742 of record CAMBKU010000005.1, on the reverse strand, counting down.
GATGAAGAATTACTTCCTTTATTAAAGGAAAAGAATATCGACATTAAGGCGACGATTCCGGATAATACATCTACCTGGGTATACAATATCTTAAGTTTCGTGATACCGCTTCTGTTGGTCTGGATTTTGCTCGGATTTTTGATGAAGCATATGGGCGGCGGCGGAATGATGGGTGTCGGAAAGAGCAATGCCAAGGTTTATGTAGAGAAGACCACAGGAGTTACGTTTAAAGATGTAGCCGGGCAGGATGAAGCAAAAGAATCCTTACAGGAGGTCGTTGACTTTTTGCATAATCCGAAGAAATATACAGAAATTGGTGCGAAACTGCCGAAGGGAGCGCTTTTGGTCGGCCCTCCCGGAACGGGTAAAACGCTGCTTGCTAAGGCGGTTGCCGGAGAAGCAGGTGTACCGTTTTTCTCTCTTGCAGGTTCTGATTTTGTAGAGATGTTCGTTGGTGTCGGCGCATCCCGTGTGAGAGATTTGTTTAAAGAGGCACAGAAACAGGCACCTTGTATTATTTTTATTGATGAGATCGATGCTATTGGTAAGAGCCGTGACAGCCGGTTCGGCGGTGGCAATGACGAAAGAGAGCAGACCTTAAACCAGCTTCTTGCAGAGATGGATGGTTTTGATACCTCAAAAGGACTTTTAATCTTAGCAGCGACCAACCGGCCGGAAGTCTTGGATAAGGCACTGCTTCGTCCGGGACGTTTTGACCGTCGCATCATTGTGGACAAACCGGATCTTAAAGGAAGACTGGAAACTTTAAAGGTACACTCCAAGGATGTGCTGATGGCAGATGATGTGGATTTGAATGCGCTTGCACTTGCATCCGCAGGTCTTGTAGGCTCTGACCTTGCAAATATGATTAATGAGGCGGCAATCAATGCGGTAAAGAAAGGACGCAAATTTGTAACGCAGGCAGATTTGTTTGAAGCGTTTGAAATTGTGGCTGTGGGCGGCAAGGAAAAGAAAGACCGCGCTATGAGTGAGAAGGAAAAGAAAATCGTTTCTTATCACGAAGTAGGACACGCTATGGTGACTGCATTGCAGAAGAATACGGAGCCAGTACAAAAGATTACGATTGTGCCGCGAACGATGGGAGCTTTGGGTTATACCTTACAGACGCCGGAAGAAGAAAAATTCCTGCAGACCAAGGAAGAATTGGAAGCAAAGATTGTTACTTATATGGCAGGACGTGCGGCAGAGGAGATTGTATTCCAATCTGTGACCAGCGGTGCAGCCAATGACATAGAGCAGGCGACCAAAATAGCAAAAGCTATGATTACCCAGTTTGGTATGTCTGAAAAATTCGGAATGATGAGTCTGGCCAGTGTGGAGAATCAGTATCTTGAAGGCAGGGCAGCATTAAGTTGCGGTGAGGAGACGGCATCCCAGATTGATCAGGAAGTTCTAAAGATGATCAATAAGAGCTACGAAGAAGCAAAGAGACTTTTGACGGAAAACCGTGAGGTCTTAGATAAAATTGCGGAATATTTGTACGAGCATGAGACGATTACCGGAAAAGAATTTATGAAAATTTTCCGTGAACTGAAAGGTATCCCGGAACCGGGAACAGAGGACGTGGCAGAGGATAGTACGTCAGACAGCATGTTTGTTGATGATGAGGTATAATGTTCGAGATTGAAGAAGAATTAAAAAAACTTCCGGATAAACCGGGAGTCTACATCATGCATGATGCAGATGATGACATTATTTATGTGGGGAAGGCTGTCAATTTGAAAAACCGTGTGCGACAGTACTTCCGACCGAGTCATGATGAGGGACCGAAGAAGGCAAAGATGGTAACGCAGATTCGACGTTTTGAGTACATTATCACTGACTCAGAGTTGGAGGCACTGGTTCTTGAATGTAACCTGATTAAGGAGCATCGCCCCAAATATAATACTATGTTGAGGGATGATAAGACATACCCTTATATTAAGGTGACTCTTGGAGAAGATTTTCCAAGAGTCCTCTTTTCGCGTCTGATAAAAAAAGACAAGTCCCGGTATTTTGGACCGTATACCAGTGCGGGAGCGGTAAAGGACACAATAGAGTTAATTCAGAAAATGTACCGGATACGTACCTGTAACCGGAATCTGCCGAAAGATATCGGAAAAGACCGTCCATGCCTGAATTATCATATCAAAAAGTGTAATGCTCCGTGTCAGGGATATATCAGTAAAGAGGAGTATCGGAAGTCTATCGATATGGTACTTTCTTTTTTGAACGGAAATTATCAGCCGGTGATGCGGGATCTCGAGGATAAGATGATGCAGGCTTCGGAAAAAATGGAGTATGAGCGGGCGCTTGAATACCGGGAGCTGCTTACAAGCGTGAAACAGATTGCCCAGAAACAGAAGATTACCAGTTTTGACGGGGAGGATAAGGATATTATCGCTCTTGCTAATGATGAGAGGGATGCTGTGGTACAGGTTTTCTTTATCCGGAGTGGAAAATTGATTGGACGGGAGCATTTTTATGTCCGGGTTGCGGCAGAAGACAGTGAAAGTCAGGTGCTTACGACTTTTGTAAAACAGTTCTATTCTGGAACCCCATTTCTGCCAAAGGAGGTTATGCTTTCGGTGGAAATTGAGGATATGGAGATTATAGAGGAATGGCTCTCAAAAAAGCGGGGGTCAAAAGTGCATATCCGCATTCCGCAAAAGGGAATGAAAGAAAAACTGGTGGAACTGGCAAAAAAGAATGCCAAGCTGGTACTAAGTCAGGACAAGGAACGCATTAAGAGAGAGGAAGGCCGTACCATCGGTGCAGTGAAGGAAATTGAAAAGCTTTTGGATATGCAGGGACTGAACCGGATTGAGGCGTATGATATTTCCAATATCAGCGGTTTTCAAACGGTGGGATCGATGGTTGTGTATGAAAAGGGAAAACCTTGCCGCAGTGATTATCGAAAATTTCGGTTAAAGTCAATCTCAGGTCCGGATGATTATGCTTCTATGCATGAAGTGCTGACCAGGCGGTTTCTTCATGGTATGGAAGAAAAAAAGGAATTGGAAGAAAAGCAGATGTCGGAGGAATTTGGAAGCTTTACCAGATTCCCGGATTTAATCATGATGGATGGCGGTAAGGGGCAAGTCAATATTGCGCTCCAGGTATTGGATGAACTTAAATTGAATATCCCGGTGTGCGGGATGGTGAAGGATGATAATCACAGGACACGCGGGTTATACTATAATAATGTAGAAATTCCCATCGAGAGGAGCAGTGAAGGATTTAAACTTATTACACGGATTCAGGATGAAGCACACCGTTTTGCGATTGAGTATCACAGATCACTTCGTAGCAAGGTACAGGTACATTCCGTTTTAGATGATATTGAGGGTATTGGGCCGACAAGAAGAAAAGCACTTATGCGACGCTTTAAATCCATAGAACAGATTAAAGAAGCAACCGTTTTGGAGTTAAAGGAAACGGAGTCAATGAATGAGCAGGCAGCAGAAGCGGTTTATGCATTCTTTCACGGGAAAACGGAGAAGGGAACGGAATCGAAATAAGTTGAAGCACTGACTTAACTATGCTAAACTAAAGTCAGTATCAGAATTATATTTCTAAGATAAAGGAGCGGGAAATTATGCAAGGTGTGGCCATTGAAAAAATCGTAAAGAAACTGGAATTAAAAAATCTGACGGAGACCATTGATCTGACAAAGAAAAAGATTTTGCTGTCTGATGTGAACCGTCCGGCACTGCAGCTTAGTGGGTATTTTAATCATTTTGAGGAAAAAAGAGTGCAGATTATCGGAAATGTAGAGTATACCTATTTGCAGCAGTTAGAACATGAAAAGAAGATTACTATTTATGAGCAGTTTTTGAAATATGAGATTCCGTGTGTCATCTTCTGCCGGGATCTGCAGCCGGATGAAGATTTTCTTCGGATTGCACAGCAGGAAGAAATACCGGTACTCGGAACCGGACGTTCCACTTCGGAATTTATGGCAGAATTAATCTATACCTTAAGCGAACAGCTGGCACCATGCATCACAATCCATGGCGTTCTGGTTGATGTCTATGGCGAAGGACTTCTGATTATGGGTGAGAGCGGTATCGGAAAGAGCGAGGCGGCACTCGAACTGATTCGCAGAGGACATCGTCTGGTTACGGATGACGTAGTGGAGATTCGCAAGATTAATGAGCATACGTTAATCGGAACCTCGCCGGATATCACAAGATATTTTATTGAACTTCGTGGTATCGGTATTATTGATGTAAAGACATTGTTCGGTGTAGAGTGCGTGAAGGAGAAGCAGAACATTGACCTTGTCATCAAGCTGGAGGACTGGAAAAAGGATAATGATTACGACAGACTCGGTCTGGAAGAAGAATATACAGAGTTTTTGGGCAACAAAGTAGCCTGCCATTCCCTTCCGATTCGTCCGGGACGTAATCTGGCAGTTATTTGCGAGACTGCGGCAGTTAATCACAGACAAAAGAAGATGGGATACAATGCGGCACAGGAATTATACCGTCGTGTACAGGCAAATTTAAATAAGAATAGTGAAGAAGAATAAAAACAGAAAAAGAACCGAGGTTTGAGCAATTCATGGAAAGAAAGTTAGCATGGGAAGATTATTCTAAAAAGGATGTAAAGAAAGTATTTGAGTTTGCGGAAGATTATCGAAAATTTATTTCAGCATGCAAGACAGAGCGGGAGTGTGTGACAGAATTTGTGGCGCAGGCGGAGCGTGCGGGATTTAAGGACTTAAAAAAAGCAATCAAAGAAGGAAAGCAGTTAAATGCAGGCGATAAGGTCTACTTTAATAACATGGGCAAGTGGCTTGCCATGTTCGTGATTGGGAAAAAGAGTCTGGAAAAGGGTATGAATATTCTTGGCGCTCACATAGACTCTCCGCGTATGGACTTAAAACAGAATCCGCTTTATGAGGATACCGGGCTTGCCATGCTTGACACCCATTACTACGGTGGAATCAAGAAGTATCAGTGGGTGACGCTGCCACTGGCGCTTCACGGAGTCATTGCAAAGAAGGATGGTACAACAGTAAAAGTCAATATAGGTGATAAGCCTTCAGATCCGGTATTTGGTGTCAGCGATTTACTGATTCACCTTGCAGGCGAACAGATGGAGAAAAAAGCAGCAAAGGTCGTAGAGGGTGAGAACTTAAACCTGATGGTTGGTAGTACGCCTCTTTGTGAAAAGGAGGAAAAAGGAGAACAAAAAGTAAAAGCAAACATCCTGCGCATTTTGGAGGAGACTTACGGGATTGAGGAGGAAGATTTTCTTTCCGCTGAAATTGAGGTTGTTCCGGCGGGAGAGGCGAGAGATTATGGCTTTGACCGCAGCATGATCATGGGTTATGGACAGGATGACCGTGCATGTGCTTATCCTTCTTTTATGGCGATGCTAAAAATGGAAAAGCCACAGTATACCAGTGCATGTCTTTTGGTAGATAAAGAGGAAATCGGTAGTGTTGGTGCAACCGGAATGCAGTCAAGATGTTTTGAAAATGTAGTCGCAGAGATTTTAAACCTGACGGGTGAATATTCGGATCTGGCTTTGCGCAGGGCATTGCAGAACTCGAAAGTGGTTTCCTCTGATGTGAGTGCAGCCTTTGATCCGAATTATCCGTCTGTCATGGATAAGAAGAATGCTGCATATTTTGGTAAGGGAATTGTATTTAATAAATATACTGGAGCAAGAGGAAAGAACGGCTCAAATGATGCCAATGCGGAATATATGGGAAAAATGAGAAAAATCATGGATGATAATCAGGTGTTTTTCCAGACGGCGGAGCTTGGCAAGGTTGATCAGGGCGGAGGCGGAACCATCGCTTATATCCTTGCGAACTATGGTATGCAGGTGATTGACAGCGGCGTTCCGGTGTTAAATATGCACTCCCCCTGGGAGATTATAAGCAAGGCGGATTTATACGAAGCCTATAAGGGCTATATTGCATTTTTGAAGGAAGCATAAAAAGAGTTGAGGAAAGAAGATTGAGACAGGAAATCATAGAACAACTGGAAACGGTACTGGAAAAAGAACAGATTCGGCAGGATGAGCCGATGAAAAAGCATATCACTTTTCGGGTGGGCGGTCCGGCAGATATTTTTGTCACACCGTCTGCGGAGCAGCTTGCAGACGTACTTTTTGTCTGCCGGAAGAATCATGTTCCGGTTACGGTGATTGGTAATGGAAGTAATCTGCTGGTAGGCGATAGGGGCATTCGCGGTGTCGTGGTGAATATCGGCAGGGGAATGCAGGAAATACGAACAGAGGGGGAGCATATTTTTTTGGAAGCCGGTGCCACGCTTGCTGCAGTTTCCATGCAGGCAGCAAATGCTGGGCTTACAGGTCTTGAATTTGCTTCCGGAATACCTGGAACATTCGGCGGAGCCGTGGTCATGAACGCAGGCGCTTATGGCGGAGAGATGAAGGATGTCATTGAATCCGTCCGGGTACTGGATCGGGATGGAAATGTGATTACGCTATCAAACGTGGATTTGGATTTATCCTATCGTCACAGTTGTATTCTGGAGAAAGGTTATCTGGTTTTAGATGGTGTCTTAAAGCTGGAAAAAGCCGCCGAACCGGAAAAGATCAAAGAGAGAATGGATGAACTGAGAAAACAGCGCATGGAAAAACAGCCGCTTGAATATCCAAGTGCTGGAAGTACCTTTAAGCGGCCGAAAGGACATTTTGCGGGGAAACTTATTATGGATGCAGGATTAAAAGGTTTTTCCGTAGGTGGTGCAGAGGTGTCAGAAAAGCACTGTGGTTTTGTGGTTAATAAAGGGAATGCCACAGCAGCAGACATTTGTGAATTAATGGATGAAATAATAAAGACGGTAGAGGAAAAGCATGCAGTGACGTTAGAACCGGAAGTAAAGAAAGTTGGGGAATTCTGACGGGAAGGAGTTATTATGAAGTTTGTTATTTTGACAGGTATGTCGGGTGCTGGAAAAAGTACGGCAATTAAAATGATGGAGGATATTGGCTTTTATTGTGTCGATAACCTTCCCATAGCCTTGATTGAAAAATTTGTGGAACTGGCAGATTTGCGAGATTCCGAACTGCAAAAGGTGGCGGTTGGAATTGATATCCGTTCGGGACAGGCTTTGGATGAATTGAATGAGGTCTTAGATCAGCTTCAGAGTGAGGGAAAGAACTTTGAAATTCTGTTTTTGGATGCGGAAGATTCTGTGTTGGTAAAACGTTATAAAGAAACCAGAAGAAATCATCCGTTGGCAGGAGGGGAACGCGTAGACAAGGGAATTGCGCTGGAGCGAGAAAAGCTTGCCTTTTTAAAGAAGCGGGCAGATTACATCATTGATACAAGCCAACTTCTGACCAGGGAACTGAAGGCGGAGATCAGTAAGATATTCGAGCAGAATCAGGACTACAAAAACCTGTTTATTACCATTCTTTCCTTTGGATTTAAGTACGGTATTCCGGCAGATTCCGATTTAGTTTTTGATGTCCGTTTTCTTCCAAATCCTTATTATGTGGAAGGCCTTCGGTTTAAAAATGGTAATGACAAGGAAATACAGGATTATGTGATGCAGTACGACGAGGCTCACGAGTTTTTGGATAAACTGGAGGATATGGTGGGATTTTTGATTCCGAACTATATTATAGAAGGAAAAAATCAGCTTGTAATCAGCATCGGATGTACAGGAGGAAAACATCGTTCCGTAACGTTGGCAAATGAGTTGTATAAGCGGCTGGAAAAGAAGAAAGAATACGGTTTGAAAATAGAACACAGAGATATCGAAAAAGATGCGAAGCGAAAATAAAGGAGTTATATGTCGTTTTCAAGTGAAGTGAAGGATGAACTGGCAAAGCAGATGAGCAAAAGCCGGCATTGCCGGATTGCGGAGCTTGCGGCGATTGTAAGCTTTGATGGAAGGCTGGAACAGAAAAACGGAAAAAAGATACTGGAAATTACAACAGAAAATGCAACACTTGCAAGAAAATGCTTTACTTTAATAAAGAAAACTTTTAATATAGGTACTGATATTGAAGTAAGGAATGGGAATGGCGTGAGCCATAACCATATTTATGTCATCTCTACAGACAGAGAAGATGAGATAGAAAAGATTCTGGCAGCACTAAAAATGACAGATGGCATAGGAAAAAATGGAGAACTGGTGAATAGACTGCTCATACAAAACGTATGTTGTAAGCGGGCATTTATCCGTGGGGCATTTCTTTCGGCAGGTTCCATGAGTGATCCGGAAAAGTCCTATCATTTTGAAATTGTTTGTCCTTCTGAGGAAAAGGCGACGCAGCTTAGGGATGTCATCAATGATTTTGATTTTGATGCCAAAATTGTTGCCCGTAAGAAAAACTATGTGGTATATATAAAAGAAGGGGCGCAGATTGTAGATATATTAAATGTCATGGAAGCCCATGTGGCACTCATGAATCTGGAAAATGTCCGCATCATCAAGGAGATGCGCAATTCTGTAAACCGCCAGGTAAACTGTGAGACAGCAAATATCAATAAAACGGTAAATGCAGCAGTACGCCAGATAGAGGATATACAATATATAGAAGAAAGAGTTGGTTTAGACAGCCTTCCGGAGAATTTGAGAGAAATTGCCGAGATACGTTTAAAGTACCCAGATGCAGCATTGAAGGAACTGGGAGCCTATTTACAGCCACCGGTGGGAAAGTCCGGTGTTAATCATAGACTGAGGAAAATAGCTGATATTGCAGGGAAACTGAGAGGCGAGATATAAAGCGTGTATTTTAGAGGAGGAAAAATATGATTAAGAAATCAATGACAATTGGATTATCAGATGGCCTGGAAGCAAGACCGATTGCTATGTTGGTACAAACTGCGACAAAGTTTTCCAGTACGGTTTATCTGGATGTGGAAAACAAACGGGTAAATGCAAAAAGTATTATGGGAATGATGTCTTTGGGACTTTTGAATGGCGATAATATTACCGTTGAGGCAAACGGTGAGGATGAGGAAAAAGCTCTAAAGGCCATGGAAGAATTCCTTACCGGAAAATAAATTTTAAATACCAGGAAGCGATAAAATATGAAAAAGAAGTTGTTGTTTATTTTTAATCCGTGTTCTGGAAAGGGACAGATTAAGAACAAATTGATGGATATTATAGATATTATGGTAAAAGCGGGTTATGAGGTGACCGTTCATTCTACCCAGGATCGGGAGGATGCCATGAGAAAGGTAAAAGAAGAAGCAAAGGATTATGACCTTGTTGTCTGCAGTGGTGGAGATGGTACTTTGGATGAAGCCGTTACAGGTATGATGCAGAGTGAGAAAAAAGTTCCTCTGGGTTATATTCCTGCTGGAAGCACCAACGACTTTGCCAATTCCCTAAAGATTCCGAAAAATATTTTAAAGGCTGCCCATGTAGCCGTAGAGGGAAGAACATTTCCGGTGGATGTGGGATATTTCAATGGAGATTCCTTTATTTATATTGCGGCCTTTGGTTTATTTACGGATGTCTCCTACCAGACCAGTCAGGAACTGAAAAATATTTTGGGTCATGCTGCATATATTTTGGAAGGAGCGAAAAGACTACATAATATCCCCTCTTATAAAATGAGAGTGGAATATGACGGAAATGTCATCGAAGATGAATTTGCTTATGGAATGATTACCAATTCTGTTTCTGTCGGAGGCTTTAAAAAGCTTACCGGAAAAAATGTCCTGCTGGATGATGGTCTTTTTGAGGTTACGTTGATCAAAATGCCAAAGAATCCAGTAGAGTGGAATGAGATATTAGTCTGCCTGACGAGTTTAAAGGACGACAGTGATTTGATTTATACCTTTAAAACAGACTGCGTAAAGTTTTTGCCGGAGGACGTTATTCCATGGACGCTGGATGGAGAATTTGGTGGTGACCATAAAAATGTCATCGTAAAAAATGTGCATAAGGCATTGGAAATCATGGTAAAAAATAAGGAAAATAAGGCATAACAGGACATTGTTATATTTTTAACTTTATTTTTACGCAAAAGAGTGGTATGATAAAACCGAATTGAATGTATCATTAAGAAATAAAACAAAAACGGAGGAAAAAAAATGTTAGTATCAGCAGCAGAAATGTTAAAAAAAGCAAAAGCTGGTCATTATGCAGTAGGCCAGTTCAACATCAATAACCTGGAATGGACAAAATCTATTCTTTTAACAGCAGAAGAACTGAAATCCCCGGTTATCCTGGGTGTTTCTGAAGGCGCTGGAAAATACATGACAGGCTTCGGCACAGTTGCAGCAATGGTTAAGGCAATGGATGAAGAACTTGGAATCACAGTTCCGGTTGCATTACACTTAGATCATGGTACCTACGAAGGATGCTACAAATGTATTAAAGCAGGCTTTACATCCATCATGTTCGACGGTTCTCATTATGCAATCGAAGAAAATGTTGCTAAGACAAAAGAATTAGTAGCAGTTGCTCATGCTATGGGAATGTCCATCGAAGCAGAAGTTGGTTCCATCGGTGGTGAAGAAGACGGTGTTGTTGGTATGGGTGAGTGTGCAGATCCGGATGAGTGCAAAGCAATCGCTGATCTTGGTGTAGATATGCTTGCTGCAGGTATCGGTAACATTCACGGTAAATATCCGGAAAACTGGGCAGGATTAAGCTTTGAGACTCTGGATGCTGTTCAGCAGAAAACAGGAGCTATGCCGTTAGTTCTTCACGGTGGTACAGGTATCCCAGAAGATATGATTAAGAAGGCAATCTCTCTTGGTGTTGCTAAGATCAATGTAAATACAGAGTGCCAGTTATCTTTTGCAGATGCTACTCGTAAATATATTGAAGCTGGTAAGGATCTGGAAGGCAAAGGATTTGATCCTCGTAAATTACTTGCTCCGGGCGCAGAAGCAATCAAAGCTACCGTAAAAGAGAAGATGGAATTATTTGGTTCTGTTGGCAAGGCAGAATAATAGTAAATGTGCGTAAAAAGTACAGAGAAAATGCTTGACATTTGTGAAAAATAGCAAAAAGCATGGAAAAGTGAAAAATTTACTTGCATTTTTCAATGGAATGAGCTATTTTATTAACAGAAACAGGATATGTAGCGAAAATGAACAAGGGTGTTCCATAGGTGTGGAATGCCCTTTTTTATTAGTTTACATAACTGAAAAATAACTAACGAAACAATACATAGGGGATTGTGTTTGTTAAAAAGGAAAGGATGTATTAAGTTATGAGTGAAGTTCAAAACGAGTACTACAATGTAGCAGACATCTTCGGAGAGAACGTATTCAATGATTCCGTAATGCAGGAACGTCTTCCGAAGAAAACTTACAAAAAATTGAGAGAAGTAATTGAAGAAGGCAAAGAATTAGATCTTGCAACAGCTGATGTAATCGCACATGAGATGAAGGAATGGGCCATCGAAAAAGGCGCAACACATTATACACACTGGTTCCAGCCACTTACCGGTGTTACCGCTGAAAAGCATGATTCTTTTATTTCTGCTCCGATGTCAAACGGAAAAGTATTGATGAGCTTCTCCGGTAAAGAACTTATCAAAGGTGAGCCGGATGCATCATCTTTCCCTTCTGGTGGACTTCGTGCAACATTTGAAGCAAGAGGATATACAGCTTGGGACTGCACATCACCAGCATTCGTAAGACAGGATGCAGCAGGCGCAACTCTTTGCATTCCGACAGCTTTCTGCTCTTATACAGGAGAGGCACTGGATCAGAAGACACCGCTTCTTCGTTCCATGGAAGCAATCAATGAGCAGGCACTTCGTTTACTCAAATTATTCGGAAATACAACGTCTAAAAAAGTAACTCCTTCTGTAGGACCGGAACAGGAATACTTTATTGTAGACAGAGAGAAATACTTACAGAGAAAAGATTTGATCTTTACCGGACGTACCCTTTTCGGTGCAATGCCTCCAAAGGGTCAGGAAATGGAAGACCATTACTTTGGTGCAATCCGTGAGAGAATCGCTGCTTACATGAAAGATGTAAACAAAGAACTCTGGAAACTTGGCGTAACCGCTAAGACACAGCATAACGAAGTTGCTCCGGCACAGCACGAGCTGGCTCCGATTTATGCAGAAGCTAATATCGCAGTAGACCATAACCAGTTAGTTATGGAGACATTAAAGAAAGTAGCAGGACGTCATGGATTACAGTGTCTGCTTCATGAGAAACCATTTGCAGGTGTCAATGGCTCCGGTAAGCATAACAACTGGTCCATCACCACAGATGATGGTATCAACCTGTTAGAACCGGGTACAACACCGCATGACAACGTTCAGTTCTTACTGGTACTGACCTGTATCTTAAAAGCAGTAGATACACATGCTGATTTGCTCCGTGAAGCTGCAGCAGACGTAGGAAACGACCACAGATTAGGAGCAAACGAGGCACCACCAGCAATCATCTCTATCTATTTAGGAGAGCAGCTTGAGGATGTATTATCTCAGCTTATCAGTACTGGTGAAGCTACACACAGCTTGGCTGGTTCTAAATTAGAGACGGGTGTTAAGACACTTCCTGACTTTATGAAGGATGCTACCGATAGAAACAGAACTTCACCGTTCGCATTTACCGGAAACAAATTCGAGTTCCGTATGGTTGGTTCTCAGGATTCCATCGCACAGCCGAATATCGTTTTAAACACCATCGTTGCAGAAGCATTCTCAGAAGCATGCGATGTTCTGGAAAAAGCAGATGATTTTGATTTGGCTGTACATGATTTGATTAAAAAGTATGCTACCGAGCATCAGAGAATCGTATTCAATGGAAACGGATATTCTGACGAATGGGTTGCAGAAGCAGAGAAACGTGGCTTGCCGAACATCAAGTCCATGGTAGATGCAATTCCAGCTCTTGCTACAGATAAGGCAGTTTCCTTATTTGAGAAATTCGGTGTATTCACCAAAGCAGAGCTTGAGTCACGTGTAGAAATCGAATATGAGACCTATGCGAAAGAAATTAACATTGAAGCAAAGGCTATGATTGACATTGCCGGAAAACAGATTATTCCTGCAATTATCAAATATACAACAGAGCTTGCAGAATCCGCAGCAGCAGTAAAATCTGTATGCGATGCTGACATCAGCGTTCAGACAGGATTGCTTAAAGAAGTATCTGCTTTATTGGCAGAAACAAAAGCTGCTTTAGCAAAACTGGAAGAAGACACCGCAAAGGGCGGAGCTATGGAAGAAGGCAGAGATCAGGCTGTATTCTACAGAGATGTAGTGAAAGCTGATATGGATGCTTTAAGAGCGCCGGTTGACAAATTAGAGATGATTGTTGACAAGGATATTTGGCCAATGCCGTCCTATGGCGATTTGATTTTTGAAGTTTAATATGATACTAATCTAATTCGATTAGATTAGTAATATCTAATCCCCTTAGTAGTATATACATCAACAGAAAGAGTCCCTGGATTTTTCCAGGGATTTTTTCTGCACGGATGTCGAAAAAGAAAAGGGATTGTAAAATCTTTGACTTTATTATAAAATAGGAAAAAGAAATATCACAAAAAAGGAGTATGCCTATGCGTTATCTTCCAATCGTAAGATTACAGCCGGGTATGGCACTGGGGCAGGATATATACGATGGTGAGGGCCGGATGCTTTTGGCGCGGCATTTCATTTTGAGTAAAGAGCATATCGAAAATCTTGATAATTATGGATTTCCGGGTGTATATATTGATGATGAATTTACTGCCGGAACTGAAATTGAACAGGTCTTAAGCCCCGAGATCAAATGCCGGGTACTTAAACTGGTTCACGATTTCTTTCTGAAAGAGGAACACACTCCGGAGACGGAGGAGGAAGAGATACGTGAACTGATTTTGGATGTGGTTCGGGATATCTTGAGTGACGGAGACGTCATGTATAACATGATGGATCTGAAAAATTATGATGAGTATGTTTATTTTCATTCAGTGAATGTGGCGACGCTGGCAGCGGTAATCGGTGCGCATTATGGCATGAGTGAGTATGAGTTGAAGGTGCTGACGACAGCAGCATTACTCCATGATATAGGAAAAAAATTTGTAAAGGTAGATGTGTTAAATGCAAGACGTTCGTTGACAGAAGAAGAAAAGCGTTTGGTTTTGCAACATCCAAAGCTTGGTTATGAATTTTTAAAACGGAATTATAATTTTGATCCGGATGTTTGTGAGGGTGTTTTAGGACATCATGAATGGTATAATGGAGAGGGTTATCCGCTTCGCAGGTCGGGAGAGGATATTTCCATTTATGCGCGGATTGTAAAGATTGCGGATGTATATGATGCAATGACTTCTAAGCGCCCATATCACGATGCGATGTCTCCATCGGATGCGGTGGAATACATTATGGCAATGAATGAATCGGAATTTGATCCGAAAATTGTAGATGTATTCTTAAAATGGGTGACAGTATATCCGGTAGGCTGTGAGGTGGAACTGTCAGATGGAAGAAGGGCAGTGGTATTGGAAAATTTCCATGATTTTCTGCTCCGTCCAAAGGTTAAGGTGTTGGAAAGTGGCGAAATCATAAATCTTTTATCGGATCAGGATGCCAGAAGCATTACAATTACAAAGCTTGCAGTATAGAAAGAGGTACTTATGACAGGTCAGGGGAAAAGTGCAGTAGATACTCTGCTGGCAGAAGCCTTAAAAGAATTGGCAGAAAAGCACCCCATCGAGAAAATTACAATTAAAGAGATTACAGATAAGGCAGGAGTCATACGGCCAACTTTTTATAATCATTTTCAGGACAAATACGAGCTACTGGAATGGATTATCATGAGTGAGCTTTTAGAGCCCATGGTGCCGCTTTTTAAAAACGGCATGGTAGATCAGGCACTCATTCTTTTGTTTACAACGATTGAAAGAGAAAAGAATTTTTACACAAGAGCCAGTAAGCTGGAGGGGCAAAATTCTTTTGAAAACATTGTAAAGAGCTGTGTGAAAAGGATATTGCTGCGGATTTTTTCAGAAGAAGGAGCAGTAAAGTCTGTGAAATATGCGTGGCTTACACCGGAACTGGTGGCAGATTATTATGCACAGTCCATGTGCTTTGTTGTCATTACCTGGATTAAAAGTGGCATGAGCGTGGAGCCAAGAGATTTGGCGGAGATTTATAATTATATTATGAAGCATTCTTTAGAGGATGTGATTGCCGAAATGAGGGGCATTTAAATATACAGAAGGGCAAAAGTGTATATTTAAAATGACAAAATAAAAAAAGTGTATATTTAAATGATACAGAAAAGAAAGATTGAATATTTGCAGATTCAATCTTTTTTTTTATTATAAGGTAGACTTGTGGAAGGGAAAATGTTTTTCCTCTAAAGCATTAACATAGGATAAAAAAGAAAGAGAAGGTGAAGGAATGATTAAGTTTGGAAAAGCGGTCGTAAAGTTTAGAATTCCCATTCTGATTTTGAGCTTTCTGTTATTGATACCAGCCGGGATAGAATATATAAATACGAGAATCAATTATGATATTCTCTCCTATTTGCCGGGGGATATTGATACCATGAAGGGGCAGGAGATCCTTTTGGATGAGTTCGGAACGGGAGCCTTTTCTCTTTGTGTCGTAGAGGGCATGGATGAGAAACAGGTAGTTGACCTGGAAAATGAGATTAAGGATGTAGAGCATGTCAAGGACGTTATTTGGTATGATACGCTGGCAGACATCTCCATTCCGATGGATGTGCTTCCGAATGAAATCAAAGATGCGTTTAATAACGAAGAAAAGAATTCCACGCTGATGATTGTGACGTTTGATACCTCCATGTCAGCAGATGAGACATTGGATGCGATAGAAGAGCTGCGTGGACTGACCAAGCAGCAGTGCTTCTTAAGCGGTATGTCAGCAGTAGTAACAGATATCAAAAAAATCTGTAACAGTGAAGCGATTGCCTATGTGATTTTGGCAGCCGGGCTTTCTGCAGTTGTCCTCGCATTGACTATGGATTCTTTTCTGGTTCCGGTATTTTTCCTTTTGAGTATCGGAATGGCGATTATTTATAATCTGGGTACAAATTTCATTTCAGGAGAAATATCCTTTATTACCCAGGCGTTAGCAGCAGTTTTGCAGCTGGCAGTCACGATGGATTACTCGATATTCCTGTGGCACAGTTATCAGGAGAATCAGGAACGGTTTCCGGGTGATAAGAAGCGTGCCATGGCACATGCAATTTCCAATACAGTAAGTTCTGTTGTGGCAAGCTCTATTACGACAGTTGCAGGTTTCGTGGCAATGTGCTTTATGACTTTTACATTGGGACTGGATCTCGGTATAGTTATGGCAAAGGGCGTAGTGCTCGGTGTAATCTGTTGTGTAACAGTTCTTCCGTCATTGATCCTTATATTTGATAAAGCGCTGGAAAAGACAAGACATAAAGCGATTATGCCAAGTATTCATAAAATTGGCGGATTTGCAACAAAGAAATTTCCAATCTTCATGATACTGTTTCTGGTCATCCTGGTTCCGGCATTGTATGGCTATAACAATACAAATGTATATTATGATCTGGCAGGAACCCTGCCGGAGGAGCTGGAAAGCGTTCAGGCGAATAACAAGCTGGAAGAAGATTTCAATATGGGTGCAACCCATATTATTCTGGCAGACAGTGATTTGTCCCATAAAGACGCTTCTAACATGATTGATGAAATCAATGAACTGGATGGTGTAGCAGTTGCACTTGGAAAGGATGGTATTTTAGGACCGGCCGTTCCGCAGGAGATGCTTCCGGATCAGATAAAAGAGATGTTAGATAACGGTGATCTGCAGGTAATATATGTAATGTCTGAATATAAGACGGCATCTGATGAAGTGAATGCACAGTGTGATGACATTAAGGAGATTATAAAACGCTATGATCCAACGGCGATGCTGATTGGTGAAGCGCCTTGTACGCAGGATTTGATTACGATTACAGATAAGGACTTTAAGACGGTAAGTGCGGTATCCATCATTCTTGTCTTTTTAATTATCGCAATTTCCTTAAAATCCATTTCCATTCCGGTTATTCTGGTGGCAGTGATTGAATTTGGTATTTTCATTAACATGGGCATTCCTTATTATACGGGTACGGTACTTCCGTTTATTGCTTCTATCGTAATCGGAACGATTCAGCTCGGTGCGACGGTTGATTATGCGATTTTGACTACGAATAAATATAAGAGAGCGAGAAGCAGGGGTGCAGGAAAACAGGAGGCAATAGAAACTGCTATGAACAGTTCGCTTCAGTCCGTATTTGTAAGTGCGTTAAGCTTTTTTGCGGCAACCTTTGGTGTAGGACTTTATTCCAGTATTGATATGATAAGTTCCTTATGCCTGCTGCTTGCAAGAGGCGCAATCATTAGTTTTCTTGTGGTAGCATTTATTCTGCCTGCAATGTTTATGGTATTTGACAAAATTATTGTAAAGACAAGCGCAGGATTTATCGATAAGAAACATGTTTACGGTAATCTTTCAGAATCGAAGGGTTAAAAGATAAAGGAGGAAAAAGAATGAAGTTTTCAGAGTTGAAATCAAAATTCAAAAATAAATATGTCATTCGCGTGGTGGCAGGTGTGCTCTGTATTGCAGTTCTCGGAACGGGATACGGAACTTACAAAGTGAGTGCTGCAAAAGTATCTCCGGAGGATGTAAACGAAGAAGCAGAGGATACAGAGGAAGCATCCGAGGAAAGTGATGAGAGCGAAGTTGAAAATGCGATCAGCGAAGTTTTAGAGGATATAAATACAGATGCTAAAAAAGACGCAGGAAAAGAGGAAACAGTTTATCTGATTTCCGGTGCAGATGGTACCGTAAATAAGACAATTGTAAGCGACTGGTTGAAAAATACCGATGACGCTGCTGTTTTGGAAGATGCCTCTGATTTAAAGGATATTGAGAATGTAAAAGGTGATGAAACATTTGAACAGAGCGGAGAAAAACTGACCTGGCAGGCAGATGGAAATGATATTTTCTATCAGGGTACTACGACGAAGGAAGCACCGGTTTCCGAGAAAATCACCTATTATCTGGACGGAAAGGAAATGGCACCGGAGGATATTGCGGGAAAGAGTGGAAAAGTAACCATTCGTTTTGATTATACAAATAATGAAAAAACGACAGCAACCATTAACGGAAACGAAGAAGAAATTTATGTACCGTTTACTGTTGTGACAGGAATGGTTTTGGATGACAGTTACAAAAATGTAGAGGTTACCAATGGAACGCTGATTTCGGATGGAAAAAATAATGCTGTGGTAGGTATTGCAATGCCCGGCTTGAAGGAAAGCTTAAAGATCGATGAAGATGATTTTGATGAGGACGTAGAAATTCCGGATCATATAGAAGTGACCGCTGATGTGGAGAATTTTTCACTGGAAATGACGATGTCTGTTGTAATGAATGGTCTTCAGACGGTAGATGCGGACAGTATGGATTTATCAGATTTAGATGATGCGCTTGAGACACTTACGGATGCTTCTTCCCAGCTTGTGGATGGTTCCGGTGAACTCTCAGATGGTGCACAGACGTTGGCGGATGCGATAAGCGCATATACAGACGGAACTCAGACTCTGGCAGACGGCATCGGAACGTTGGCAAATTCTGCACCGACGTTGACGAATGGAGTGAGTACACTTGCAAGTGGAACGCAAAGCCTTGCAAATGGAACGCAAAGTCTTGCAAATGGAACGCAGAGCCTTGCAAATGGAACGCAGAGCCTTGCAAATGGAGCGCAGAGTCTCGCAACCGGAACGCAGAGCCTTGCAACGGGAGCACAGAACCTTGCAAATGGAACGCAGAGCCTTGCAACGGGAGCGCAGAATCTTGCAAATGGAACCCAGAGTCTGCTTACAGGAACTCAGGAATTGGCGACAGGTATCACGAATGCAAGACAGGGAGCAGATACTTTGAATACCAATGTACAGGCATTGGCAGCAGGTGTACCGCAGCTGATAACAGGACTTACGACACAGGCACAGACATATGCGACACAGGGAGCAAATGTAGAAGCAGATAAGCAGGCGCTTCAAAATGCAATGACAGCTTATACGACGAATGTTACAACTGCGGTTGCTACAGCAACTGCAACCGCTGCAATGACAGGACAGGATGTTAATGCGGCAGCACAGGCAGCAGCCCAGAGTGTCGATGCGAGTGGTGTGATGGCAGCTGTGGAACAGCTTAGTAACGATGCCGGAGCACAGGGAGCAGCAACTGCACTAAATGGTGTTTCCACTCAGCTTGCAAATGGTGGACTTACGGTAGAAAATATCAATGCCCTTGCAACAGGTGTTAATGAACTTGACAGTGGATTGCAGCAGTTAGATACTGGAGCTTCTAATTTAGTAACCGGAGCAAGTCAGGTAAATGAAGGAGCAAATCAGGTCAATACTGGGGCAAGCCAGGTGAATGAAGGAGCAAATCAGGTTAATACCGGAGCAAGCCAGGTGAATGAAGGAGCAAATCAGGTCAATACCGGAGCAAGCCAGGTGAATGAAGGAGCAAATCAGGTTAACAGCGGAGCAAGCCAGGTCAACAGCGGAGCAAACCAGGTAAACAGTGGTGCTGGTCAGTTAAACAGTGGAGCCGGAGAGCTGAAGATTGGTGTTGACCAGTTAAATAGCGGAGCATTGACACTGGTATCTAACAATGCAGAATTAAACAGTGGTGCATCTGAACTCAAAGATGGAGCAAAAGAGTTGGCTGAGGGTATGGAAGAATTTGATGAGGATGGCATCAGGAAAATCACAGATGCTTACAATGGTGATGTGAAAGAATTGTTAGACCGTTTGGATGCAGTTCTGGATGCCGGAAATGATTATCAGATCTTTTCTCAGGTAGGGGAAGGCACGACCGGAACCGTGAAATTTATCATCAAGACAGATTCTGTAAAAGTGGATGACGCAGACGAAAAATAAGAGTATAATGGACAGGGAGACAAATGAGATTACCATAATACAGGAGGAAAACTATGAATTGGATTGAAATATTGTTGATAACACTGGGTATCTCATTGGACATATTCGGAGTAGTTACCTGTGAGGGAGCTTTGTTAGCAGAGATTAATAAAAAAAGCCTGGCGGCAGGATGTGCACTTGTGGCACTCCTGCAGACTGCGGCTTTATATCTGGGAAATCTCGTAGGAGGTTTTTCCCTAAGATACGATATTAAAGATAGACAGATACTGACAATCCGTGTGATTGCCGCAATCATTTTTATTGTTCTTGGTATCCGCATGGTGTGGAAGGCATGGAAAAACGAAGGTATTGTGGAACACAGAGAGGAAGGCGGATTGAAACTGCGAAAAATCTTAAAACTGGTTGCAATGTCAAGCGTTTATACGATTCTTACGGGTGTGGCGTTTGGATTTTTGGGAACCAGTTTACTCCAGGTACTGCTTATGATTGTATGTTTTACCGTGATTATGGTGATTTTAGGTTTGTATACAGGTTATCGTCTGGGATTTGAACAAAAGTCAAAGGCCTACAGTATCGGAGGAGTTCTTCTGATTATTGGCGGAATTGATGTGGTTATCCGATACATTGTCTGTTAGAGGGTTGAGTGTAAAAAGAAATATAGGCAAAAAGCATGGTGGTTCAAACTGCTATGCTTTTTTTATTTATAAGAAATTCACATTATTTTAAGAGAAAAAAAAGTAAAACCATGATATAATAGGAACACTTGATAAAGAAGAAGGTACCGGAAGGAGGCAGAGAATGCCGCAGGTTACAGTGATTTCACAGAAAGGAAAAAAGAGCAGAACGGTTTTTGTTAAAAGAGAAGAAACCGTTTTGGATGCATTAAGAAAACTCGGCATATTGATGGAAAACTGTTGCGGTAATGGAAGTTGCGGAAAGTGCGCGGTGTTTTATGAAAGCCCGGCACCGGAGTCATGTCTGGAAGATGAAGTGCTGGGAGAGAAACAGCTTATGGCAGGAGGGCGACTGGCGTGCTGTCATACGGTAGAAGAAGATATCCGGGTGCGACTTACGAGAGGAATGTATTTGCCGGATGAGAATACACCCAAAATGCAGATAGAAGGGATAAAGGCACAGGGGAATTTACCGCAGCAGGAATCTGGTACGGCGCAGGAATATACTGTGATTTTGGATATTGGGACGACAACACTTGCCGCAGCGTTTGTGCGAGAAAGTGATTTTCAGATAGAACGGGTACTGACAGGAGAAAACAGTCAGCGCCGTTTTGGCAGTGATGTGATAAGCCGGATTGAGGCTGCCTGTAAAGGACATGGCGCAGATTTAAAGGATGCGATCTGGTCGGATATCCAGTCTTTGTGCGTGGAGTTTGAGAAGGGAAAGAGGCTGAAACCGGGAGAAAGCATTATCTGGAAACAGCTTGTGATTTCTGCCAATACCGTGATGGAACATCTGTTACTTGGCTATTCCTGCAAGGGGCTTGGGGAGGCACCCTTCCAGCCGGTTTCGTTAGAACTAACCGAAAAAATAAAAAAGGAAATCGCACCGGGAAAAAGTAGTTTTGAGAATGTGCAGGTGACAGTTCTTCCCGGCATTTCGGCTTTTGTTGGTGCGGATATTGTTTCAGGTCTTTTTGCTGTGTCAATGGATAAAGAAGAAGGAGCCGTGCTGTTTGCAGACATTGGAACCAATGGCGAGATGGCACTTGGAAAGAATGGCAGAATTTTTGCAACAGCGGCTTCGGCGGGACCTGCTTTTGAAGGGGCAAACATCCGGGACGGGGTTCCTGGCATTGAAGGCGCTATTTGTCAGGCGAATCTTCTGGGCGGGAGACTTGTGGCAAATACGATTGGAGAAAAGCCGCCGATTGGTATTTGTGGAACCGGAGTGCTGGAATTGGCATCGGAGTTGTATCGCGGAGGAATTGTAGACGGACATGGAACATTTTGTGGCGGAAAGTCTGATTATCCGGTAGCGAAAAGAGTGGACGGCAGTGAAATCTGCTTTACCCAGGAAGATATGCGGCAGCTTCAGATGGCAAAATCAGCAATCCGAAGCGGCATGGAGCTTTTGCTTAAAAGAGCAGATGTGCAGGAAGAAAATATAAAAAAAATATATCTGGCGGGAGGATTCGGCTGCCGGATACATGTGCACAAAGCAGCAATACTTGGTCTGATTCCGGGAAAGCTGGAAAAGAAAGCAGAAGCGGTGGGAAATACGTCATTGCTCGGAGCATATCAGTATACAAAGGCATGCCGCCAGGGCAAGGGCGCAGAAGTAAAAAAGCGGCTTATGCAGATTGCAACGGAGACAGAAGTCTTAAATTTGGCAGAACAGCCGGAGTTCGAGGAGTATTATATCCGAAATATGGATTTTTAATTAATGGAGAAATTGGAGGAAAACAGGATGAAACTGTTACTTACGGCAATCAATGCAAAATATATTCATTCCAATCTTGCGGTATACAGTCTGCGTGCGTATGCGAAAGAGTACCGGGAGCAGATTGAACTGGCGGAATATACGATTAATCATCGTATGGAATATATTTTAAGTGGAATTTATAAAAAAAGGCCGGATGTTTTATGTTTTTCCTGCTATATCTGGAATATTTCAGAGGTTCTTGCGGTGGCGGAGGAATTTCATAAGTTGTGCCCGGATGTGCCCATCTGGATGGGAGGACCTGAGGTTTCCTATGAAGTTGAAAATTTCTTGCAGGAACATCCCTTTGTTACCGGAGTGATGGTGGGAGAAGGGGAAAAAATATTTCAGGACTTGTGCGAATATTATGTAAACCTGGAGAAGAAGGGAAAAATATGTTTCGGGGAAAAGCCTGAAACCATAAAAGGACTTGCATTTTTGAATGCGGACGGGCATATGATTTTTACAGAGCCACAGACACCTCTTGATATGAGTACGATACCGTTTTGTTATGATGAAATGGAGGATTTTAAGAACCGGATTATTTACTATGAGTCCAGCAGAGGATGTCCTTTCCGGTGCAGTTACTGTCTTTCTTCGATTGATAAAAAACTGCGTTTTAAGGATATTGGCCTTGTGAAGCAGGAGCTTTTGTTTTTTATAGAAAAGGAAGTGCCCCAAGTCAAATTTGTAGACCGCACGTTTAACTGTGACCATCACCATGCTATGGAAATCTGGAGATTTCTAAAAGAAAACGATAGGGGAATAACTAATTTTCATTTTGAGATAGCGGCAGACCTTCTGACGGATGAGGAAATCGAGTTTATCGCCGGGTTAAGACCGGGGCTGATTCAGCTTGAGATTGGAGTACAGACCACAAACCCGGAAACCATCACAGAGATTCATCGAAGCATGGATTTAGAGCGTGTAAAATATGTAACGAGCCGCATCAAAGAAGGGAAAAATGTGCATCAGCATCTGGATTTGATTGCGGGGCTTCCTTTTGAGGATTACATGACGTTCCAGAAATCCTTTGATGAGATTTATGCTTTAAAGCCGGAACAGCTTCAGCTCGGATTTCTTAAGGTGTTAAAAGGCTCCTATATGTTTGAACATGCAAAAGAATACGGTGTGATTTATCAGAGCCGTCCGCCTTACGAGACGATGGAGACCAAATGGCTGAGTTTCGATGAGGTGCTAAAAATCAAGCAGGTGGAGGAGATGCTTGAGGTATACTATAACAGCAGGCAATATCCCATGAGTATTAAACTTTTGGAAACGGAGTTTGACAGCGCGTTTGCCATGTTTGCAGCATTAGGAGATTACTATGAGCAAAAGGGCTATTTTTCTTTGAGTCATTCGCGCATTCAGCGTTTAAACATTTTTCTGGAGTTTGTGGAGACGATAGATAAAGAGCATCTGGAAGTGTTTCGTCAGGCAGCAACTTATGATATTTACAGCAGGGAAAATGCAAAAAGCCGTCCTGCTTTTTCCGGAGATTTGTCGGAATTTAGAGAATTAACACGAAAATTCTGTAAAAAAGGAAAGTTGGAACATATAGAAAAATTTGATTACAGGATGCCGCAGGAGGAGACGGTATCCACATTACCGGAGCGAGAGGAGCAGCCATATTATCTGCTGTTCGATTATGAAAAAAGGGATATGTTAAATCATCAGGCATTGATACGGCATGTAGATATCGGAAAAACGGAAGGCAGGGAATCAGAATGCTAAAACGGTATGTAGTGCTGGATCTTGAGATGACGGGGTTAAACCCGAAACGGGATAAGATTATAGAAATCGGGGCGGCACGAATTGAAAACGGAGAAGTAACGAGCCAATATGAGACGTTTGTAAATCCGAAGATGCTGATTCCGGACAGGGTGAAAGAACTTACCGGAATTACAGATGAGATGGTTGCGAAAGCACCGTGTATAGAGGACATTATTGCAGATTTTGCGTCATTTTGCAAAGAGGACATCTTTGTGGGGCAAAATGTTATCTTTGATTACAGTTTTCTAAAGCAGGCGGCAATCAATGAAAAGATTCCCTTTGAAAAAAGTGCGGTGGATACTTTAAAGTTGGCGCGAAAATTTCTGCCAGAATTAGAACATCGGTCTTTGGAATACCTTTGCAGCTATTATGGAATCAGTCGGAGTCTGGAACACAGGGCGCTATCAGATGCCCTTGCGACCAAAGAGGTATTGGAGCGTCTGGAAGAAGCGTACTTTGCGGAGCATGAGGAAGCATTTTTACCGAAGCCGCTCATATATAAGGCAAAGAGGCAGACCCCGGCGACAAAGGTGCAAAAAATCCACTTGAAAGAATTAATAGATTATCATAAAATAAGCATTGATGTAAATTTTGAGACGATAACGCGAAGTGAAGCGTCCCGCATTACAGATCAGATTATTTCCCAATATGGGAAAATATTATAAATAGGTTTCAAGCTGCTTTATGGTGGAATCCCGAAGCAGGGGGCTTAAGTCGGAGGCCTTTTCTATGAGAGATTTTATTTTTTCTGGTTCGTTTTCTTTTTTATAAAGAGAGGCGAGCAGGAGAAAAAGGCGGCTCATATCGCATTTGATGGAAACGCCGTATTCCAAAATGCAAATCGCTTCTTTGCAAAAACCGTTATCCTCTAGAGCCTTTCCATAGCTGTATAAAAGGTTGGAAAGCTGTGTGAAATTCTGGTCGCACTCTGTTAAGAATGGGAGATTTGCGGCTCCATAGGTAAGCTTTAAATCGGTATTGGAAAAGCTGCTTAAGTTTAAGATTTTTCTGCCAGAAAGGTCTGTTAACTGTTCCTCCAGCTTTTTGCAGTAATCAGTGGTGCAGATGCCGAGCGGAAGGGAGTCAAGCGGGATTTCGATATAGGGAAGTCCGGAAATGTCCTGCCGTCTGGTCTGGTTGGCCTGGTTTTCCCGATCCCAGAATTTATCTCTGTTTTCCTTTTCTTCATGTACTGCTTTATTGCGAAAATAAGTCAGCGTCAGAAGAAACAGGATGAAAATGGTCAAAAATGGAAATAACATAATTATAAACCTTCTTTATTATTTATAGTAGAAATGAGGTGATTGCTATGATGAACTTTCACAACTCCAAAAGAAACAGGATTTTTGCAGCAGTAATCGTACTAATTCTTTGTGCATCCATGCTTCTTTCCCTTGTTTTGACTGTTGCAGTATAGCCTGCATCGCGTCAGTTCTTTCATGTTCATAATATACAGAAAACAAGTGTTTCTGTCAAATATATTTGTTGTTATGCACATTGAAAAACAAGGCAGTTATGTTAAAATAGCAAATGTACATAGAAGGGGAATAGTTACTACTTATCATTCATAGATGAAAGAGGAAGATTATGAAAAAAAAGAAATCAGTTGGTATTTTTTTTGCAGCAGCAGTGGTGATGCTTTGTGCAATTCTTTGGAACACCGATATGTTTGTATCCGCAGAAGAAAAAGAAAATGATGTGATTCCGGATAATGTGTATATCGGGGAAGTTGCTGTCGGCGGCATGACATCTGCAGAAGCAAAAGAAGCTGTGGAAAATTATGTAAATGAAACAACAGATGTGGATATTCTGCTTTCAGCGGGCGAGAACAGTGTCACCGTAAAAGCCAGTGAGCTTGGACTTGGCTGGGGAAATACCCAGGTAGCAGATGAGGCAGTGGGCATTGGAAAATCCGGCAACTTGATTAAACGTTATAAAGATAAAAAAGATCTGGAGAATGCGAACAAGGTTTATGATATTGTCTATGCTGTAGATGCAGAAAAGACAGCAGCAGTCCTGACAGAAAAGGCAGACAGCCTGAATCAGAAGGCAGTCAATGCCAGTCTTACCAGAGAAAACAGTGAATTTATTTTTACGGCTGGCAAGCAGGGGATTGAAGTAAATGTGGATGATTCCGTACAGGCTGTGAATGATTATTTTGCTTCGGGCTGGAACGGAGAGAGTGCAGAGATTGCATTAGCAGCCGATGTGGTGGAGCCGGAGGGAAATCAGGAATCCCTTTCAAAGGTAAAAGATGTGCTAGGCACATTCCATACAGATTTCAGTGATTCTACGGCGGCACGTATTGAAAATATCGAGAATGCTGTGAGCAAGATTGACGGAACAGTTTTATATCCAGGAGACGAGTTTTCCGTATATGAAGCGATTGCACCATTAGATGCGGAAAATGGCTATGAACTGGCGGGGGCATATGAAAATGGTGTGACCGTACAGTCCTATGGTGGTGGTGTATGTCAGGTTTCTACCACGCTATATAATGCAGTTCTTTATGCAGAATTAGAGGTTACCCAGCGTTCCAATCATTCCATGCTGGTGCATTATGTAGATCCAAGCAGGGATGCTGCGATTGCGGGAACTTATAAAGATTTGAAATTTAAAAATTCCACGGATGCGCCGATTTATATTGAAGGGTATACCAGTGGACTCGAAGTATATTTTACCGTATATGGTGAGGAGACAAGACCGGAAAACCGCAAGGTGGAGTATCAGTCAGAGACGGTAAGTACGGATACGCCTCCGGTACAGATCAATGCGGCAGCGGCTCCGATAGGCTACGTGGCGACGACACAGACACCGCATGTTGGTCAGTCTGCCAAGTTGTGGAAGATTGTTACGGTAGACGGTGTGGAGGAAAGCAGGGAAGTGGTAAACACCAGTAAATATTCTTCCTCTCCGAAGGTAATTTCTGTAGGAAATGTGGGAAATGATGCAAATGCATGTGCAGCAATCAATGCAGCAATTGCAACGCAGGATGAGGCGACAGTCCGTGCAGTAGCTGCACAGTATGCGGGAGCAGGAACGTCGCCGGATCAGGTTGCTCCGGCAGAAACCCAGGCGGCGCCTGCAGCAGAGGCAGCGCCAGCAGCGGAACAGGCACCGGCAGCGGAGCAGACACCGGTAACGGACGCGGCAGCAGCCCCGGATGCGGCTGTGGCACAGTAAAAAAAGAAATGAAAAAGGCTGTCTCATTTTTGTGGGACAGCCTTGCGTTATAATTGCCAAAATGTTATGATGTAATACAAAATACAGGAAATAAAAAGGGGCATTATGAAGACAGGAAAGATACCGGAAAGCGTATTGAAGCGCTCCGTATTAAGACAACTTCACAACAGACGCGATGAGGTACTGATGGGTGCCGGGGTAGGAGAAGACTGCGCTGCGCTTAAGCTTGCCGGGGATGAGATTCTTGTGATGTCCACAGATCCGATTACCGGAACCGGAAAGGATATGGGAGAACTGGCGATTCTTGTGACAGCGAATGATCTTGCCAGCAGCGGAGCAGAACCAATTGGAGTTATGTTAACCATTTTGCTTCCGGTAGGAACAGAGGAAGCGGTGTTAAAGCAGATGATGAAAGAAGCCGAAGCTGCCTGTGAGAAGTATAATATGCAGGTCCTCGGTGGACATACGGAGATTTCGGCGGCAGTAAACCGTCCGCTTGTTTCTGTGACCGGGGTTGGAAAGGCAAAGAAGGGAACGCTCATTTCCACGGCAGGAGTAAGACCGGGTATGGACATTGTAGTATCAAAATGGATTGGGATTGAGGGGACTGCTATTCTCGCAAAAGAAAAGGAAAAGGAATTGCTCTCTAAGTATTCTACGACTTTTATTGACCGGGCAAAGGATCTGGATGCTTATATTTCTGTGCTGTCGGAGGCCGCAGTCGCCGTAAGGTCTGGCGTTAGTGCAATGCATGACGTCACGGAGGGCGGTATCTTCGGGGCGCTTTGGGAAATGGCAGAAGCATCTGGCGTCGGACTTGAAATAGATTTGAAAAAGATTCCGGTACGGCAGGAAACCGTTGAAATATGTGAATTTTTCGGATTAAATCCCTATGAACTGATATCCAGCGGTTGTATGCTTATGGCGGCAGCGGACGGCAATCTTTTAGTGCATGAACTGGAAAAGGCAGGGATTCCCGCAAGTGTCATAGGAAAAGCAACGGATGGAAATGACCGTGTACTGTACAATGAGGAGGAAAAGCGGTTTTTAGAGCCGCCGAAGCCTGATGAACTTTACAAGGTAGTTGGCTGACGGAATATATTGAAGCAGGAAAATATAATATAGTAAGAATGAAGATAGATTTTTGGAGGATAGCACGATGGAAGGAATGCGTGAGAAAATTTTAACTTTTATAGAGAAGAACAGCAGAATCGATTTGAAGGAACTTGCAATCGTTCTCGGTGTAGATGAAGTGACGGTGGCAAATGAATTAGAGCAGATGGAGGCAGAAAACATTATCTGCGGTTACCATACCCTGATTGACTGGGATAAGACCGGAATTGAGAAGGTGACTGCGCTTATTGAGGTGCGCGTGACACCGCAGAGAGGGATGGGCTTTGATAAAGTGGCAGAGCGCATTTACAATTATCCGGAAGTCAATTCCGTATATCTGATTTCAGGAAGTTTTGATTTTATGGTGACGATTGAGGGAAAAACGCTGCGTGAGGTATCCCAGTTTGTTTCTGACAAGCTTTCTCCATTGGAATCCGTTTTGAGCACCAAAACGAACTTTATTTTAAAGAAATACAAGGATCATGGAACCGTGATGGCAGAGCAGAAAAAAGATGAAAGGGAGTTGATGACACCATGAGAAATCCCCTATCTGAGACAATTGTAGGTATCGAACCCTCCGGTATTCGAAAATTTTTTGATATTGTAAGTGAGATGAAAGATGCCATTTCTCTGGGTGTGGGCGAGCCGGATTTTGACACACCCTGGCATATCCGGGATGAGGGAATTTACTCTCTGGAAAAAGGTCGGACATTTTATACCTCAAATGCGGGACTGAAAGAATTAAAGGTAGAAATCTCCAAGTATCTGTACCGTAAGTACAATCTGGAGTATGATTACAACCATGAGATTGTTGTGACAGTGGGCGGCAGTGAGGCCATAGATATTGCTATGCGCGCAATGTTAGACCCGGGGGATGAGGTACTGATTCCGCAGCCGAGTTATGTGTCTTATCTGCCCTGTACGGTTCTGGCAAACGGAAAGCCGGTTATTATTGAATTAAAGGCGGAGGATGAATTTCGACTGACAAAAGAAGAAGTCGAAGCTGCAATTACACCGAAGACAAAAATTTTGGTGCTTCCGTTTCCAAATAACCCAACGGGGGCCGTGATGCGAAAAAAAGATTTAGAGGCGATTGCCGAGGTTGTGGAAAAACATGATTTGTTTGTGATTAGTGATGAAATTTATTCTGAATTGACCTATGGTGATGAATCACATACGTCATTTGCTTCACTGCCGGGAATGAAGGACCGTACGATTACGATTAACGGGTTTTCCAAATCCCATGCTATGACCGGTTGGCGTCTCGGTTATGCCTGTGGACCAAGGTTGATTTTGGATCAGATGTTAAAAATCCATCAGTTTGCCATCATGTGTGCGCCGACGACCAGTCAGTATGCGGCAGTAGATGCTTTGAAAAACGGGGATGAGGATGTTGCAATGATGCGGGAGCAGTATGACGGCAGAAGAAGATATGTACTGCACCGCTTTGAGGAAATGGGATTGCCCTGCTTTGAACCGCTTGGAGCATTTTATACATTCCCCTGTATTAAGGAATTTGGCATGACATCCGATGAATTTGCGAATGCACTGCTCAAAGATCAGAAGGTGGCGGTAGTGCCTGGAACAGCCTTTGGCGCCTGCGGAGAGGGATTCCTTCGAATTTCGTATGCATATTCTCTGGAGAGTTTAAAAACGGCACTGGATCGTATTGAAAATTTTGTAATCAAGTTAAGGAAACAGGATAAATAATTATGGCAAAGTTAAACATTGTACTATATGAGCCGGAGATTCCGGCAAATACCGGAAACATTGGACGTACCTGTGTTGCTACAGGAACCAGGCTTCATTTGATTGAACCTCTCGGTTTTAAGTTAAATGAAAAAGCAATTAAACGTGCCGGAATGGATTATTGGTCAGACTTGGATGTGGCAACTTATGTAAACTATCAGGAGTTTCTGGAAAAAAATCCGGGAGCAAAGATATATATGGCAACGACCAAGAGTAAGCAGACCTATACAGAGGTTACTTATGAGCCTGATTGTTATATTATGTTCGGCAAGGAGAGTGCGGGGATTCCTGAGGAGATTTTAGTAGAAAACGAAAAGACCTGTGTACGGATTCCGATGATTGGAGAGACGCGTTCCTTAAATCTCTCCAATTCCGTGGCAATCGTGTTATATGAAGCACTGCGTCAGAATAACTTTGACCATATGAAGCTGGAGGGAGACCTGCACCGGCTGCATTGGAATTAAGATATAAAAACGAGGAAATAGGATGAAAGAGCAGAATATCATAGAAGCAAAAGGACTGGTACATGAGTATATCCGTCGTGATGAAGAGGGAAATGTAGAAGCTATTCAGACGGCACTTGACCATGTGAACCTGGACGTAAGGCCGGGGCAGTTCATTGCAATCTTAGGTCACAACGGTTCCGGAAAGTCGACGTTAGCGAAGCACATCAATGCGCTGCTTGCGCCGACGGAAGGGACGCTCTATGTGGATGGAAAGGATGCCTCTAAGGAGGAAAATGTCTGGGACGTGCGTCAGAGTGCCGGAATGGTGTTTCAGAATCCGGACAACCAGATTATCGCAAGTGTGGTGGAAGAAGATGTTGGCTTTGGACCGGAAAATATCGGAGTTCCTACAGAGGAAATCTGGCAGCGCGTGGAGGAAAGTTTAAAATCCGTTGGTATGCTGGAATATCGGACACATTCTCCAAACAAGCTCTCCGGTGGACAAAAGCAGCGTGTTGCGATTGCAGGTGTTATGGCGATGAAACCGAAATGCATTGTGCTGGATGAGCCCACTGCCATGCTTGATCCTCTTGGAAGGAAAGAGGTGTTAAAGGCAGTACGGGCGTTAAACAAGCAGGCAGGAGTCACGATCATTTTAATTACTCATTATATGGAAGAAGTTGTGAATGCGGATTATGTCTTTGTCATGGACGAGGGAAAAGTTGTGATGAAGGGAACTCCGCGGAGCATTTTTTCCCAGGTGGAGGAATTGCAGGAATACCGCTTAAGCGTTCCGCAGATTACACTTCTCG
The DNA here is from genome assembly GCA_945868305.1 of uncultured Lachnospiraceae bacterium. Taxonomy (GTDB): domain Bacteria; phylum Bacillota; class Clostridia; order Lachnospirales; family Lachnospiraceae; genus Roseburia_D. The sequence continues at coordinate 9,377 of CAMBKU010000005.1, read as the reverse complement.
CACATGAATTAAAAAAAAGCGGGCTTCCGATACCGGATGGCATCCTGACCAGGGATGAGTTAGTGGAAGCATTGCTTTCAGTAGGTCAGCAGTAAAGAATCGGAACAGGAAAAATTGTACCCGCAGGGGCGGGACAGTATTTGAATAGGAAGAAAAAAATGTCAATTATATTAGATAAGGTAAATTACACATACAGCGCCGGAACGGCATATGAGATTCAGGCATTAAAAAACATCAATCTGAAAATGGAAGACGGACAGTTTATCGGAATCATCGGGCATACCGGTTCCGGCAAGTCGACGCTGATTCAGCATTTAAACGGGTTAATGAAAGCAACCTCTGGTACGATTTATTATAACGGCGAAGACATCTATGCGGAGGATTATGATTTAAGGCAGCTTAGAAGCAAGGTGGGACTGGTGTTCCAGTATCCGGAGCATCAGCTGTTTGAAACGACAATCTTTGATGATGTCTGCTATGGACCAAAGAACCAGGGGCTGACCAAGGAAGAAGCGGGGCTTCGGGCTTTTGAGGCGTTAAAAAGTGTTGGGCTAAAGGAAGAACTGTATTATCAGTCACCGTTTGATCTGTCCGGCGGTCAGAAAAGACGTGTTGCGATTGCTGGTGTACTTGCCATGCGCCCGGAGGTATTGATTCTGGATGAACCGACAGCGGGACTTGACCCCAAAGGCCGGGATGAGATTTTGAATCTGGTATCTGCCATGCACAAGGAACGGAAGATTACGATTGTGCTGGTTTCCCATAGTATGGAGGATGTGGCACAGTATGTGGAGCGGATTATCGTTATGAATCATGGAGAGATGATATTTGATGATGCGCCTCATGAGGTGTTCAAACACTATAAGGAACTGGAAAAAATCGGGCTTGCGGCGCCGCAGGTAACCTATCTGATGCATGAACTTAGCGAAAATGGGTTGCCGGTTGATGTAAATGCGACTACCGTAAGTGAGGCAAAAGATGAAATATTAAAGGCGTTGGGAAGAAAAGTATGTTAAAAGATATTACTTTAGGACAATATTATCCGGCAGACTCTATTCTGCATAAGTTAGACCCGCGGGTAAAGTTGTTTGGAACAATGATTTACATTATATCTCTGTTTTCTTTCAGAGGGATTCCGGCATTTGTGTTGGCAACAATATTTTTGATCAGCATTATTCGTATATCCAAGGTACCATTTTCATATATGGTAAAGGGACTGAAATCCATTGTTGTGCTGATGATTATCACGGGAATTTTTAATCTGTTTCTGACCCAGGGAGAGGTGCTGGTACAGATTTGGGTATTTAAGATTACCTATGAGGGAATCAAAAATGCAGTGCTTATGGTGGTACGGTTAATCTATCTGATTATAGGAACTTCTCTTATGACATTAACGACAACTCCGAATCAGCTTACGGACGGTCTGGAAAAGGCGCTGATGCCGCTTGAAAAAATAAAACTTCCGGTGCATGAAATTGCTATGATGATGTCGATTGCGCTCCGTTTTATACCGATTCTGGTGGAGGAAACCGACAAAATCATGAAAGCGCAGATGGCAAGAGGGGCAGATTTTGAGAGTGGAAATATTATAAAAAAAGCAAAAGCGATGATTCCGCTTTTGGTTCCGCTTTTTGTTTCTGCTTTCCGGCGCGCGAATGATCTTGCGATGGCGATGGAGGCCCGCTGTTACCACGGCGGTCATGGACGAACCAAAATGAAGCCGCTTGCTTATGGCGTAGCAGACCGCAAGGCGTATGTGGTTCTGGTGGTCTATTTTGTGTTGATGCTGGTGCTTCGGTTTGTATGGGTGAGATTTGTGGGATGAAAAAACGTATAAAATTGATAGTTGCTTACGACGGAACTGCATATCATGGTTGGCAAGTACAGCCGAATGCAGTTACCGTGGAAGGTGTTTTAAATGAAAAACTGACAGAATTATTGGGAGAGGAAATTACAGTGACAGGAGCAAGCCGAACCGATGCCGGTGTGCATTCGCTTGGGAATGTCGCTGTTTTTGATACCGATACCAGAATCCCGGCGGATAAGATTGTTTATGCTTTAAATCAGAGACTGCCGGATGACATTGTGGTACAGGAGTCCTCAGAAGTTCCTTTGGACTTTCATCCAAGATTCTGTGACAGCAGAAAAACCTATGAATATCGGATATTAAACCGGAAATTCCCAATTCCGACACAGCGGTATGATACCTATTTTTATTACCGTCCGTTAGATGTGGCGGCAATGCAGGAAGCCGCAGCTTATCTTGTAGGAGAGCATGATTTTAAAAGCTTTTGTACGGTCGGCGCCCAGGTTGAGACTACGGTGCGGACGATATATGCACTGACTGTGGTAAAAGAGGAGGATATCATTAAAATTCGTGTGACAGGGAATGGTTTTTTGTATAATATGGTACGTATCCTTGCAGGAACACTGATTTCAGTGGGGCTGCATGAGCGGGAGCCAGAGGACATGATGGGTGTTCTTGCGGCAGCAGATCGCACTGCGGCGGGGCCTACGGCTCCGGCATGCGGGCTTACGATGGTTGGCATTGAATATTTGTAAATTCGTTTTCAGATACTTGGAAAATGGCAAAAAAAATATTGACACACGGGGCATCGTGTAATATAATACATAAGTCTGACATAGTATAGAAATGTTCTGCCAAAGCCCCGGCAGACCATTAAAACTATAGATACAAACTGCAGGCGGGGAACTGTGCCGGTACATCACAGAACTTCGAAAAGTTATTTGCTTACTGTGGTTTGCGACAAGGGAAATGCGTTAAGTTTCCGATGATATATGGTATGCATATTTGAAGGAGGAAAAACCATGAAAACATTTATGGCTAGTTCTGCTACAGTAGATAGAAAATGGTATGTAGTAGATGCTGAAGGAATGACATTAGGACGTTTAGCATCCGAAGTTGCTAAAGTATTAAGAGGAAAAAATAAACCGACCTATACACCGCATGTTGATACAGGTGATTATGTAATCGTTGTTAATGCAGAAAAGATTGCAGTAACAGGTAAGAAAATGGATCAGAAAGTTTACTACAGCCACTCTGATTATGTTGGCGGCTTAAAGGCTACTACATTAAAGGAAATGTTAGCAAAGCATCCGGAAAGAGTTGTAGAACACGCAGTTAAGGGTATGCTTCCGAAGGGACCTCTTGGAAGACAGATGTATACAAAATTATTCGTATACGCTGGACCGGATCACAAGCATGCAGCTCAGAAACCAGAAGTTTTAACATTTTAATCGGAGAAAAGGAGGCAGATTACATTGGCTAATACAACAAAGTATTACGGAACAGGAAGAAGAAAATCTTCTGTTGCAAGAGTATATTTAGTACCTGGAACAGGTAAAGTTACTATCAATAAAAGAGACATTGATGAATATTTCGGATTAGAGACTTTAAAGGTTATCGTTCGTCAGCCGTTAGCACTGACTGAGACCGCAGACAAATTTGACGTTTTAGTAAACGTAAAGGGTGGCGGATACACTGGTCAGGCAGGAGCAATCCGTCATGGTGTTGCAAGAGCATTACTTAACGTAGATGCAGATTACAGACCAGCATTAAAGAAAGCTGGATTCTTAACCAGAGACCCTCGTATGAAAGAAAGAAAGAAATACGGTCTCAAAGCTGCACGTCGTGCACCACAGTTCTCAAAGAGATAATAAGCAGAATACAGAAAACCCTTGTAGACGGTACGTTTGCAGGGGTTTTTTTATAAAAGCAGAATGAATCAAATTCTCTCATCAGTTATTATATGTTCAATTCCAAAATGCTCTTTACCAAGATAATCCTTCATAAAACTAGGAAATGCTTTATATTTATCCAAATCTTCTATTGGTATCCAATGCATCTCTTCTTTCACTCCATGTGTTACACTATTACTATGAAGTTCCTGTGTTCCTCTTGGTTTCATCAAGAAATAAAAACTAATTTCATGACAATTTAATCCTTTTAGTGTTCCACTATTCTCATTAAAAAAATTTTCATGGATCACTGCCAAATGGTCTATTTCATAGTGTACACCTGTTTCCTCAAAAACTTCACGCAATACGGCATCTTCGGCAGTTTCTCCCATATGAACTCCACCGCCAATAGAATACAAATAATTTTCATTCTTGTTTCCAGCAAATAATACACAGTCATTTTCTATAATAATTGCTCCAGCACGATATCTAAACCAATTATTTTCTTTGGTAAATCCACAATCATACATAATTTCTCGACTCCAATTCTTTTTTTAAGTTGTTATATTTTCTAATTTACCATAATTACATGATATATGCTAGAAGGTTCCTGCCGTAATCGTGAAAAGTTAAAATATGGATTAGTGTAAGTTGTCTTTCTTTCTTTGGAAACGTATAATAAATATAATTGGAGCACACGAGGAGGCTATATTTGTATAAAAAGAAAATCTGCGTTCCAGAGAGAAGGGAGTATGTATGAACAAGATATTGCTTCTTGAAGATGATTTGAGTTTGATAAATGGTCTTTCTTTTGCCTTTAAAAAGCAGGGATTTGAATTGGATATTGCAAGAACGATGAAAGAGGCGGATAGTATTTGGGCAGAGGAAAAATATGATTTGTTGGTATTGGATGTGTCGCTTCCGGATGGTTCCGGGTTTGATTTTTGTAAAAAAGTCCGACAGACATCCAAAGTACCAATTATCTTTTTGACTGCCGCTGATGAGGAAATCAACATTATTATGGGATTGGACATGGGTGGAGATGATTATATTACAAAACCGTTTAAACTGGGTGTGCTGATTTCAAGAGTCAATGCCCTGCTTCGGAGGACAAAGGATTTTAATTCTGTATCTACGGAACTAACGTCAAATGGCATAAAGGTGCTTTTGTTACAGGGGCAGGCATATAAGAACGGAGAATTGTTAGATCTGACTGCAGCAGAATATAAGCTGCTGTGCCTGTTTATGCAGAATCCTAATATTGTGCTTTCCAAAGAATGGATTTTGGAGAAGCTATGGGATTGTGAAGGAAATTACATAGATAACAATACACTTACCGTATACATGCGCAGATTAAGGATTAAGGTTGAAGATAATCCAAGTGAACCGCAAATGATCGTGACAGTTCGGCGTATGGGATATAAATGGAATGTGATTTCCTGAGGTGGATTATGAAAATATTTGTAAACAGAGATATCAGAAAGTTTTTTTGTGCGTTAGCCGGTGTTATGGTGACCTTTATGGCGTTAGCGGAGATTGGGGCCTGGTTATTTCATAAGGACTGTTTTTTTCCGGTGCTGGTCATTTTTTTGCTGATGATGGGGTGCGTATTTGCAGTATGTCTTTGGTATTTTGACAGGCAGAACAAAATAATGGAAGCCGCTGTAGCTCAGATTGACTCTTATCTTGATGGTGATACAGATGCCCGCATTTCCTGTGATGATGAGGGGGAAATATACAGACTGTTTCACTCTGTGAATACGTTGGCAGCGGTGCTGAACGCTCATGCAGCAAAAGAGAACAGGGAAAAAGAATTTCTAAAAAATACCATATCAGATATTTCTCATCAGTTAAAGACACCGCTTGCCGCTTTGAACATATATAATGGGCTGATGCAGGAGGAAGCAGAGAAAATGCCTGAAATTCGGGAATTTACGGCATTGTCAGAGCAGGAACTTGACCGGATTGAAACTTTGGTTCAAAATTTGCTAAAAATCACAAAGCTGGATGCCGGTTCTATTGTCATAGAGAAGGATACGGAAAATGTGGCTGATATGATGAAAGACGTGGAACTTCATTTTTCATATCGGGTGAAACAGGAGAAAAAAGTTCTTATTTTGTCAGGAGCAGATGACATTTTGTTCTATTGTGACCGAGACTGGATGATGGAAGCCATAGATAATATTGTAAAAAACGCACTCGACCATACAAAGCCTGGTGATTGTATTCAGCTTGAATGGAAACAGTTGGCATCGGTTGTTCAGATTATAGTGAAAGACAATGGAAGCGGTATTCATCCGGAAGATTTGCATCATATATTTAAAAGATTTTATCGCAGTCGATTTTCAAAAGATACGCAGGGTATTGGTCTTGGGCTGCCACTTGCAAAAGCAATTATTGAAGCACATGACGGTACGATTGAGGTTGACAGTGAATTAGGAATAGGGACGACTTTTGTCATAAATTTTTTAATTCCTACAAAATTGTAGTTTTACAGTAATATTGCTGTAAGGTATGGATGGTATTCTTTCAATAGATTCCGAAACAGAAAGAGGTGCTAATTTTATGGATTTATTAGAAGTTAAATCTATTTCGAAAACTTATGGCAGTGGAGAAACGGCCGTGAAGGCATTAAAAAACGTCAGTTTTTCGGTGCCGAAAGGTGAATTCGTGGCGGTAGTTGGTGAGTCGGGTTCTGGAAAAAGTACGCTGCTCAATACACTCGGAGCGTTAGATACGCCTAATTCCGGGAAAGTATTCATTGATGGGAAAGATATTTTTTCCATGAAAGAGAGAGAGCTTACGATTTTCAGGCGCCGGAACATCGGTTTTATTTTTCAGGCGTTTAACCTGATTCCGGAGCTGACAGTTGAGCAGAATATCATTTTCCCGATATTGTTAGATTATCAGAAACCGAATAAAAAATATCTGGAAGAACTTCTGACCGTGTTAAACTTAAAGAAACGGCGGCATCATTTGCCAAGTCAGTTATCTGGTGGTCAGCAGCAGAGAGTAGCAATCGGACGTGCGCTGATTACGCGGCCTTCATTGATACTTGCGGATGAACCGACTGGAAATCTGGACACGCAAAACAGCAGTGAGGTAATTGCATTACTTCGAGAAGCGTCAAAAAAATATGAACAGACGATTATCATGATTACACATAATAGAAGTATTGCACAAACTGCAGACCGGGTATTGCAGGTGTCAGATGGCGTACTCACTGATTTGGGGAGGTGCCATGAATGAAAAGCTATCTCAGTCTTATTCCAATTTCTGCAAAGGTGCGTAAAAAGCAGAATCGTATGACGTTGTTATGTATCATCATCTCGGTGTTTTTAGTAACAACTATTTTCAGCATGGCAGATATGATGATTCGGACGGAGGCATCCCGTATTTTAGACCGGCATGGAAACTGGCATATTCAGTTGGAAGGAATATCAGAAGATATTGCGGAAAAAATCAGTCAGCGACCAGATGTTACCGCAGTGGGATGGTCTAGTGTATTTAATTTTAATGCAGAGGAACCGTATTATATTGGTGAGAAAAAGGCGGTTTTGTATGGTACGGAAGAATCATATATCATCAAGATTTCGGATGGTCTGGCGGAGGGTGCTTTCCCCAGAAGCAAGGATGAGGTTATGCTTGGAACCAATGCGAAGGATGCGCTGGATGTTCAGATTGGTGACCGTGTTACGCTGCATACACCCGCCGGAAGCGCGGATTATACCATAACCGGTTTTGGAGAGGATGATTCGGATTATTATCAGGGACAGACTTATCTTATTGGTGTTTATATGACGCGGGAGGCATTTCAGGAAATATTGTCACAGAATGGAATAAAAGATAACAGTCCAGTTTGTTATGTACAATTTCAGGATGCGGCAAAGGCCGGTAAGGCTAAGGCAGAACTTCAGGAGCAATATGGATTACCCGCTGAGAGCATTTCTGAAAATACAGCATTGATGGGGATTTCGGGTAATAGCGGCAACGAAGCTATGAAGAATATTTATGGCATCGCAGGGGTTTTGTTTGTGCTTGTATTGTTAGCGGGAGTAATGATGATATCCGGTAGCATAAACAGTAATGTGACGCAGAGAACAAAGTTTTTTGGTATGCTGCGCTGTGTGGGTGCAAGTCGTCGGCAGATTATTCTCTTTGTTCGGCTGGAGGCACTTAACTGGTGTAAAACGGCAGTTCCGGTTGGTGTGCTTCTTGGTACGGTAACCAGTTGGGGGCTATGTGCGCTGTTGCGGTTTGGCATTGGTGGTGAATTTGCCGGCATACCACTGTTTTCTTTCAGCATTGTTGGAATCGTCAGTGGTGCGATTGTCGGTGTTGTAACGGTGCTGTTAGCAGCGCAGTCTCCAGCCAGGCGAGCTTCCAGAGTTTCACCGGTGGCAGCGGTTTCCGGCGTAATAGATAATACACAGCCAGTACGGCGTGCAGCAAGACAATCCTTCCTAAAAATTGAATCGGTACTAGGAATTCATCATGCAGTATCGGCAAAGAAAAACTGGTGTCTAATGACAGGATCTTTTGCACTCAGTATAATTATGTTCCTTTGTTTTTCAGTGGGAATGGATTTTGCCCATGCACTTCTTCCAACCTTACGTTCCTGGCAACCGGATTGCACCATTAACGGCTATGCCAATGCACTTTCCCTGGACAGGGAACTGGTGGATGAGATTGGTGAAATACCGGGTGTGGCACATGCTTATGGAAACATATATATGAGCGATATTCCGGCCTCATCCCCGCAATCAGCTATTGATCATGTGAATATGGTCTCTTATGATGAATATATGCTGGACTGTGCAAGGAAGGACATTGTTCATGGCGATTTGTCAGAGGTTTGCGGTGACAGTGATAAAGTGATGACGATTTATAACAAAAATAATCCGCTGAAGGTGGGGGATACCATACAGATTGCAGGAAGTGAGGTGGAGATTGCATGTGCAGTTTCCGATGGTCTGTTTTCCGATGATGTGATTATAATATGCTCCGAAGAAACTTTTATTCGCCTGATGGGGGAACAGAAGTACGCAATGATTAATGTACAGCTGACGAAAGATGCGACAGATGAAACGGTAAAGCAAATCAGCGCCTTTGCAAAAGGTGATCAGATTTTTGCAGATAATCGTGAAATGAACCAGGAGTCTAATGCCACATATTGGGCGACCAGGATTCTTGGCTATGGGTTTTTGATTATTATTGGTATGATTACAGTGTTTTATATCATCAACAGCATTTCCATGAGTGTATCTGCAAGGATAAAGCAGTATGGTGCCATGCGGGCTGTTGGCATGGATGGAGGACAACTCACCAAAATGATTGCTACGGAAGCCTTTACCTATGCGGTATCCGGTCTGACTGTCGGTTGTTTGGTAGGAATTCCGCTGAGCAGATTTTTGTATTTGCGTTTAATAACCCGGTACTTTGGGGCTGCCTGGAGTATGCCCATTGTTCTTCTTGGAATCATTGTCCTGTTTGTATTTGCTGCTGCTTTCGTGGCGATATACGCTCCGGCAAAGAGAATTCAAAATATGGCAATCACAGATACAATAAATGAACTGTGAGTAAAGAAGGATTTGGGATAGCTCTATATTTATTGTATCTTTGCCATATTAATTCGTGTTATTCACCTTCGTTGCCGGAACAACCATGTTTGTCTGTAT
>CAMBKU010000004.1 GCA_945868305.1 uncultured Lachnospiraceae bacterium | reverse complement strand
GACATGGAATCTTTTTCTTCATCTGTCAAAGGTTCATATCCTTTGGCAGAATCCGCATTATACAAAGTATACATTTCTTTCATCAGAGAATTGTACTGAGAAAAAATATCTTTAATCTGGTCATACATTCCCTGCGTATCTACAGATGTTGTAATACTAATTTCAGAATTTCCCGTCTCAGCAAGACAGTCTATTGTTAATCCGTTGATAGAATACTTATTGTTTGAAGATGTAAAAGTCGCTTCATTTAGCTCTATCTCAGAATCCTGCGCATCAACAATACTTGCTCCTCCTGCTTCGTTCAATCCAAAGGCTTTTAAAATTTCTGCATCTCCATCTAAAGAAAATGCATTTTCCGTTCCGGTTTTATTTGCTGCCACAAAGATTCTCTGATTCGTCGCATCATAAGATGCTTTTATATCTCCTGCTCCATTTAACGCACTGGTAAGATCCCCAATCGTAGTACTTCCCGTCACACTAATTGTCTTTGCAACTGTACCATCACTATTTTTTACCTGAATCTCTCCACCATCCCCGGTATACCCCAGTTCACTTAATTTTGTAGTGCTGGATGGTGCTTTCCCATCTGAAGCATTTTGCAACTTATTTCCTGTAATATAAGTACCCTTTGCAAGCTGTTTAATTTTCAAGGTCTGAGTTCCATTTACTGCAGAAGTACTGGCAGTAATTGTTGCTTTTGTGGAATCCGACACTGTCGTTTTCTTCATCGTCCATGCAGCAGAAAAGCGAAGATTGCTGATATTATCATACAAACTTTTTACTTTTATATTCAGTTCTTTCCATGCATCCTGCTTCCATGACAACTTTGTCTGTGCTTTTTCGTATTTTTCCTCTTTGGTACGATATGCTGAAACCAGTTCTGAAATAATAGCCTCGGTATCCAAGCCAGAATTCAATCCTGTCACTCTAATTGGCATAGCATTTCCTCCTATCGTTTTTCATCCACAAGAATACCTGCCATCTCCCAGACCTTTGCAATCATATCCAAAGTCTGCTCCGGTGGATATTCCCTAATTACCTTTTTCGATTCCTTCTCGACAATCTTAATCGTAACACGGTTCGTTTTTTCATGAATCCCAAACACTGCCTCGGTATTCGTCTTTTTGTTGATTTCTTCGACCGCACGCTTGAGCGCTTCTTTACTCTGCACCTCACCGATACTTATGTTTTCTTTTTTATCAGTTTTTTCTGCATCACTCATCTCAACCGCAGAAAACTTCGTCTCTTGTGTCTGTGAAGTCGTCGTATTTTCCTCCGTCACTGAAATCTTACTGTCAGTCTGTGGCGCACTTCCCTGATATGCCATTCCTGTATTTGACACTATTTCCATTTTCATACCACCTCCGTGTGATAACGTTTATATATCATCTTCTCTTATCTATATCGGTCTTTTTTTTGAAAAATTAATCGTTTACAGCAAATTTTTTAACGTTTCCAGTCCTTCCATGCTGACTGCCGCTTTATTTTCTTCATGAATCTGCATATAAACCTCTTTTCGATAAATCGGAACATCCTTTGGTGCCGATATTCCAATTTTAATCTGGTCGCCCCGGACTTCTAATACCGTAATCTCGATATTATTATTGATTACGAGTGATTCTCCTTTTTTTCTCGTCAGTGCCAGCATGCCTATTCACCCGCCTTTTCTTTTTGCGCGTCATATATTTTGTATTTTACCGGATAATCGTTTTCCACAATCACCTGAATTGCCTTTCTGGTGTCTGTATTGATAATAATCGGCGCTTTTAAGTTGACCGAAATATCTTCTTTTTTCGCCGCAGCCGTCAGGGTAACCAGTATATAGGTATTTTCCTCCTTCAATTCTCCTAACGGTTTTAACAATTCCTCATCAATATCCGGTGCATAATCTGCTTTCACTGCAAGCGGATCAATAACCGGCATGGCAAAAACCTCGTCTTCCAGACACTGAAGCCAGGAAATTCCCTTTTTCTCAGGTTTGTCCGCATCAAAAATCAGCGCATATCTTTTATAATCCGGAAACCCGATGATTCCATTTTCAAAACAAATCTCTTTATCTTTTTCGATTTCTATCTCGCCAAACAATCTCGTATTCATATGTCATCCATCCTTTTTACAGATAATCAAGCAAAGTCTGTTCCTGCACCTTGCTGGCTGCCTGCAATGCTGCCTGATAAGCCGTATAAGATGCTGTATAGTCAATGACAACTTCTGATAATTCTTTATCCTCGTTACTGGATTTTAATTTTTCCACCGTCGTCTGCTCGCTTTCCAGACGGTTTTTCACCAATTCCAGTCTCTGTTGCTTTGTTCCCACCGTTGTGATTGCAAGGTTGATCTTCGTCTCATAATTATCAAAGGTGGTAAGCTTGGCATTATACAATTCCTTCATATTCTGATTTGCATAATCAAGCTGTCTGTTTGCTGCATCAAGCCATGCCTGCAGCATCTTCTGGTCATCCTCGGAAGAATACTGTTCCGAAGTCTGCATGGATTTTATCTTCTCCACCGTATTATAGGCATTCATGGCGAACTGCACCGCATCAGAAAGTTCATCCACATCACGGCCAATCGCAGCATCAAAAGTGTCTGCCGCCAACGTATTTACGGTAAGTGACTGATTATTCCCGATATAGTAATTGATATCCTCATACATCCTCTCTCCCTGAGAGTTGTAGTTGATAAATTTTACCGGATTTACAGGGTCCGTCGTCTTTGTACAGTTAAAGTAATGCTCCGGGCGCAATTCTCCCGAATTGAAACCTGTCTTATCATAAGTAATAGAAATTTCCGCTTTATTTGACTTAACATAAGATGCAACATCTTTTCCCAAAAGCAACTCTCCGGTATCTGTATTCAAAACAATCTCTTTTTCCCCGATTGCATAGTCCACTGCATTCAAGTCTGCCTTTGTCATCGACTTAAAGGTGAATCCCCCCGGTGTTGATGCCGAACCGCCTGTCATGTCAAAGTTCTCTGTCACAGCATTACCTGTTGCTTTATCTATGTAGGAAAAGCTGAGTTCTGATGGATTTTTAATCTCATTATATGATAAACGAATTCTCTGAATAGTAACCTCTGCGACATCCTCTGTCGGCTCTGCCGTCGGAAGTTCCGCAAAGGAATCTATCGTATTAGCGTAATAGTTTTTTTCTTCCACATCCTCATAGGATAATGGCTCTGTAATGGTATAGCTGTCTTTGGAATCTGTCTGGAATGTCAATGTACTGTTTGTCTTGTACCCGGTAAAAATCGTCCTGCCGGCATAATCATTATTTCCTTCATGGTAAATCTGATCCCTGAGCTGTTCTAAACTGGTCAGAATTGTATTGCGGTCGCTCTGCGTCAGATAATCATTAGAGCCATCGTTACATTGAGTATGAATCTTCTCTATTGTCTTTTCCAGAGCATCCAATGAAGAATCCGTAATTTCCAACCAGGATTCCGCATCCTTAACATTGGTGTTCAAGTACTGGTCAATCTGATTCAAGGTGCTTCTTAAACGCAGAGAACGAACTGCGATAACCGGATCATCAGATGGAACATCTATTTTTTTCTGGGTAGACATCTGGGTATTCATCTTATCCACCAGAATCTTGTTGCGGTTGATATTTGATTTTGTTGTATTCATAATCATGTTATTGGTAACTCGCATTTATTTCTCCTCCTTATACACCTGTCTGCAGGATCAACTGGTCATACATTTCCGTCATAACCTGCACCATCTGGGATGCAAGGTTATACGCATTCTGGAATTTTACCAGATCCAGTGCTTCTTCATCCTCGTCTACGCCGGAAATGGAAAGGCGCTGTGAGGTAATTGATTCTGAGATATTGCTGTAATTCTTATTGAAGGTACTTGCCTCCTGTTTATCAACAGAAACATCGTTATACATACATTTCAAGAAATCCGATGCACCGCAGTTCCGGTACATCTTTACCGTAGATTGAAGTGTCTGCAGATCCTCTGCAAGATCGTAGGCATCTTCACCCTGAGTAATATCTCCGGTTGGATCTTCACCCTTTAAAATATTATAAGTATCTTTTGTAATCGTGGCAAAACGAGCCGGATCATTTACACACTCATCCGCCACTGCAAAATTAGCCGCCGTCAGCCAGTAATAGCTGTCACTGTTTAACACATCATATACATGCGTACCAACCTGCGTCGTGTCGTCTGCAAGAGCTCTTTCCCCTTTTTCTGAATCTGCCACAAAGAAAGTACGCATATCATTTCCGTTCAAATCCACACCGGTAAGCTCCATCCGATTGAATTTTGTAGCAAAAGAGCGGACAAATGCCGTCATCTGATTCAAATAATAAGGAATACCGAGCGAATCTATACCAGTTCCAATCTCTGCATTTTTTCCTATGTAATCATTCAGATTTATAGAAGTATCCACATCCTGAAGTTCAAATGTAAAGGATGTAATCGTCTCATTTCCATCATTATCTATAGTAACCTCATAGGAAAATCCCTGGTAGTGGAAATTTTTGTTTCCAATGGTAATAATTCCCTCATCCGGCATATTTAAATCGTATACTGAAGTAATGGAAAGATTCGCATCGAAGGTCACCTTATTTCCATCCACAGCCGTCATGGTTCCTGAGAAATTTTCCTCATTATTTCCGTCACGCATCTCAAACAGCGCCCGAAGTTCCCCATTCATGCTGGCATTCGTGGTATTAAAGGAATTTCCGGTATCAGACCAGTACAGATCGTAAAGTCCGTCAATATCAGTCTGATTTACCTTATATTCTCTGGCACGGCACTCTATGGTACGATAATCATAACCATCTACAATGTCCTGTCCATTAATGGATACAGTATACCAGTTTGCTCCCGTCACCCGGTCTGGATAATGGGTATCCTTAATCGGAACCTCAGAAACCGTCACCGGAACAATTTTGGAAAGTTCATCCACCAAAAGAGCTCTTTCATCCCTTAATTCGTTGGCATAGCCGCCATTTAACTCCAACTGGTTAATCTGTTTATTTAAAGTTGCAATCTTAGAAGCAGTCGCATTTACCTTTCCCACAATGGTCTTAATCTCATCATTGCAACTTGACTGCAGGCTCTGAAGCTGGCTGGAGAGTCCTGTGAAATAAGTAGTCAGATTCTCTGCAGATCCAATAAACTGGTTACGTATATTAATGTCACCAGCATTCCCTTTCAAGCTGTCCAGATTATTAAACATCTTATCCAAAATAGTAGAAAAGCCCTGCTGATAAGTCTTTTCATCATCAATGTAATAGGTTTCAATCTGATTCATATAATAGAGTTTTTTGTCATAATAACCGACGCTCGCACTGTTTTCCCAGTATTTTACGTCGTAATAAAAATCACGAAGCTGCGTGATAGAAGTCGTGGTGACACCGGAACCTGCCGTTCCGTATTTCTGATTTACCCGCAATGCCTCAGAAGCCACACGGTTTGCTACCTGCTTCGTATATCCTTCTGTCTGGACATTGGAAATATTATTCGCTGTGGTGTTGATTGCTGCCTGGAACGAGCTTAAGCCGGAACCTGCAATCGTTAATCCAAAAAATGTTGATGGCATATCTCATTCTCCTCCTTACCGCACACTGTTAAGCAGCGTATCAATCATTGCCGTAATGACATTAATGTAACGGCTTGCTGCATTATATCCATTCTGATATTTAATCATATTTGTAAGTTCCTCATCCGTAGAAACACCAATAATCTCCTGTCTCTTGTTATCTGCAGACAGAAGTGAACCGGACAAGGTATCTGATGTAGTCGCATAAATATTTCCCGTCAATGCCAGTTCATCTATCATCTTAGTGTAAAACTTATCAAACGTACAATTTTCCGTGTCATACGGACTCAGCTGCATGGATTCATCCATCCACGCCGTCATTGTCTTCTCCGCAAGGTCGTAATCCGCTTCACCATTCTGTTTCAAATGAGGCAGATTTGTTCCGATTTTCAAGAGGTCTCCATTAATGGAAACTCCCTCTGTGGTATACATTTTGGACTTGTCTGTAAGGTCTTCCTCATTGTATACCCAAATCTTTTGCACCTTGCCGTTAGCATCCGTCACCTCATTGCCCGCTGCATCATACAAAGTAATCTCTGTATAACGCTCGCAACCGCTTCTTTCAAATAATTCCCTCGGCGGCAATTCCATGTCTGCACCGACCGGTGCTGTATTGACATCCAAAAATCTGGTTCCTGTAGCAACGATTGCATTTCCATCTTCGTCGTAATATGTATTTCCATTTTCATCTGCAAGCACCCGAACCTGCTCGCCGCCAATCGTCGTCTCCACTGTATTATAAAGCAGTGCTCCGTCTGCATCATAATAATTGCCGTCTTCCGCCATCTCCGTGTTAGGGCAGAATAAATCGTTAATAGTCGTCATCATGCTGTGAATCAACTGATCAAATTCTGCCAGTGAATTTTCCATCAAAGACATACCTATGCCGTTCTGATACTGCTCACTGGTCATCAAGGAACCATCCTCATTGTGGAACAAATCGTAATAAGTTGGTGTCTTATCCCCTCTTGCAAGAATCAGTGCTTTTAAGGAACCCATATCTGTATTCATATCTGTGGAAATTCCTTCCGAGAAATCATATACATAATCTATTGTTCCCGTCGCCATATCCGAAGTATTCGGCCAGTACGGAGTAATGAATTCCGTCACCTTGTCCGTCTGCTTAGCCATCTCATAAACTCTTGCTTCATCCAGCAAATCATGGTTTTCAAAACGGACACTGACAATGCCATCTGCACTTTCTTCATAATCTATTTTTCCGATTCCTGCCAGTTCATCCAGTGCCTGATCTCTGGCATCCCGTAAATCCATTGCCGTTTCTATACCACCGGCTTCAATCTTCTGAATATTAAGATTCAGTTCATAAATATTATTTGCCAGTTCATTTACCCGGTCAATTTGTTCCGAAATCTGTGTATTTATGTTTTTCTGATAGGATTTCAAGCCAGAATAGACTGCCTGTGCACGGCTGATAAAAAGGCTTGCTTTCTGAATGATCATATTCTGGGAAGTGGAATCTTCCGGCTCTGTTCCGAAAACATTAAAAGCATTCCAGAAATCATTCAAGGCATTCTGGAACTGCTTTCCTTCCATTTCCTGAAAATACGTCTGTACTTCATAGGTCGCTTCATAGGACGTCTCGTAAAAAGCCTGCCTTGAAGCGGTAGAACGATATAATTTATCCAGGAACACATCCCTGGCATGTACAACATCCCCAATGGACACGCCGAGACCATACTGCTGCGGACTAATCGCCGCATTTGCGAATTTCACATAAGTTTCATCCGTAAATAGCACCTGCTGTCTGACGTATCCCGTTGTATCAACGTTTGTCAAGTTATTTGCTGTTGTATTGATTGCATTCTGGTGGTTCTTCAATGAAGAACTTCCAATATATAAACTTCCGAATGAATTTGCCACGGTAAAATCTCCCTTCTCCTTCTTTTTTACTGTTTCGCATCAAATCCGCTGCTCCCCAGCAGTTCTCCCGTATTATAGGCATTCTTGTCATAATTTGCCGTCTCGGGAGCCTGACGCAGACTTTTAAACAATGTCAGGTCGAAATTTACCATTTCAAGCGCCTGTTCGAGCAATATCCGGTTCTGTTCATTCACCGTGGACATTTCATCCAATGTATGGCGTAAACGGTCACGCAGGTCAGATAATGCCTTCTGTTCCTTTGGCTGCTTCTCCAAAAGTGTGATCATTTTCTGTACCGTAAGTGTCTCCGGATCCTGGTTCAGCACGACTGCCATATCACCAAGCACCTCGGTGCGCTTTGTCTCCAGATTCTTTAAAATACTGGTAACTTCCTGCTCCTCATTCGTAATTTCCTCCAACTTACGAATATCCGATCCGACGATCGCATCTTTTTTTTCTGTAGATAATGCGATCAGCCTGCGGTAATGATTGTCTTCTTTTTCGATTACATCCAAAAGGTCATCCATTAAACTGGCCACTGTTTCATCCTCATTCCTTACTTATTGTTCATTGCATTGTACTGCGCTAAAAGTTTGTCTGCAAAATCTCCCGTATCTACGGAATAATTGTTTGATGAGACTTGTTTTTTCAACTGTGAAACTTTATCTTCCCTGATATCTGAAGCTTCTGCAACTGCCTGTTTTGCGATCTGGTAGTCCTGTCCGGTCTGTGAAATGCTAAGAAAATCACGGCCGTAAGATGCACCATTTACGCTCTGTTTCGCCGTAGTCTTTGTTGTATTATATAAAGATGCTACCTGACTGATGGATTCTACACGCATAACGGCATCTCCTTTCTTCCATGAATTACTAAGTTCCCAATGAACTTTCTAAAGTATTTATCGGATGAAATTCAAATTACATTAGACTATTTTTTCAATTCTTCCATAATTTCTGCAACTGCCTCTCGTTCATCAAAGTGATATTTTACCCCTTTGATCTCCTGATAATTTTCATGTCCTTTTCCAAGCAGAACAATCATATCGCCTTCCTTGGCATGTTCGATACAGTATTTAATAGCTTCCTTCCGGTCATCAATTTCAATGTATTTTCCGTTGCTTTTTGCCAGACCAACCTTGATGTCATTATTGATATCCGAAATCTCCTCGTCCCTCGGATTGTCACAGGTAAGAACACATAAATCTGCCAATTGCCCTGTAACTTCGCCCATATCATAACGGCGCAATTTGGAGCGGTTACCGCCACCGCCATAAACACAGATAAGCCGCTTCGGATGGTATTCTAACAGTGTAGTAAGTACACTTCTTGTGCTGACTTCATTGTGGGCATAGTCAATAATCAGGGTGAATTTATCCGATACTGGAAGCATTTCCACCCGTCCCTTTACCTGCACCTTTTCCAACGCTGCAAGAATCGCATCATCTGATACGCCCGCCAGATGGCAAACTAACATCGTCACAAGCGCATTGTATACAGAAAATCTGCCCGGTATATGCACTTTTGCCTCACAGTCCATACATCCCTTCGTATGAAAATGCATACCAAGCTTTCCATTCTCCTTGATAAACCCGATATCCCCTGCTGTAAGATCTGCAACCTTTGCGCAGGAAAATGTCTTCACTTCACAGGTATGACCTTTTAAAATCCCTTCTACATGCTCATCATCCGCATTTACAATTCCACATTTACACTGACGGAACAATAAGCTCTTGCACTCCATGTATTCTTCAAAGGATGCATGTTCTGCGGGACCGATATGATCCGGGGATAGGTTTGTGAATACACCGTAGTCGAATTCAATCCCTGCAGTCCGATCCAATTTTAAGCCCTGGGAGGAAACCTCCATAACCACATGGCTGCAGCCCTCCTTTATCATTTCACGAAACAGGCGGTGCAGCTCATAGGATTCCGGTGTCGTATTCTTTGACGGAAGCTTTTTATCTCCGGCAAGCGAACCAATCGTTCCGATTAGTCCGACTTTTTTACCTGCCTGCTCCAATACATTTTTTATCATATATGTGGTTGTAGTCTTTCCTTTGGTTCCAGTAAGCCCAATCGTAACCAGCTCCTTTGCCGGATAGTCAAAATATGCTGCAGACATATACGCCAATGCTTTTCTTGCTGATTTGACGGAAATAACTGTGATGTTATCCGGAATTTCCGATAAATCTATTTCTTTTTCTATGACAATGGCTCCTGCTTCTTTTGCAATAGCATCCGGGATATAGTTGTGTCCATCCGTTTTGGCACCAATCATGCAGACAAAAACTGTACCCTTCTCAATTTTTCTGGAATCGTAAATAACATCCGTAATTTCTGTCTCCACACTGCCCTGCAGACAAGTATAATCTATTTTTTCACAAAGTTTTTTTAACTTCATCTTATCCTCCGATTTTATTTCTTATTATTTATTTAAAATGTGGGAAGCATCAATATCCGCCTCAAACATAGTATGAGACGTTCCCGTCATAAACATGTGATTCGACTTTTCGTCCCATTCAATCTGAAGTGGTCCTCCTATCTGCTCTACCGTCGCCTTTCTGTCGCAGCGTCCGGTCAGCACGCCTGTCACTACTGCCGTGCAACAGCCAGTACCACAGCCGATGGTCTCTCCCGTACCACGTTCCCATTCTCGCTGTTTTAAGTAGTCACGCTTTACAAATTCTACAAAGGTCACATTTGTCTTGTTCGGAAACAGAGTTGTCATATGCTCAATCTCTTTTCCGTATTTTTCCACATCCAAATCCGCCACGCTGTCAACAAACATGGCACAGTGCGGGTTTCCCCAGGATACCGCCGTGATATGGAATTTTCTGTCAAGCACCTGCACCGGCTGCTCCACAAACCGGGGCAGCGTAGTATTTACCGGGATCACTTTTGTGTCAAGCCTCGGTTCTCCGATATCCGCCCGTATATTGGCAACATAGCCACCCTCCACAAACAGATTCAAATGCTGCATGCCACCTAATGTCTCTATAACAAGTTCCGTTTTATCCGTCAGTCTATGGTCATATACATATTTTCCAACGCTGCGCAGCGCATTGCCGCACATCTCTCCCTCTGACCCATCCGGATTGAACATCCGCATACGAAAATCCCCTTTTTCAGAAGGGCAAATAAGCACCATACCATCAGAGCCAATGGCAAAATGCCGGTCGCTCACAAATCTCGCCAGTTCGGGCAAATTATTTAAATCCTGATGAATTGCATCTATATATACATAATCATTGCCATATGCCTGCATTTTTGTAAATCGCATAATTTTTTCTCCTTTTCCCAAAAAACACGACAGCACGGGCGGCAGCCGCCTTGCCGCCAACCCGTGCATCTGAAAATTTCCGTCTTATTTTTACTAGCCATTCATTGCCCTGTCTAAATCCGCAATGATGTCATCCGCATTTTCAATTCCGACTGACATACGAAGGAAGCTTCTAGTGATGCCAAGTTTCTCTTTGACATCCTCCGGCGTATCCTCATGTGTCTGCGTCGTCGGATAAGTAATGAGTGTCTCTGTTCCACCAAGACTCTCCGCGAACATGATCATATCCACATCCTTCAAAATCTTCATCGCAGTTGCTTCACTGTCTACCGCAAATGAAATCATGCCGCCGAAACCGGTGGTCTGCTTTAATGTAACCGCATAATCCTTATGGTCTTCAAATCCGACATAATAAACTTTCTTTACTTTTTCCTGCATACGTAGCCAGTTTGCCACCTTTTTTGCATTCTCATTATGCTTGTCCATACGCACGGCAAGCGTCTTGATTCCTCTTAATACCAGCCAGGAATCCATTGGTGCAAGCTGACTTCCGTGGGATTTGATATGAATATGAATTTTTTCTGCAATCTCCTCGTTGTCCTTTACGACTACAATACCGGAAATCGTGTCGTTGTGTCCACCCAGATATTTTGTGGAACTGTGTGTCACGATATCCGCCCCGAGCTGTAGCGGTTTCTGAAAATATGGCGTTAAAAAGGTGTTATCCACAACCGTAAGTGCCCCGATTCCCTTCGCAATTTCTGACACAGCATGAATATCCGCCACCTTCATCAGCGGGTTGGTCGGTGTCTCAACAAAAAACATTTTTGTGTTTTTTTGTATTGCCTCCTGCACCGCATCCAGGTCAGACATATCTACAAACGTATGCTCAATACCGTATTTTGCAAAAATATCAGTAATAATACGGAATGTACCACCATAAATATCATCCGAAAGGATAACGTGCTCTCCCGGATTCAGCAGAGAAAACACTGCCATATTGGCCGCCTGTCCACTGGAAAATGCAAATCCCTGAATACCGCCCTCCAAAATTGCCATAGTGCGTTCCAGTTCCTGTCTGGTCGGATTCTCCAGTCTGCTGTAAGCAAAACCGGTGGACTGACCGAACTCCGGATGACGGAAAGTTGCTGCCTGAAAAATCGGCATGCTCACTGCCCCTGTGAGCGGCTCTGTTCCAAGTGCGCCATGCACGACCTTGGAATCAAAAGCCAGATTTTCCTTGGTATCAAAATCGGTATAATTGCTGAAATTCTTCATGGTAAAAACCGCCTTTCCTGGTATTTTATTTCTCAACAGTGCATAATTGTTCCATTTTTAGCTTACCTATATTATAAAGAACATTTTTTTTAATAAATACTGAAATAATGCTTTATATATTGCAAATAATGCTTTCCTTATAATTTCCTTAGATTTCACTTCTATCATATCTCTTGTGGAAACACAAATCAACAAAATATCAAATCAAAGGAGAATTATTATGGATACTGCAATTACAACAAAAAGAGGTTTGTCTGATTTTGGACTGAAATATCTGGCTGCCATCTGCATGGTACTGGATCACATTCACTATTTTTTTGAATATACCGGGAAAGTCCCCCTTATCTTCAGCCAGATTGGAAGAATTTCCGCACCAATCTTCTTATTCTGCTTAGTGGAAGGCTTTTGCCATACCCAAAACCGCCTCAAATATTTTTTACGCATTTATGTCATTTCCATCCTTATGGGAGCAATTCAGTTTTCTTTTTATAATGTTGCCTCCGGTCTGGTTCGAGCAGACGGATTTTTCCCGCAAAACCAGATGCTCTCATCCTTTGTAATACTCTTGGTTGTATTACAGGGTTTTGATTGGTGCGCAAAGAAAAAATGGCTTCCCGGCATTCTGGCTATTGTACTTCCGATAATCTTACCATTTATAGCTGTCCCTTTATTTACAAACCAAAGCACCGCTTTTATAGCAAATCTGCTCGCTTTTACTCTTTTTCCTCTGCATTCGGCTATTGCAGACGGAGGCACGGCGACTCTGCTTGCCGGAATTATTTTCTATCTTTTTAGAAAAGACCGCAAAAAGCAGCTCTTCGGTTTTGTCGTTTTTACAATACTATGGGATATTGTAAGAATATGGTTTTCCATGCCTGGCCTTCAAGCAATGGATTTTCTCACTTATTTTTATGAATGGCTTGAGATTTTTGCCGTCATTCCAATCTTGTGCTACAATGGAACGAGAGGAAACGGTTCAAAGACCTTTTTTTACTGGTTTTACCCAGCACACATCTATGTGCTGTACCTTCTATCCTGCATTTTAATCCGTATTCCATGAAAGGGATAAATCCTATGGCACGAATTCTTGTAATTGATGATGATAAAGCAATTTTAAATTTAATAAAAAATGCTCTGCAGAAAGATTCACACGACGTAACATGTGCTGAAAAGATTACAGAGCATTTACCGGAAACTCTGTCGCAATATGAGCTGATTCTTCTTGATGTTATGATGCCCGGTGTAGACGGATTTACATTTTGTGAGAAATACAGAGAAATTGTAGACTGCCCCATTATTTTTCTGACCGCAAAAGGCATGGAAAACGATTTGGAATACGGTCTTTCCTTAGGCGCAGACGACTATATTAAAAAACCTTTTTCCATCGTTGAACTTCGCGCAAGGGTAAATGCACATCTGCGCCGGGAGCATCGTGAAAAACATCAGGGCTTTCGTATTTCCGGATTGCTGTTTTTGCTGGCAGAAAAGGAAGTAAAAGCAGGGGATGCAAAAATCAACCTTACCAAAAGCGAATATGAGATATGCCTGCTTTTGGCAAAAAACCACGGTCAAGTATTTTCAAAAGAGCAAATCTATGAGTATGTTTTCGGATATGAAGGCGAGAGTGATACCTCTGCTATTACAGAGCACATTAAAAACATCCGAAAAAAACTTTCGGATGTCGGCATAACACCGATAGAAACTGTTTGGGGGATTGGATATAAATGGACTTAAAAAAAGTATTTCTCAATTTCTTTCTACAACTCATCCTTTCCCTGGCAGGCGTTCTTTTTCTCTGGTTTCTGCTTATCAGCATCTTTACCGATACCGGAATCCTTCAACCTGCAAACGCAGTTGAAATGCAGGTATCGGAATGGATAGCAGCTATTGATGCTTCAAAAGAAATAACTACGGCAGATATCCCAGTTGGCACAGAATATGCTTTTTTTAAAAAGGATTATTCGTTAGTTTCAACTAATATGAATACCGAAAATCTGACGTATGCCCGTAATCTGGCGCTTGACAATGATAAAACACAGCAAAATATCTCTACAACAGTAATTTGCAAAAAAATAGAAACCGTTTCACAGATTGTGATAATCAAATATGCAATCCGCGCTCGCTTCCGGTTTCCTTTTCTTCAAAAAATTTTTCCAAACGCAGAGTTGTTCCTTGTGATTTTGTTACTGTTTTTCCTGTTAATAGATCTGTTCTGCTTATGTGTTCATCATGCTCACAAATTGGAAAAAGAGCTGTTCCCCATGCAGGAGGCTGCCCGGCAAATCAAAGAACAGAATCTCGATTTCGATATTCCGCGTACAAAAATCAAAGAGTTTAATAAAGTATTAGACTCTCTGGACGCGTTAAAATCAGAACTAAAGAGCTCTCTTTTGCACAAATGGGAGTTGGAGCAGCAACAGCGGCAGCAAATGTCGGCACTTGCCCACGACATCAAAACCCCTCTTACTATTTTACGGGGAAATGCAGAATTATTAGCGGAAAGCGAGCTAAAAACAGATCAGCAGGAATATGTAACCTATATCCTTGACAATGCCGTTCAGATTCAAAGGTATGTGACACAGATTATCGAAATTTCCAAGCAGGAAGCTTTATCCTATTCGTCAAAGGAAATGTGCAGCCTGCAAAAATTGCTATCGCATATAGAAGATAATTGCAAAAACATGGGAAAAGGCAAAAATCTTCAATTCCAATTTAAAAAAGGGGAAAAACTCCCAGCAGAAATAGATACAAACGAAGATGGACTAAAAAGAGTCCTTTGGAATATCCTTGACAATGCAGTCTTTTACTCCCCGCATAATGGAACTGTCACTTTTTCCGTTTCATTTGAATCTTCCAAATCAGGATCGCATCTGTTGATTTTTTCTATTTCAGATGAAGGAGTCGGCTTTAGTGAAGAAGCACTGCGATATGCTACGACAGAATTTTACCGCGGCGACAAAAGCCGCACCAGCAAAGAACATTTCGGTATGGGACTGGCCATCGCCAATCAGATTATTTCACAACTTGGCGGTGAGCTCATTCTAAAAAATAACGTACCTAATGGTGCGCTCGTAGAAATTATATTATATCAGACATAAGTTTTCAAAAACAAAAGGAGGTTCGCACATGGATAATTACGAAAAAACCGGCTATCTGACCAGCAATTTCAAAATGTTTCACATTATCGACCGGCAAAAAAAGGAATTTTCTTTTCACTATCACGACTTCAACAAAATCCTGATTTTTATCCGGGGCGATGTAACCTACTGCATCGAGGGATGTTCCTATAAGCTGCGCCCTTACGATGTGGTCTTCGTAAAGGCGGGGGAGGTACATAAGCCCATCATAAACAGCGACGCCGTCTATGAGCGGATCATCATTTATGTTTCACCGGATTTTATCAGTTCCTACCAAAATGAAAATTACGATTTAAACTACTGCTTCAAGAAAGCACAGGAAGAAAAATCCAATGTACTGCGTATGGACTCTTTCCACCGTAGTAAACTCTATGAGGTAACCTGCGAACTGGAAAAATCCTTTTCGGACGAAGATTATGCCAGCGAACTCTACCAGAATATTCTGTTTTTGGAATTTATGATTCAATTAAACCGTGCCACCATACACAATCATATTGATTATGTCAATACCACCGCCTCCAACCCGAAAATTCTTGCCCTGTTAGAATTTCTAAACACACACCTGGCGGAGGATATTTCCATCGACAGCTTGGCGGAACAGTTTTACATCAGCAAATATTATCTGATGCATACCTTTAAAGAAGAAACCGGATACACCATCGGAAATTACCTCACAACAAAACGGTTGCTGCATGCAAGAGATTTGATTCAAAACGGTATGCCAATAACAGAGGCTTGCTTTGCCAGTGGATTCAAAAACTACTCCTCTTTTTCCCGTGCCTATAAGAAATATTTTAAAAAAGCTCCGCGAGACTGTTAAGCCCCGCGAAGCTTTTATTCTTCTGCTCCCTGATAGGAGAAAAACACATCACTTCGGTTCTTTTTATCAAACATATCATTATACTGCAGAATTTGATAATAATTTAACATTTCCGCTTCTTCTCCCGTCGCATCCACATAATGCTTATAACAGCCATCCTGCGCAGAATAATAGCCACGGGAATTCATTGCCGGCACTACACTCTGCATATCCTGCAAAAATTTATTGTAAGGCGTCAGAGGAAGCCCCGCTCTTTCCAATACCATTGTTGAAAGATAGTTAAGGGAGGTCTGGACATCTTCCTTTGTCTCAGACTCGTAATTTGTCCAAATGAAAAACGGTACGGTAAACAAATTCTCCAGCTCATCAATGGTAAGACCCGAAAGTCCCCGTCCATTCATCTGACTGTAAAAGCTACCATTCAGACTCGGCTGATGGTCTCCAAAAAAGACAATCTCTACTTTCTGATCCACAGCGGAAAAATAAGTAATCAGCTTTTCCAGCGCCTGATCACTTTTATTTACCAGTGACAAATACTGATTAACGTCAGAATAATAGCCATTGGTCATGCGGATATTCTCCGTAAAATTCGGATATTCATCGGTATAACCACCATGATTCTGCATGGTAATACTCATGATAAATAGTTTTTCATCCGGCTCTTTTGCTTCATACTGAGCAATAATCTTATTATAAAGCTCCTCGTCGGTAATGTACTCCCGCACAATGTTATTCTGATCAAAATCTTCGATAAAATAACTCTCCTCAAAGCCAAGCAGCGGATAAATTTTGTTCCGGCTCCACCCGGTAGAATAGTACGGATGCATGGAAACACAGTGATAACCGTAACCTGCAAGGGTACTTACCAGCGAATAGGTATTGCCGGAAACGTACTGCTGATAAGCTACCGAACCGCTTGGCAGATATGCCATCGTATTCCCAGTCAAAAATTCCCATTCAGAATTTGGAGTTTTCGCACCAAAAACGGAAGACAGGGCATACCCCTTTGTAATATTCGTGTTCATGGAATTCAAAAACGGCGTAACCTCCTGATTCGTCCGCAAATCTCCGATTACACTTAAATCAGCAAAGGACTCATTCATAATGGCAATAATCACTGGTGCATCTTCCTCTGTACTTCCGGTATCCGTCCCCGCCATCATCGTCCCATACTTGTCTTCCAGCATTTTTACCGTATCCAGAGAATAGTCCTCCGGCTTTTCCACAAAAGAATCCCGTATGCCCAATACAAAATTCAAGATGTATCCGTTACGGTAGGTTCCTTTCTGCTCCCAGGTTTCCGTCACAATATTCTCCGCTTTAATGGCAATATGTGTCACCAGCACCACTGCAGCACACAGGCTGACGCCCCGAAGGACATAAATGCGCTTAAACTTCAGATTGATTTTTCGGATTGCTGCAACATAGACAATCGAAAGTATGATTGCCATAGCTGCCCTGGTATCCAGCGCAAAATGATATTCCGATGCCACACTGAGTCCCGTGGAGATCGCCTTTAAATCCCCAAATGTAAATTCATTCTGTCTGAACTGCCACACAAAATAATTGATGCCTCCAAGAGACATCAGGGAAATATGAGCAATCATACAGGCAATCTTCGGGCGTGCCGTAATAAATATAAGTCCAAGATAGACCACCGCACAACACAGTACGTTCAAAATCCATTTCTGTGTGGATATCCTCATCCGATCCTCCGGCAAAAGCAGCATATGCTGTATCAGTATCTCTGTAAACATGCTGCTAAGTGCCACTTCAAGCACCAGCCAAAGATAAGTAAACTTTGGTGTGAGTTCCACCGACATACACTTCAACAAAAAATAAACCGCTCCGAACAAAACTGCCATAAGCGGTGTCTTTCCTGAATAAAGACAGAAAAACAGCATAACCGCAAACGCAATCCCTGTCGTTATGCAGTTCTTTTTCTTAAATGTAAATCCAAATTTCATATATATTTCCTGTTCCTATTTGTCATTTTTACGCTTTCTTCTTTGATGATTCAGTGCGACCACCGCTCCAACCAGAAATGGAAAAACAAAGGTAGCAAAGCGGTAAAGCAAAGATGTTGAGCCTGCCATTCCGGTCCCAATTAAAACCGCAAACAGAAGCGTAAACACAAATTCTGTGGAACCAATCCCCGCCGGTGCCGGGATAACTGCTGCAAGCATCGCGGTAAGGGACATCACCGCCATACTCTGAAACAGCGTAAGGTCACATTCCCGGTACAAAACCAGAAATGGAATAGAATACCAACAGGAGAATTTCAACAGATTTTTTAGCACCGCCGTAAAAATCAGCTTCTTATCTCTCAGAAGATCTTTAGAAGCCCCCTCTAAAATAGTGCAATATTCCTCTATCTGCTGCTTTAATCTCTCCAGCTTTCCTTTAAACTTTTCGTTCACTTTCTTCACCAGCCACAGAATCAGCCTGTGAAATTTCTCGGAACAGCAAAACAAAAGCAGGAAAAACGCAACTACTACGGTAATCCCATATCCCAGAACCAGCATCCACATATAGGAACTGTAATTTTCCTCAAAAAAGCCAAAATTAAAAATCAACAGCAGCACAGAGAGAATTGCTATGCTCACCTTGTGCACCACATATTCAATCATATACATTCCTGTGGATTTGGAATAATCAATCCCCTTTTCGTGAAAATAGTAAATCGCTGCCAGCCCGGCTCCGCTGCCTAACGTTGCAACCCGGTAAAAACTGCAGTAAAAAGCACTCTCCACGCCTTCCCGGTAACGGAAAGCCGGATTATAATGTCCTGCAAAGGAATACGTAATCCATCCTTCTACCATTTCATAGAGGATGGATGCTACGCAAATTGCAAGAATCACCACAGGTGATGTCTTTTTTAACTGCTGCCAGATCGGGCCGACAGAATCACGAAATGTATATACGATTGCCGCCAAAATAGCAACAACAAATATGATTTTAATTAGCTGTTTCTTTTTCCCGCGAATGGAAAATCACTCCCTATTTCTTCTTGTAATTAGTATACCCTTTTTGTTCGTGCGGATGCGCAGCCCATAATTTATCTGCGGTCTCTTTCCATTCTTTTGCATATTCCACACATTTTCCGCACAAATGCTCTACCGGTTCTGCTTCCTCGACATCAGTAGAATGTGCTCCCGTCTCATTTACCATCTTTTGCAGCAATTCCGGATTCTCAAGCATCGGGCACGGACGAAGCATATTATCATTAAACGGCTGTCCATCACGATATGCCATAAATAACGGCTGTTTCAAGCACTCAAGAAGGCTCTTTTCACGGATATTTGCACCGGAGTAATGAATGAATACACAAGGTTCCACGTCACCCTTCGGATTAATATGACAGTAATTTCTACCTCCAGCAATACATCCGCCGACATACTCGCCGTCATTCTGGAAGTCCATAACAAAAATTTCCTTGCCACCTTCAAAGCCACGCACTTCACGAATTCTGTGATAAATATATTCTCTCTGCTCTTTGGTCGGCATAAGCTCCGGAGATGCCTTCATACCTACCGGCATCAGGTGGAAATACCATGCAAAGCGGCTTCCATGTTCAATCAGAAGATCAAAGAACTCATCACTCGTTACAGCATCCATGTTCTTTGATGTATAACATACAGAGTTACCGAAAATGAGACCATTTTCATGTAATAAATCCATTGCCGCAAGAACCTTGTCGAATACACCGTTTCCTCTGCGGAAATCGTTGGTATCTTCAAAACCTTCCAGACTGATGGATAAGGACAGGTTGCCGACACGTTTCATGTCATCACAGAGTTTCTGGTCAACCAGCGTACCATTGGTATAGCAATGGAATGCACAATCATTGTGCTTTTCACACAGCTTGATAATATCTGCCTTGCGCACCAACGGTTCTCCACCTGTCATCATGTAAAAATAGATACCAAGTTCTTTTCCCTGGGTAACGATATTATCTAATTCATCAAATGTCAAATTTAATTTATTTCCATATTCTGCCGCCCAGCATCCGGTACAATGCAGATTACATGCACTGGTCGGATCCATCAAAATCAGCCACGGAATATTGCAGTTATGTACTTCTCTCATCTTACGGATAGTCTTCGTTCCGCAAAATGCCGCCTGATAGCCCAGGTTCAATGCTGTCATCTTTGCAACATGCGGATCCGTCTCATCCAACAGACGGTTTACATATCTCATCCATTTCTGATCCGGATTCTGAATCATTTTTCTGGCACCATCATAAGCCGCTTCCTGGAAGTTATCCCCCATAAATTTCTGTGCCAGATCTACAATCTGAAGCAACCCTTTTTCGCGGTCTTTATTGATATGCTTCAATGCCACATCGATTGCTGCACTAAAAGCTTTTCTCTCAACTGCCTGTGTTATTTTTGCCATTTCACAAACCTCCATACTCTTCCATTAAACTTTTGAATAAATCTAGGTGTCAGTATATGAAAATATGATTCACATGAACATATGCAATCGCATTTTGATGTATTCCACTAATATACATTTTGACCCGTTTGTTGATTTTTGTATACAAAAGCCGAATTTTGTAGCAGCTTTCTCTTTCGATTCTCGCACAATGCTGCTATTAACGAATTATACCTAAAATCGGATTTTTGTCAACAAAACCTTACCAAAATAAACACATTTCTGTGGTATACTATATTTATTGTATTATTTTTATCATCAAACAAAAAAACGCGGAAAGTCCGCTGTGCACTTTTGGAAAGGAGCCTGTTTATGCCGGGATTTACCACACATTACCTTTTTGGCGTCCAAGCTATAAAAAATCTGGAACAGCCGTTTTTTAAAGAAAAAATCAAAAAACATCATACTGTCTTTGGCCTGGGTCTTCAAGGACCTGATATCTTTTTTTATGACCTGCCCTCTTATGCCATCTACCGGACAAACATCGGTTCTCCGGCACACACACAGGATACCGGAAAATTTCTTTCCTTTTTGCTCAAAAGCCGGAAGCTTTTTTCTTCTGCCAAAGAAATCCATATCGCAGAAAGCTATATCGCCGGTTTTATCGGACACTATCTTTTAGACACCGCCTGTCACCCGTATGTTTATTTCAAGTCAGGAAACATGCCAAATGACCCTTCCAGTTTTGGTTTCCATGTTTATCTGGAGGTTGATATTGATACGGCATTTTTGTGGCACTATAAGAAACTGCTTCCATCCGAATTTCATCCAGAACGCACCATACGCGTAAATGCCACCGAGCGCCGCGTCATCGCAAAAATACTGCACTACTGCTACAAAAATGTATACCCAGAGCTTTCCGTCTCTCTTGCCACCACCTACCGGGCAACTTTTTCCACACAGCTTCTGTGCGATCTTCTTCATGATCCAACAGGTAAGAAAAAAGCATTGGCAAGAAGGGGGGAAAAACTGATTCTCGGCTATCCCTTTGTCTCGCCTTTAATTCCCAGTGATTCCCTGCAATTTTATGCCGACCCGCTGAATCTTGCACACCGAACATGGAAAAACCCCTGGGATTCAACACTTTGTTCCAACGCCTCTTTCCCAGATCTTTTCCTTTCCGCTTCAGAGGAATATAAGGCCTGCCTGTATCGGCTGTCCAAATTGTTTTCCTGCAAAAAAGAAACGCTCCTGAAAACTCTGGAAGAAGCGCTTCTCTCCGATCTCGGAAACAATTCCTATCACAGCGGCCTTGACTGCTCGATTCCGAGCTGAGCCGCTGCCAAGTTCCGGCACTTTAATCTAATCCAAAATAATCTTTGATCTGCTGCAGGATAATGTCCATAAGCTTGGTTCTTGCCTCTACGCTTGCCCAGGCAATATGCGGCGTGATAAAAAGCTTCCCGCTGTCTTTTATCTCCCGTAGCGGATTTTCTGCCATCATCGGCTCTTTGCCAAGAACATCCAGACCTGCCGCTGCTATTTCACCGTTTTTCAGGGCCTCTGCCAAGTCCGCTTCCACCACGATAGGACCTCTGCCCACATTCAAAAACACCGCTGTTTTTTTCATCTTAGCGAAGGCCTCTTTATCCATAAGACCTCTCGTATTCTCATTAAGCGGTGCATGCACGGAAACTATATCCGATTCTTTTAAAAGCGTATCAAAATCCACTCTTTCATAGTCTGCCTGCGTGTTTTTCCCGGATGTAGAATAGTAAATCACACGGCAGCCGAATGCCTTTGCCAGCTCGGCCACTCTCCTTCCGATGGCACCAAGCCCGATGATTCCCCATGTTTTTCCGAAGATCTCATGAAACACATTGTCAAAATGGGTAAAAGAACGATCTCCAATATATTTTTCCGTTTTTACATATTCATCATAATAACGCAATTTTTCATACAAATAGAACAACAATGCAAATGTATGCTGTGCCACGCTCTCGGTAGAATAGCCTGCCACGTTTCTCCATGCGATATTCCGTTCCGCCAGATATTCTTTATCCAGATTGTCCGTTCCAGTCGCCGTTACGCAGACCAGCTTTAAATTCTCTGCATATTTCAGAGTTGTTTCATTTATCGGAATCTTGTTAATCACAATAACATCTGCATCCGTAATCCGTTCTGCTGCTTGCTCCGGCGTGGAATAATCATACTTTTTCACCTCACCAAGCGCATCATACCCTGACAAATCGATATCCGCCCCAATTGAGGCCGCGTCCAGAAACACGATTTTCATTTCTTCTTTTCTCCCTTCTTATCACCCAGTTTTCCCGCTATTTCCTTCATGGTCTTCATATCCAGACTGTAAAAATGCATCGAAGCAAGTGAAGCTATCCATCCCAAGATTGGAACAATGCAATATAAAAAGATTGTCGTCCACTTTAGTACCGGCGTCAATTCATCTCCAATCTGCGGGAAACAACTGTTATAGCCAATCACCAGCATGACAAGTCCCACAAATGCCGTACCAAGCGCTGCGAACACCTTATCCACAAAGGAAAAGAGCGCTCCCATCAAACCCGGAACAAACTTTCCGCTGCGGTACTCCTCGTAATCGGAGCAATCCGCAATCATCGGCACTACCATGTTGTTCGTGATGGATTTACAGCCATTTAAAAGCACATAAACCACAACAAAGGAAAAACTGATCAGATTAAACTTATGAATGTTAAAACTTACCGTGTTGATATTATCCTGGAGCAGCACCACGATCATAACACTCTGAAAAACAATGCCAAGCATTGTAAAAAGCTCCAACGCCTTTTTCTGCCCCATTTTCTGTGCCACCTTGATTCCTGCAGACACCACAAAAAGCGTCGGTATCGCCGTCACGACGCCAATAAGACCAGCTATTCCGTAATTTTGCATCAGAATGCCATAAAGCATAACGCCTACCGTCGTGTGCCCATATACTGTCGCTGCAAACTTATCCGTACACGCTGCTATAATCAGCATACGGATTGGCTTATTATTTTTTATAATCTCAAGATAATCCCTTACCCGTATTTTTTGTTTCGCATGCGCCGAGTAATTCTGTGCGTTATCTTTATTCCAGATCCCGATAATTGCTCCAATCGTGCAAATCCCGGATATGATAATCACCCACGTCATATATTCATAATACAGGTTAATATTAGTATATCCACCGTATTTCGGCACCAGATAGTTTGCTACCAGAAGTATGCTCCCACCGTACGCCGCCATAATAAAAACAGAATCAAAATAAGTAGACAGCGGTCTTTTTGCCGGGTTATTCGTAAGAATTGCCTGTCCTGATTTTCCTACTACAGTCTGAAAGGTATAACCCAACACAAATGCCGCATATACCAGAATAAAATATGGCACCTGAAGGAACTTCGGCACATACGAAAGTGTACCAAACAACAACAGAGTACTCCCTGCCATGATTACATTTCCCCACAGCATAAAAGGGCGGAACTTCCCAAATTTTCCTTTCGTCTTATCCAGGAAATAACCAACAATCGGATCCGTCAGACCATCAAAAATATTCATCGCTGTTAAAAGCAGCGAAACCAACACCACGCCAAAACCTACAACGGAATTGGCATAATATGAAACATACCCCATCAGTGCCAGATAGAGGTTCGTTGCCGCATTATTTAAAGAAAAAAGCGCAATCTGATAAAATTTTGCCTCATTATATACGATTACTTTTTCTTTTGCATGTCTTTCTTTCATAACCTATTCCTATCGCCGCAGGCGGCATCCTTTTTACGCTTCCAGATATTCCTTTAATCTCGGCATCAAAAGCTTCGTCTGATGGTAGCCTTCTTCATAAAGCCGCTCCAGCTTATCCAGATTTCGCTCTGCCCTGCCGACACCATAAGTATCTGCCGGTGCAATGACAAAGACCTTTCCTTCTTTTTCCAGCTTTTCCAATTCTTCCAAAGAAGCATTGTATTTTTCTGCACGCGCAAGCATAGCTTCTGCAATCTTCGGGTATCTGCGGTACATTTTACTGGAAAGCTTCACAGTACGGTCTGTTTCCTTCCGATAATCTCTGGTTCTCGTAAGAATGACAATATTTTTGTCGCAGCCTGCCTCTATCGCCTTTTGGTACGGTATGGAATCTGCGATTCCTCCATCTAAATAGTAATGCCGTCCGACCTTTACCGGCTGCGCCAGAAGTGGAAGTGCACAGCTTGCCACTGCAGGCGTAAACCGATGATCATCCTTAGGCACCTCCAGATACTCCGCTTTACCGGTATGAATGTTAGTAGCAACCGCTATCACCTCGCCCGGAAATGATGCAAATGCCTCATAATCAAACGGAACCAGTTTTTCCGGTATCTCACTGAAAATAAAATCTATGTTAAAATAACTCCGCTCTTTGCGGTTGAGCAGATGGGACATTCCCATATATCGCTTATCTCCCACATATTCCCGGACAATCTTCAAATTCCTGCCCTTTTGCTTTGATAAGTAGGATATGCCATAGGCAATCCCCGCTGAAACACCGATAAAGTAATCCGGCATAATGTTTTCTTCTAAAAATGCATCCGTAACGCCACAGGAATAAATCGTCCTGTTGGCACCGCCTTCCATTGTTATTCCAAGCTTCATGCTGTCCATCCCTTCTACACCTGTAATTTCTATGATTATAGCACATCCCTTGCAGGATAAACTATTTGTATTTCATTAATTTTTTATATATAAATCGATAATTACGAAACCTATAAAGAAAAAAGGAGCAGTTTTTACTGCTCCATTGCCTCTTTTCCATTTTCACGGTTCAACGGTTTCAAAATCAGCTTAACGCCTGAGATTTCAACAACTTCCGCTAGCATACCTGCATCCAGTGTCACAGCATCATCCTCCATCCGGGCCGTCCACTCCTGCCCTTCTAGGTCAGCCGTCCCCGTGCCTGCAATGTTATCTACTTTTTCTTTAATCCGCACCTGTTTTCCGATTGCGCTTTCATAATTCGTCTTTATTTTTCCCGGTTTGATATATTTTACAACAACTGGTCTGGTAAAAAATAAAAGTACAAAAGACACAACAAAAAATGCTGCAATCTGCCAGCCGATTCCGACACCAAGTGCCGCTAAGATAAGCGCCACCAACGCACCACCTGCAAACCAGATAGTCGCAAGTCCCACCGTAACAAACTCAATCACCAGAAATGCAATTAATAAAACAATCCATGTGATGATAACCATTTTTTACTTCCTCCTTATCCCTCTTTCAATCTTTTCATTTTCTGTTTTCGCTTACAATCATACATTTTTTCATCTGCTTCTTTATATACATCCCAAGGGGTAGCCGCTTCATTTCCCTCATTCGTTGCATAACCATAAGCAAATTGTAATAAATACGGATGTTGCTCGTTCTCATTATGTTCATTCACTTTTTGTGTCAGCTTATGCAAAAATTCTTCAGCACATGCTTCCATTGATGCATCCATAATAACAATAAATTCATCGCCGCCCATTCTTCCTACCGTTGCAATATTCCCAAAAACTTCCTGCAAAATATTTGCAAAGACACAAAGCAGCTGGTCGCCTTCACTATGTCCGTATGTATCGTTAACTGCTTTAAATCCATTTAAGTCCATGTTGATAAGAAAAATCGGACGCTTATTTTTGTCATAATCCTGCAGAACTTCTTCACATTTGGTCCGATTGCTGATAGCTGTCAGGGCATCCGTATAAGCAATTTTCATAAGCAATTCGTGACGCATGTGACTTACAAAGCTTCGATACATGGCAATTACAAACCTGGCAAGCATTGCACAAATCCAGACCAGCACACCAATCGGAAGCAGGCTCTGGTTTCCTATGGTCGCAAAATTATAGTTTTTCTTAAAACAATAGCGTAATGTCTCCAAAAACACAAAAATGAGAAAAACAATCAAACCATTTATCTCAACTTTTTCCTCTAAAGTCCTTGACACATTGCGTTCTGCCACCAAAAAAGCCACTCCCAATACAATCGCTGCTATCAGGCTGACTCGAAAAATCCAGGCACATTCCGACATATTACAAATATTCAGTATTTGCATCACCACTACCGCACATGCCAGCAAAAGGAACCATGCTTCAAATACCCGGGCAAGCTTTTTGTGAAGTGATTGCGCAAAAAAATCATAAACGATAGAAATTACTCCTACCGGCAAAAAATACATGGTCACATACTCAATAAACGCAATTTTACCATAATCCCGAATCAAAAACTGTATCGTTTTGTCACAACAACTCATCCAAAATGCCATCAGAAAAGAAAATGCGGCAATACTTATCATCGTACGAATCGGTTTCTTTGCACGAATCAGCAAACTTATACTGCCAAGCTCAATCATCCCCATGATGACTAGAAATATTGATATCATAGTCGAAAGGAAATTATCCGTTGCAAGGCGCTTTAGAGCATCCTGTGCAGAAATAATGCAAGTTTCTTCCAAATAATTGAACTTGCTCTCTTTTACTGTTCTAAGTCTTATAGACAGCAC
Source organism: uncultured Lachnospiraceae bacterium (assembly GCA_945868305.1). Classification (GTDB taxonomy): domain Bacteria; phylum Bacillota; class Clostridia; order Lachnospirales; family Lachnospiraceae; genus Roseburia_D. The sequence goes on along the minus strand of CAMBKU010000004.1, from coordinate 32,337 downwards.
CTTTCCCTCAAAATTTTCTGGCAAAGGAACAAAGAAATATCCGCAGCCAAGCAAACCTCCCTTTTGGTATATCTCATCACCATACGTATAAATGCACTGCCCATCCAAATAAACATCGACGGCACAGTGCGATACATGCAAGGACAGTTGTGGCTGTACCAATGTATTTTTTGGTAATACGGTACGCAAATATATCGTATCTTTCACTTCTGCTTTTGAAAACAGTATATCTTCCAATGAGATGTCCGTAAAATCAGTTCCCTCTGTACTGTCAAATGTCACTCCCCAGTGTTCCTGCAAAGGTATTGTCTCATACTCTCTACAAGTGGAGAGTATAATCACCAACGCCATAGCAAAAGCAAGTACAACCACGATCAATGTGAGCCAAATCTGTTTTTTCCCCTTCAAAACTCTACTCATACTTTTACCCATATTTTGTCACACCCAAAGTAATTTCTATGCCTTATTCAAACATTTAAAGTATAGTCGATTCCTGTCGAAATTTCAATGAAAATACCTGAAGTTATTTCACATATTTTTTACTTGATTTTCAAGTATAAAAGATGTAGTATCTATATATACTGAATATGGTTTTAATTACTACGTTTTGTTTTTGTGTTATTTTTATTTGGAGTTACATTTTTCACAAAAGGAGGTATTTTATGATGACAAATACAAAAAAACAGGCTGTCATGTCCGCCTATCCGATGCCCGAACTTTCCTGCAAAATATCTGTACCGGTTGTTCGCGAACCCGGAAGCGCTCTCACACATTTCATCGCTATGTTATTTAGTATTTTGGGAGCTTTTCCTCTTTTGCAAAAAGCAGCACAGCGCCCAGATTCACGCTACTTTATCAGCATATTCATTTTTATTTCGTGCATGATCTTACTCTATGCAGCCAGCACCGCCTTTCATACTTTTGATATAAATAGACGGATTAATACAGTTTTAAAGAAAATGGATCATATGATGATTTCCGTTTTTATTGCCGGAAGTTACACCCCAATCTGTCTTCTGGTGCTTCCGCAGGAAATCGGCCTTCCGCTACTTGCCATTGTCTGGGGACTCGCTCTTGCCGGAATCCTGATTAAAGCATTTTTTGTTTTCTGTCCGAAATGGGTTTCTTCTATTTTATATATCGGCATGGGCTGGACCTGTGTGCTGGCTCTTGGCTCTATTTATCACAGCCTGACCCCGGCAGCATTCGGATGGCTTCTCGCCGGAGGACTCATCTACACAGCAGGCGGGGTGATTTATGCTTTAAAACTCCCGATTTTCAAACGGCTGCCGGAAAACTTCGGAAATCACGAAATTTTCCACTTGTTCGTAATGGCAGGAAGCCTGTGCCACTACATTGTAATGTACGGATATGTACTTGCATAAGAATTCTGTAAAACAAAACCCGTGTGAACCAAAATTCACACGGGCTTTTTACTTTAAACAAAGAATCTTACATTCCTGCTGTGTTGATCAATGCCTCATCCAGTGCTGTATATCCTTCATCTGTGATGGAATATACGCCATCTTCACCGATTACTTCAACCGTAACGGTTTCCGGATCGTTATAGGTAATTGTATCCATTCTCTCGCTTAATACATCGTACATAATCTGGAATACCAGCTCATTTAATTCTTCTTCTGTGGTATCCGGGCTCAAATCAGCCATCTGTTCCATTGTACGGTTCGTTACTTCTTCTTCCAGTCCATCGAACAAACCTGTGATCTGTTCCACTTCAACGGTAACGGTGTAACCATCCTCATCCTTCATTTTTTCAGAACCGGTTACTGTATATTTAGCTTTCTTATAAATGTCCTGATATAATGTTCTGTAATTGTTTTCCAGTTCTTCGGAAAGTCCAACCTCTCCCATACCTTCCATCATAGCATCAATGTTGTCTTCATAATCCTGCTCTGCTTCTTCCTGGGTACGTTCGGTCAGCTTCATGTACTGTTCTGTCTCTCCCTTTGTTAAAAGATCCAGGCATGCAGTCACATATCCCTCTGCATCAAATTTTCCACATCCGGCTACTGTTGCCATAAGCATAATGCCTGCCAGACAAGTAACAAGTACTTTTTTCATTTTCTTCATTTCTCTCTCCTCCATAGGTTTTTCTTTGACTTTTGAGCAGTCAAATAATAGAATAGCAAATTTTGTATCTTTATGCAAGAATTTTCTTTGGGATATTTTCTTTCATACAAACGAAAGGCCGCCGCACAAAGCAATTTGTGCGGCAGCCCCTATTTTCAATTTAGCCTATTAATCCTTTAACGAAAATACCTGAATACTCTTTTCAAGTTCCACTATTACATTCTGAATATTATTCATGGCTTTCTCAATTCCGGATACCTTCTCAGTTACCTGACTTGTAAATGCGGAGGTTTCTTCTGTACTTGCTGCATTCTCCTGCGCAGAAGATGCGACATCCTGTACAACCTGTACGGTTTTTTCGCGTGTTTCGTCTAATGCATGCGTTTTGGTCTTAATCTCTTTGATTCCGCTAATCGAATTCTCAATATTATCCTCAACATTTTGGAAAATTGCATTGGTATTGGCAATCTTCTCATCCTGTTCCTGAATAATCTTTTCCACTTCATTCATAGTTGCAACGGAAGAATCCGAATCCTCCCACAATTTATGAAGCGTCTCCTGAATTTCGCTCGCAGCTTTATTACTCTGCTCTGCAAGCTGCTGAATCTCAGAGGCAACAACAGCAAAACCCTTTCCCTGCTCTCCGGCTCTGGCAGCTTCAATGCTGGCATTCAAGGACAACAGCGTAGTCTGGGTGGCAATATCTGTAATGACCTCTGTCATCTTGCCGACTTCCTGTACAGAAACATGTGTCTGTGAAGTCTGATCAGAAACCGTCCGTACTGCTTCCCGCACTTTCCTCATATTCTCATTCAGCTCATTTAAGATTTCTTTTGCCTGATTGGAGGCATCTGACATCGTGTGGGTAGTATCTGTCAGAGCATCCACCTGCTCATCGGTTCTCTCAATCATATCTCCCATTTCAGATACACTTTCACCCGCAGATACAGCGTTTTGTGCCTGCGCAGTGGATGTGTCAGCAATGTCCTGAATGGTTTTATCGATCTGCATGACAGAGGATATCGCTTCCTCAGTCTGTTTATAGGAATAGTCGGTTGTCTCATTAAGGACATCACACTGTTTTTGTACACCGTCTATAATGATATGCAATCTTTCTTCCAGCCCCTTAATGCTTCGGCACAAATCGCCGATAACATCTTTTCTGGTCAGGAGTTTTTCTTCCATATCAAATCCAAGATGTCCTTCTTCTATCCGTGTTACGTAAGAAATTCCCTTTGAAATATTCTTTACAAGCTGATATGCAATCGCATATACAATAATGGTAATAACAATTGTGGTGACCAATGTAAATAATCCGGTATCTTTTTTTGTATCGTGCACAATGGAATGCACCTCATCATAGCTTTTCCCCACAAAAAGCATTCCTGCAATATCCGCTGTACCCGTCTGATATATCGGAATATAATAACAAACGTATCGTACTCCCAACACATCGGCATTATTACTTTTATACTCGTTTCCCTTTGTCAACACTTCATCCACTACGGTACCCGAAGCCTTCGTGTCAAGCTGTCGCTTTCCGTTTTCATCCGTAAGTGTAGTAAGATAACGTGTGTCCCCATAGAATAATGTGGCATCATAGCCGGATTTTTGCTTCAAAGTATCAAGGAAATCTGCGTCCTGCGATAAATTGACATCCCCCTTATACAATTCACCGTCTTTTACCTCATACTCTCCGTCTCCAAGAGAATCCAGTAAAGCACCTGCCATCACTGCGGTTGCCTGCATCCCTTCGTATGCTTCGTTTGTAGTCCCCTTATCCAACTGATACATCGAAGACATGTACTGGGAAATGCTGACAAAAAAAGCAGGTAATAAAGCTAATAAAACTATTTTTGCCCTAAGTTTCATTGTTTCTCCTCCTCCTTACCGTGTCAAAATTTGTCAAATTCTACCTCCATACTAGCACTCCCTATTATACTTGTCAACAAGCTAAAAAAGGCTTATTTTCCACGTAAAAAAACAGCGATAACAAGCTCTTTTCCATCCAGATATGCCTCCACAAATCCATGATGAAGTTTCACAATACTTTGTACAATAGATAACCCTAATCCACTACCCCCTTCGCTCCGCGCTGCATCACATTTATACAGGCGTTCAAACAAAAGTTTTACCTGTTCTTCCGAAATTTGTTTCCCTGGAATATTTCTTACCCAAAAACAGACATAACGCCCCTGATCCTTTTCTTCTATAAAACTTTTTATTGTCACCTGCGTGTTTTCTTTTGCATATTTCAGGGCATTCATCAACAAATTGTTTACCACACGCGCCAGCAAATCCGTATCTCCACTGCACAGGGTACTTTCTTCGCACAGTTCGATTTTTAACTCTAATGAATTTTCGGCAAATTCCTCCAATTCATCTTCATAAAACTGCCGCAGCAGCTCATTTAATTCAAAATCAATGTATTCTATTTTTATATCTTCTGACTGCAGCTTGGAATATTGAAAAAAATCCTCCAGCATGGATGCCAGAAAATTCCCTTTTCTTTGCATAATGTTCAAATATTCCTGCATTTCTTCTTTGGAATCGTATTTTTCCTCTTTAATCATTTCCAGATATCCTAAAATCGTGGTAAGCGGTGTCCTGATATCATGTGAAATGTTAGTGAGAAACTCGTTCTTTTTTTGTTCTTCTTCTTCCAGTGTCTCCGCCATTTTGTTAACATCTTCCGCCAAAGCCCCTAATTCATTGCTATATCGGCAGGAAACCCTGCAGCCCTGCTCTCCTGCCGTAATTCCGGACACTGCTGCTCTTATCTTTGAAATATAAGATATCCTTCCCCAGATAAGCAAAAAAAAGATAAGGATTGATCCTGCCAATGCACCAAAGACCATTCCCGTATCATTTTCATCATATTTCAAATAATTATAAAACAGATAGATTCCATCTTTCAGATAGTCGCATCCCTGAATTTGAAACACATTTTTATCCTGACGCGAAACCGAGTAGTGTTTCATTCCATCATAAATATCTGCGTTGTCTATTTTTTGCACATTATCTATGGTCGCATCTACAACATTTCCCTGCGCATCCACCAGATAAAATTCATATCCGACCAGATAACGGTACTGAGATAGAATCTTTTCTCTGTCAGCTCTATTCTCCAGCGTAACATACATCAGATCTTCTTCCAGTTTCCCGATACATTCCTCATATATTTTGTGAATCCGTTTTTCTTCATTTGTTTTTCCAACGTAACCGATATTATTCCGAATCAAAAATGCCAACGCAAATGATATGAAAAGCGATATCAGCATAAATAAAATTAATTCGAACCGAAAGCTAATCTTCCTTTTCAATTTTATACCCGACTCCCCATATTGTTTTGATATATGTACCTTCTTTTGCATTGTCCCCTATTTTCTCCCGCAAATTACGAATATGAGCTATGACGCTTTTGTCATTTTCCATAAATGAATCCTTCCATATCAGCTCATATAACATTTTTGTAGAATAGACTCTGCCTTTATTGCTTGCCAGAATACATAAAATTTCATATTCTTTGGGCGTTAACGTAATCTTTTCATTTTTCTTGTAAACAATATGTTCTTCCGTATGAATGCTGATATCTTTCACCGTAATGACCGAATGGTTACGGGGGCAGTCCTTTTTCACTGTCCGCTTTTGTATTGCCCGGATGCGAAACGACAGCTCTGCCAAATCAAAGGGTTTCATGACATAATCATCACAGCCTTTTGTGAATCCTTTTATTTTTGCCATCTGCTCCCCTCTTGCAGTCAATAGTATCACCGGTACATCACTGAATTTGCGCAATTCAGAAAGCATGGTATAGCCATCCATTTCTGGCATCATAATATCCAAAAGAACCGTATCATATTCCTGCTTTCTGATTTTATCCAGCCCCTGCTTTCCGTCGCTTGCAAAATCCACTTCAAAATTTTCCTTTAAAAAATAACTGCCAAGCATTTCGCGTATATCCGCATCATCATCTACAATTAATAATTTATTCACTCTGAACCCTCTCCGAACCAGCCGTTTTTCTCAGAATAAAAAGACCATATATCAACAATGGCGACATAAGTGCCACACTCTCCACCGCATTGGAGACAGATATTGTCATTAGTTCTTTGTGTATTCCACCATTCACCGCAATCTCATTTAAACTTCCTGCTATATCTACAAGTCCGTGCAGAATTATTGTCGGAATAATACTTTCATTGCGTAGCACACATGCCCCCATAAACACGCCGATAAAGGTAGCATAAATAACCTGTGTCACACTGGCAAGTAAAGTCATTTGTCCCATAAAAAAATGAATCAGATGGAGCATTCCAAATAACAGACTGGCGAGTATCACCGAACCATAGATTCCCTTTTTTGTATTTCCCCACTTTTGAATAAACAGTGTCTGAACCCATCCTCTGCAAAGTGTTTCTTCAAACAGTCCTGTTGACAGGTATACCAGAATATACATGATAATGGTTGACCTGCTGCTTGTATCTATTTTTACCGTCCCATCAAACAGTTCCAGCGCATCAAGAACTGCAATAAGAACCATCGGCCATACAATCCAAAGCTGCTTTACTTTCAGGCGAAAACCTGCCTGATTTAACAGCTGCATTTTTGCTAATAAGATAATAAGCAAAACACTGACTAATGTCTGTTCTACAACTCCGGATGCATACCCTGCCGCCTGTTCGTTTAAGCTGTGAAACAAGAAAGAATTTAATGGTATAAATGTAATCCCAACCGAACACAGTATCAAAATGACGGAAAATAGAACAGGTTTTTCAAAAGCAAATTTTTTTAATGATTTCATGTTTCTCCTCTTTTCTTCTCTTTTTTCTTTCATTCTACCTTGCAGAAATCGTTTTTCTCTCAAAAAAAGATAAAGAAAAGATAAAGTTTTTTGATTTTACTCTTTGACAACAGAAAGCAGATTTGCCATATTCAGCCCGAGAATCCTGTGTTTATCCTCCGCCGGAATATCCAAATCGGAAATCTGACGTATTGTGCTCTCCAGAGAACGCTTTCCATACGGTGTATCAGAGCCCATCAGCAGATGTCTTGCACCAAAATGCTCATAGGCCAACATGGTTCTCTCCGATGATACAAAATAGGAGTTGGAAAGGTCGAAATAGGTATTCTGAAAATATTCCTTTTCTTCTTCCATGAACAACTCCACTCCATACAAATGCCCAATGATCATGATTGCTTTCGGATGTTTTTTTATAAAAGAAATCATTTTTTTCATCTGTGCAAGGTCATGAACATGAACAAATACCGGAATCTGATTTTCAGCCGCCCATTCTACCGTCTTCACAAAAAATTCGTCTTCCAGATCAAATTTTTCCCAACACTGATGAAACTTTATAGTGTCAAAATGCATCCTCTGATAATCTTTCTGTACATCTTTCCAATTTGCCTGCGTCACCCAATAGCATTGTTTCACTTTATCCGGCAGGGCACATTTAAGCTGATATACATATTCATTTCCCTTCGGTATCTCCTTAATCGCACCAATCAGTGAAATCATAAAACCGGTAGTACGATTGTTTTTACTAACCACATCTCCAAGGGGATTTTTCTTTGCCAGATTTTTTAACGGATAAGTTATCCGACTGCCGTATTGTCCCGGTGTCAAAAGAACCATGTCCGCTTTTGCACCAGCCAGCTTTTTTTCTATCTTCTCTGCCGTCAGATATTCCCCACAGGCATGAGCATGTCCATCGATAATAATTTTCTTATCCAACTGCAATCCCCTCCCTTTAGATGCTCTACTTTCTCATATTATACCCGATTCCCTCAAAAAAGTATATGACAAGATAAAACTAAAAAATCGAAGAAATTTCTTTCTTCGATGTGTTCATATTACCACATTTTGCGCATTTTTTCAAGTCTTGCAACCTACCTATTCTAGGTGTAATAAATAATTACCCGGGATAATAAAGAAGGAGAAAATGATGCTATGAATAATATGACTGCAAAGGTAAGTTGCTTTGCGAGAGCTTACCATTATAAAAACAATAAGAATTGGATTTTTAAGGATGAGATAGCAGGACAGCTTTTGGGAGATAAGGAATACGAAACCATCGCTGAGTATATGACAAATGGAATACAGTTCTTTGTACCCGAATTTGAGGGTTCTAAAGAAGATGCATTAAAGGTTATCGTAGACAATCAGTTGTCACCAACCGTGTTAGGACGCAGTGCTTTCGCTGAAAGGCATTTGCTCAATGAGGTGAAACTTGGATGTACACAATATGTGTTGTTTGCTGCAGGTTATGATACTTTTGCATTCAGAAAAGCCGTATCAGACCTTAAAGTGTTTGAACTTGATTTACCAGAAATGATTTTTGATAAAAAACAAAGAATGGAACAATATGGCTTGTCGTGCAAAACAGATGATTATTTCATACCTTGTAATCTGGCAGATAAAGCATGGCAGAATCTTTTACATACACATGGTTTTGAGAATGACAAGAAATCTTTTGGAAGTCTGCTTGGACTCAGTTATTATCTTGATAAAAAAGATTTTGCATCACTGATTTCCGGTATTGCTGATATATGGAAAGAAGGTTCTGCAATTTGTTTCGATTATCCTTTTAAAGATGGTAGTAATCAAGTCAATAAGAATGAGCAGCTTGCCGGTGCGGCCGGAGAACAAATGAAGGCAAAATACAGCTATGAGGAAATAGAAAGATTATTGTCAAAGTATGGTTTCCTCATTTTTGAACATCTCAATGAAGCTGAAATGACAAAACAGTACTTTGAAACATATAACGATTTGCAACAAAGCAGAATGAAAGCTCCAAAGGGAACCAATTATGTTTTTGCAGTGAAAAGATAATATAACTGTTTTTTCATCTCTCCCTTTTTAATTTCGTATCTTTGGCAAAAAAATCTCCACGCACAGCCCCTTTGGTACATTTTCACGAAAACATACCTTTCCTCCGTGCGCTTCCGCTATCTGCCTTACCAGCTTCAGTCCAAAGCCATGCGCTGTTTCTCCGTTTTCCTGATAATTGCTTTCGGATACGATTCCCTGATTAAGCTGCTTTCGCTTTTCCTCCGAAATACCGATTCCATTGTCTGATACGCTATAAATATAGTCTTCTTTTGTATCCTTTAACAATAATTTTATATCACATCCATTCGGATTATGAGATATACTATTTTGTATCAAGTTAACAAACAGGCGCTTTAACAGCGCCATATCCCCTTGAAAAAAAGGTATCTGCTGTCCCAATATGTGACTGTCTAATTCTATTTTATAGTTTTCATCCAAATCACTATTTAATAAATCAGCTACTACCTGTCTTCCTAATTCCAGAAGATCTATTTTTTCCGATTTTAAAGGCTGCATCGCATATTCCAGTCTGGAAGCCAAATTTAAATCCGCAATCAACTTTTTCAACTTCTGTGCCTGACTGGAAATTATCTCTGCCTGTCTTCTTGTCTCCGGAGGTAACAGTTCATCCTCCTCCATCTCACCTGCATATCCCAAAATGACTGAAAGCGGTGTACGCACGTCGTGTGATACACCGTTAATCCACTCTGCCCTTGCCTTATCTTTTTTTTGAATATACTCACCTGCGCGATTCAATTCCCTGTTCACGCTGGCCAGTTCCCCTACCTCCGGCAAAGCTATCTCTCTTGCATGGGAAATATCATCTATCCCGTGCAGGATAGGCCAAACCGCCCGTTCCACTTTCCTCGTATTATTCCAAAAAAGAAAAATCACCAGCAAAATATTCATAACCATTAACAAAACTGCTCCGCCTATGGCAACCCTGATAAATCCCGCATCTGTCACATAGTAAAGCTTTACCATACTAATGCCAAAGACCTCATCCGGCTGATAGCCCACAACCAGCAATCCGTATGGCAGCGCCTCGGCCAAAACCGGATAGTCTTCCAAATACCATCTGCTGAATTTTGCCACATCAGAAACCGAATATTTTTTGCGCAGCTTATCTGGCAATTTATAATCCCAGATAATCTCTCCGTCCTCACGTAAGACCATTGCCCATGAACCTTTATCCGCCAGTAATTCGAGGGTCTTTTCATCCGCACAGATTTTTCCCTGTTCATCAAGGCTGATTCCATCTGCAATCTCCTGGATTTCCTGTTCTGAATCTATCGTATGTTTCTGCATAATGGATAAAAATCCTATCACAAACACAACATTCATCGTTAAAAAAAAGAGCAGTATGCCCATACTGGACAATAGATATTTACTAAAAAAACGTTTTGTACTGTTCATATATCCTCCAACAGTATTTACTTTACAATCAACTTGTACCCCAATCCTTTTACCGTAACCAAAGATACCGGGGCAGACGGATCTTTCTCAATTTTTTCCCTCAAATGTCTGATGTGTGTCATAAGTGTCGTCTCATATCCCTGCCAGATTTCCCCGCAGGCATTCTGACACAATGCACCTATCGTCACTATCCTGCCCGCATTTTCAGCCAACTTTAAAAGAATTCCGTACTCCTTCGCCGTCAATGATATGGACTTACCTTCCCGTATCACCTCGGCTTTGTCCAAATCAACCATCACATATTCCAGCTCTATCTGTCGGTTTTCTTCTGGATAAACACGTTTTAATATTGCTTCCACTCTGAGCAAAAGTTCCTTGGGTAAAAAAGGTTTAACCAGGTAATCATCTGCTCCTAATTCAAAACCTGCAAACCTGTCTTCCGCCTCTCCTTTTGCAGTCAGCATGAGTACAGGCACTTTACTTATCTCCCGTATCTCCTGCAGAAGTTCAAACCCATCCATCCCCGGCATCATCACATCTGTAATAATCATATCCGGCATTTTTCCCGAAATAAGCTTTATGGCTTCTTCCCCGGAAGATGCTGTCATCACCTGCAAATAACCTGCCCGCTCAAAGATGGATTTTAACATTATAAGAAGTTCCTTTTCATCATCCACAATCAGAATGCTTCTTTTTTTCATTTGATATTAACCGTGCCTTTCCAAATTCCATTTCTTTTTCACTATCCCATTATACCTTTCTTCCCTACTCCTGTAACAGAAAAAGGAAAATCTCAAGGTAATCTCAAGGTGAACTTAAACTTTTCTCAAGCATAATGCTCTATGATATATGCAAATCACAAAGCAAGAAAGGAATCTTTATTATGAAAAAATGTATGAAAATCATGCGGTATGTACTGCTTCTACTATTAGCTTTAATCTTTATCTTTATTGCAACCCATCAGATTTTAACAGCAGTCGAAAAAAAGCAGTACCCCGCCACAGGAAAAATTGTCACCGTCAACGGAAAGCATATGAGCCTCTCTATTCAGGGAGAAGGAAATCACACTATCGTTCTTCTTCCTGGACTTGGAACTGTATCACCGATACTTGATTTTATGCCACTTGCTGAAGAACTCGCTAAAGACAACCGTGTCGTCATCGTGGAACCCTTCGGTTACGGCTGGAGTGATATTGTCTCCGACGAACGCACCTTGGAAAACGAAGTGGAAGAAATCCGCTCCGCTCTATCAGCAGCCGACGTGGCTGGCCCCTATATCCTTATGCCCCATTCCCTCACAGGCCTTCACGCAATCTATTATGCAAACACTTATCCGGATGAAGTGGAAGGAATCGTGGGGATTGACTGTACGCTGCCTTCCATGGTGGACTACTTTGAAGAAGAAACACCAAAGCATATGTCTCCGTTCATTGGACAACTGGCAAACCTCGGCATTATGCGAATCGTCGCCCAAATAGAACCCGATAATTTTATCTCCGATAATACAAACCTGTATTATAGCCAGGAAAACCTCGACCTTCAGCGTACCATTGCAGGATGGAAAGCAAATAATAAAAATGTAATCGACCAGATGAATCATATCGATGACAGTATCGCCAAAACACACGATATGAGCTTCTCACAAGACCTTCCCATCCTTTTTTTCACGCAATCCGATGAAGGCAAAAAAACTCGCGAAGACGGCAAAACCAGTGTTTCTTTCTATGAAACATATGCTACAAATACTTCCATCCAGAAAGTCATTCCTTTGAACGGACCTCATTATCTTCACTGGACATGTAAAGAAGAACTGGTAGAATATACGAATCAATTTATTTCTTCCAGTTTTTCTTCAAAATCCACTTCCGGTACCGGCTTGGAATAAAAATATCCCTGTGCCACATAAGCTCCGATTTCTTTCATCAGATTGACGTCCGCCTCTGTCTCTACACCCTCGCATACAATCTGGGCTTCTAATTCTTCACCCAATTTCACAATACCGCGCATAATCTTTACCTGCCGGTCACGGTCCTCCTGGTTTAGCAGGAAGGATCGGTCCAGCTTGATTACTGATGCTGGAATCTGCTCAAAGATACCTAAAGAAGAATATCCCGCGCCAAAATCATCGATGGAAAGGCGGATTCCTTTTTCCTTTAAAATATTCATTGTCTTTTTTACCATATGCTGCTGTAATTCTTCCACAATAAGTGTCTCGGTAATCTCTATCTCGATTAAATCTTTGGAAATCTGATAACGTTCAAAAATTTCAAGAAGGTGCTCCGGAAAGTCCGGCTTTATAAAGTGCATTCTTGAAAAGTTACAGGAAATTGTAACTACGGGTAATCCGGCATCCAGACGTCTGCGAAGCATTTTACAGACTGATTCAAATACGAAAAAGTCAATCTCTGTAATCTTGCCGGTCTGCTCATAATAAGGCACGAAAAATCCCGGCGCTCTTACCGCTCCATCCGCAGTCGGATCAAGAAACCGTACCAATGCTTCCGCACCCACAATTTTTCCATTCCGGATATCTACCTTGGGCTGATAGTATGCTACAAAATCCTTATCTATGTCAACGGACTCCAACAATTTTTCACGTTCATGGCGCTCTTTGATTACCGTTTCCAGTCCTTCATCATATGTTCTTACTTCCTCATCTTTACTATTTCCGGTAAAATCAAGTGCCTGATTCGCATAGTTGATTGCCAGACGCAAATCACTGTCATCCTGTGGAATATCGTAAATACCCATTTGCAATGACATATGATTATCCGTATCACCCAAAATCCATTTTTCGACATCATTCTTCAGCCTTTGAACACGCTCCATAAATGCTTCCCTGTCCAAATAGCTTAAAAGCATTACGAAATGATCCCCCTGATCCCTGGCGCAAACTTCCGTTTTTTGATCCACGTTTTTAATCAAAATACCTGCGACGCTTTCTAACAGCCGTTCTCCTGCACTCCAGCCATAAATAACATTATAGCGGCGAAACTGCGCCAGATTCACAAATACCACCGCATACTGTGCCTTACGCTCCGGCAACAATTTGTGTTCGCCCAGGTAAATCAGATAATTCATATTCCAGATATCCATTTTCGTATCCTTATACATGAGCTTCTGGATTTTTCTTCCATCATTGATTAGATGTACGCCTACCAATACAATCAGAATAATGATTACGAACAATATACTGATAATCCACAGGCTGTTGTTTCGAACAAAGTCAATAAGACTAATCAGCGGATAGGTGTTTTCTTTCAGCATATACTCATTGATTCTTTTTGAATCAATTTCTGGAACCGTTTTTCCAAGGATACCGGAGAGCAGTTCATCTTCTTCCTTGATTGCCATAGAAATCGTATATTCACTGCTAAATACATTTTTTATCTGCAAATTTTCATATCGAAATTCCGTTCGCAGCAAATACTCCGCAAGATATCCGTCACAAAGCACTGCATCCACAGCTTCTTCTTTTACTGCATCAATACATTCCTGCTGCGTATCATAGGTAACAACCTCTGTTTCATCCGTCTGTACCGCTGCTCCTGTCTTATCCAGCAAAAAAGAAACCGTTGCCAGTGTCCCTATTTCATCAATATTCCTATTCTTTGCCGTTACCAGAACCAACGGAACATCCGCGTAATCACATACGGTTGTAATTTGTTCGGCATCCAGTACCGCCTGTGTATCCGCACAATATGCCAGAACATCTATCTCACCATTTTGCAACGCATCCTGTGCTTCTTTACGATTTGCCAGTCTGTGGTACTCCAATTCCAGACCGGTAACATTGCTGCTGCTCTCCAACGCTTCTCTGGCGAGTCCTTTAAATTCTCCATCCTCCTCATAAGAAAACGGATAAAAACCGTCGAGATATCCCACCACAATCTTTTTTGTCTCTGCAATATAGGCATTTTCCTCTGTCGTAAGCAGCGCATTCTTATCAAATCTGCTATAATAGAACTCGTTCATCAGTTCCGTTTCCAGCTCAGGACGATTCATTTTCAAATCCGCTGCCGCCTGATTTAATTCGCGCATCACATCATCATTTCCCTGATAGGTAATGTAATAAAACGGCCTTGGTGCAAAGCGTCCAATCAGGCGCTGCCCCTCTTTTACCTCCGTAAACGTATGAACCAACGCATCAATTTCTCCTTCAGAAAGCGCATTCTGAAGATCCGCTGTCGATGCATACTCTATAACGGTGGGATTTTCAATTCCATTGTCACAAAGGTACTGCAAAAATTCATCCTTTCGGACATAGTTTTCCACCATACCGAAGGTGATATTTTTCATCGCCGTAAAATCTTCATAAGCAATCGTACTTTCCGGGTTTGTTGCTATTACTCCAAAAGTATAGCCACTGGAAAGATCCGCATACTGGTAAGTTTGTGCACGTTCCGCAGAATATTGCGCCGACCCGACCAAATCTACCTGCTTATCACTGAGCATCTGCAATGCATCTTCCCAACTGTCACAGTCTACATATTCGATTTCCCAGTTGGTATACTCACACAATGCATTTAAATATTCCACATCCATACCATCATAACTTCCATCCGCATTGGTAATATGATACCCATCCATAGGAAAAAAAGCGACCTTTACCAGCCGTCTTTCAGCTGCATAAATGTCGCTTCCCATAAAAGTACAAAATAAGCATAGCATCCATATAAAGATACCGAACATCCAGCATATTTTACTTTTTGCCCATTTTATCTTAGCGTAAATAAAATCACGTCCCCTCTGCCCAAAAACATTCTTATCTTTTGTTTCACTGCACTCCAATTATATCTCCATCATACTCTTTTTTCCGGGCAAAGTCTATCGTCATTTTTTAATACTTTTTCGTAATCAGTCCCTTTACCATACCTAAATTTATTAGTTGTCTTAAATTAACTCTTATGCTATTCTGTTTCTAAAGAAATCACCCGCTCATATTAGGAGCTGGGACAAGGAGTAAAATTATGTCGGGATATTTAATTTCAGAAACAACAAAAGAAGAACGTGAAAAAATTGTAGCCGAATCTCTTGGCAATATTGAAGCATCCTGCGACGGATGTGCACCTGGTCTGGCAGAGATGTATCAGCCATACATCGACGGCAAAAAAGAGCTTCGCGAAATAACGATGGAATTCAACGCCCGCTATGTCAAAGGTGATGATATGCCCGGAAGATCCGGATGTATGTATCAGTAAGTCAGGCACTGGACTTATGTAAACCACGTGTCCGTTTTCCGGAAGAGACTCGCCCCTTCCGGTTCTTTTATCCCTCATCACGCAAAGCATCACATGGTTTTTGTAATTCCATATTTGTTCAAATCCACCCTGCCTTCTACAACCTCAACACCATCCGCCTTAAGCAGTTTCTCCTGTGCGTCGGCTCCTCCAAACGCAAAGCTTCCCGAAAGCTCACCTCTGGCATTTACGACCCGAAAACACGGAATATGATCCGGATCCGGATTTTTATGAAGCGCATTGCCAACTGCCCTGGCCATCTTCTTATCACCTGCCAGTTCCGCTATCTGCCCATAGGTCGCCACATGCCCCTTTGGAATCTTTTTTACCGCCTCATAGATTCTTTTGGATGGACTGTCTGTTACCAAATCATAACTTTCAGCAATCATCCGTTTTACATCTTTATCCGATATGGAACCGTCAAGAATAACCGTATTCCAATGCTCCTTATTCTGATGATATCCGGGAATCACAGCATCAAAAGAATCTCTCCAGAAGTCTCTCCATTCAGGATCGACTTTTACATTCAGATTGATATACCCTTCTCGCTCATAAGTCCATAAAAACGCCTTTTTACTTCCCTTCACTCTTACGAGCTGCCAATTCGAATCATGAAAGGGAGCCTCCATATATGTATTTGGAAAGGATAATCCATATTTTAACGCTTCTTCTCTTGTCTGCATTGCAAATCTCCGTTCTAAATGCTCTCTCTGATTTTATCACTAAGCTCTATATTCTCATCATAGCAACTAAAAAAACTCCGAATCTACATCTTGAAATTCTGGATATTCTGTTCCAGTATATCTGCTGTCCCTCTTAAGTTTGCCGCAGACTGTTCCACTTCTCTGAATCTCTCCGATACATCTGTAATGACTCCGCTTGTTTCCTGTGTGTTTGTCACGTTGCTTTCCGCAATGTCTGATAAGCCCGCAATCGTACCAATCATTTCTTTTCTTGCCTGTTCCAATTCATTTGTCTTATTCTCTATACTTCTTATACTTTGAATTGATGTGTGTATTTCTCCCACAACTTTAACAACAGATTCTTCCGTACTTGAAATATACTGGTTCTGCTTTCCGATTACAGACTGCATTTGCTGCATTGCTTCCACCACATGTTCTGCATTTACAATCAGCGTATTTACAATTTGATCAATATTGCCACTGGCATCATTCGACTGTTCCGCCAATTTCTGAATTTCATCTGCCACAACCGCGAATCCTCTTCCCGCTTCCCCTGCTCTTGCTGCCTCGATACTCGCATTCAGTGAAAGCAGATTTGTCTGTTCCGCTATCTCAGAAATAAATCCTGCCGCCTCACGGATTGTCTTTGCAGATTCGTTGGTCTGCTCGGTCAGTTCCGCAATTATATTGACTGCCCTTCCTACTTCCTCGCTGCTACTCTTTAATTCCTCAATAGTAGCGTTGGTCTTATCACTGGCCAGCAGCATATTATCCGCACTTTCATTTAATGCTGCCGCTTCACTGCCAGTTTCAATAATCAGATTACCCATATATGTAATATTTTCCGATGCATTTCTGGTATCATCAGCCTGTGAGATTGCTCCTGAAGTAATTGTATCTACCGACTTCATCACCTGATTCATATTGGCAAAGGTCTGATGGGCGGTCTGTTCCAACGTATCAGACGCATCAATCAATTGATTCGTACTGTCACTGATTCCTCCAATTATATTTCGCAGATCCGACTGTAGCTTACCAATCGCTCTTGTCAGGTCACCCACCTCATCTTTGCGGCTTATATGATTCTGGTTTAAGGAAACATTCAAGTTTCCTGTAGCCACATCCTCGACGCAGGCAATTTCAGCATTCAATGCTTTTGATATGGAATTTGCAACCAAACCGGCACTGATCATTCCGATTAAGGCAATCAATACAACGATTATAATCATATAAAACACAATACTTAAAACACTGTTTAATGTTTCATTTTTATTGACGCCTGCAAAAACCATACCTATTGGCTCGGTACTTTCCCCATTTTGAAATACAGGAACATAATAGCCAAAATACATTTCACCATTAATGGATACATTCTTACTAAAATATTCCTGACCGTTTTTAAGAACCTCTGCTTCAATTTTTGCTCCTGCCGGACTACCAAGAATACGTTCCCCATTTTCATCTATAATCGATGTCATGATTCTTTTGGTTCCATAGAAAAAAGTAACTTCCATTCCGGATTTCTCTTTAATGGTATCAAGCAGCTTCTCCGAACGGGAAATATTGTATCCTCCCTTCCAGACATCCCCATTTCCCGACACTGTATAAGAACCGGAATTTTGGTCATAGGCTGCTAACGTCGCTGATGCTGTTCCTCGCAGAGAATTTTCCACCTGATTAATAATCGATGTTTTCAAGGATGTTACTGCCATCATGACAATAATGATTCCAAGAATACTGATTGGCAAAAATGCTGATAAAAGCATTTTTTTACGAATAGTCATTTTCATTACATTTTCCCCCTTCATCACTCCACAAGAACGACATTCTCATAATACCAGTCAATTCCACCGGTAATTGTTGCATCATCCAACGTTTCGCCGGCACTTCCAATTACTTCACCTGTATTTGTTTTAAGTTCCCCATCAAAAACATTATTGCTTCCGTTTAAAATGGCTTCCGTAGCCTCTGAAACTTTTTCCCGAGTACCTTCTGCACAAAAAGAAGCTAAATCTGTCATTTCCACCAGCCCTTCAGCCATACCTCCGTAATAATTTTCACCACTCCACGTTCCTTCTATGACATCGCTCACTGCTGCCGTATAATAAGCACTCCAATTCCATGTCACACTGCATAGACAAGCTTCCGGAACTTCCTTACTCATATCTGAATTATATCCGATTCCATATACCCCATATTCCTGCGCCAGCGTCATTGGATAAGGTGTATCACAGTGCTGTGTCATCACATCGCATCCCATATCCAACAGTTTTTTTGCTGCTTCCTCCTCTTTTGGCGGATCATACCAGCTATTGGTGACTACCACATAAATCTTTGCATCCGGATTGACAGCTGCCACCCCAATGGCAAAAGCGTCAATTCCGCCTGTTACTTCTGAGCTACTGGTATCCATCGCTGCCACATACCCGATTTTATTGCTTGTGGTATTCATTCCCGCCACAATTCCACTCAGATATCTTGGCTGATAGATTCGTCCAAAATAATTATTAAAATTCTTACCATTCGACATATACCCCGTGCCATGTGAAAAATATACATCCGGATATTCTTCTGCCATTTCCGCAGTAGCCTCCATATATCCCCAGCTCGTAGTGAAAATAATGTTGCAGCCATCAGAAACACATTCCTCTATCGCTGCCTTTGTTCCCTCTGCATCCGAATCATCCACTATTTTCCGCTCAATCTGGTCATCCGATAACCCCAGATTACTCTGCATTCCCAATATTCCAAGATCATGTGTGTAGGAATATCCACTACCTTCTGCCGGATCAGAAATATACAGGACTCCCACCTTAATATCCTCTTTGCTAACTGCTTTCGATGTATCTGTTTCTGTCTGAGCCATCTCTCCCGATGCCACCTCATAACCATTGTTTGTCACATAATCATCCGGCTCCGATGCACTTGCTCCGCAACCGGTCAGGTTGCTGACTATAAACATCCCTGCCACTAAAAATCCAATTATTCTTCTTTTCATAATCCTTCTCCTTTTCCGCTTTCCCCAGGTTAATGATAAAATTCTCTATTCATCCAAAACAGCGCTTTCAATTCCATATTTCTCCGACAGAGAACTTATCGTTCCATCCTGATAGGCAGCCTCAAGAAACTCGTTTGCTTTCTCTGTCAGATCAGAATCTTTACGAAAACCTACACAAATTTTCTCATCATTCAGCGAAATATCAAATCCGAGGTCCGTAAACTCCTCCCCCTCACCTGTATAGCATGATGCCATAATAATATCTATGACAGCCGCATCAGCCTGCTTTGCGCTGACACTCTGCAACGCCTCCTTCTGCGTAGGATAAGCCGTATAACGGTATTTCATCTCTTTGAGCAGAGACTCTCCTGTTGAACCAGACTCAACTGCGAACAACAGATGTTGGCATGACTCAATCGTATTATACTGTTCCATCTCATCTTTTCGGAGCACGACCACCTGTGCATTCGATAAGTACGGTTCAGAACAGGAAATTGTTTCCTGCAACTCCTCTGTCATCGTCATTCCATTCCAGATACAGTCAATAGTTCCTTTCTCGAGAAGTTCGGTTTTCTTATCCCAGTCAATTTCCACCAGTTCCACTGTAACACCGATATTTTCTGCAAAGGCTTGCGCCAGTTCGGCATCGAAGCCCTCCCACTCCTCTCCATCACGGTAATCCATCGGTGCAAAATCTGTTATCCCGACGCTAATGGTTCCTTTCGATAACACGTATTCCAAATCCGACTGTCCCTGCTCTATTTGGGGAACTGCGTTTTCCCCATTCTGTGCACACCCTGTAAGCATCATGAATGCTGCTGTCGCTGCTACAAACAGCATATTCGTCTTCTTCCACTGCTTTTTCATGTAAATACCTCACCTTCATTGCTTCCATTTATCTGTTGTAATTTCACGGTTACCGGCTAAAATTTATTCTTTCAGCATAAACAACAGGCCAAAGGTGCCCGGTCCACAGTTGGTCGCAACGGCCGGTGATGCTTTCTGAAAAATGATATTCTCAAAGGACACCTTCTTTTTCACCTGTTCTTTTATTTCCTCTAATTCTTCCTTTGTCAGTCCAGCATATGTAATAAAGAGGATTTTTTTGTCAATCTCTCCCCGGGTATTGAGCGTTGAGGTGATGTACTTCCTCCATGCGTAATCCCTTGTCCCTATTCTTAGCGCTCCTACCTTCATACTGCTGTTTTTTAGGATAATTACCGGATTTATCATAAATGCCTTACAAAATGCATTTATTTTTTGTGATACCCGTCCAGACCGTGCCAGATATTCTGTATCGGTTACAATAAAGCTGGTTTTTACACATTTTTTTATGCTACTTACTTCTTTTATAATAGCATCGGCAGTCATTCCATTCGCTGCATACTCCGCTGCACACAGAGCCATAAGTCCCATTCCGCTGGACAGATGACCGGAATCAATCACAACTACGTTATCAAATGTTTTAGATGCCTCTAAAGCATGTTGATAGGCTTTGCTGGCATTTTTTGCAAATGCTATGTGAATAATGTATTGTGCCTTTATCAGCTGCTCTGCAAAAAACTCCTCATAATCTGCCACATTTGGTGGCTCCGAGCGCACATTTTTCCCTCTGTCCCCTATGTAAGAGAGAATTCCGTCCGTCTCAGTCTCCACTCCGTCCAGGAACTCACCGCCTTCTGTGAATACCCGATATGGCATTACAGCAATCTGATACTTCTCTACGAGATACTTTGGTAAATCACTGGAACTATCCGTAGAAATCATGATAGGCAACTTTTTCCTGTGTTCAAGAACAGGCGATTCTACCACACCGACTGAACCGGCTGTATTCATTCTTCTCACGAGTTCCTTGGGAAGATGTTTTAAAAGTTCTGTTTCCAATTGTATGCCGCTGACTGGTTTTAAAAGGTATCCGTCAAATCCTTCTCTCCTATAAAGAGCCTGATTCTCTCCGCCTGCATTGGCTGTAAGCGCCACAACCGGGGTATCCTGATTTAGTCCCCCCGTCTGTGTACGGATTGCATGCAGACATTCAATACCATTCATTTCCGGCATAAGATAATCCATAAGAATCGCATCATACCGGTTTTGAAGTGTCTTTTTTAAGCATTCCGCACCGCTCGTAACCGTATCAATATTTATTTTTGTATCCCGTAAAAGCTTTTCTGCAACCAACAGGTTGGTCTCATTATCATCTACGATAAGAACATGTGCCTTTGGCGCTTCAAAACTTTGTTTATAATGCTCCCTCACATTTAGTGCATGCCGCGTTTCCAAATCAAGCTCGCCAATCTCCGCTTTGCCGACAATCTCCTGTGGTAAGGTTATCACAAAGGTCGATCCTTTCGTGTAGACACTGTTTACCGCAATATCACCACCCATAAGCTCCACCAGTTGCTTTACAATAGACAGTCCCAGTCCGGTACCTTCAATATAACGGTTGTTTGTCTCATCCACCCTCTTAAATGCACTAAACAGGAATGGAATGCTCTCTTTCTTTATTCCTATGCCTGTATCTGTTACTGTATATATTATTTGTGCACACCCATTTTCCAGTCTTTTGCACTGCATAGATAACGTAACAGAGCCTTCTGATGTATATTTGACCGCATTGTTTAGCACATTAATCAAAATCTGCTTGATACGTACCTCATCGCCAAGCAACTGGGACGGCATCGTCTGATCCACATCAATGTGAAATTCCAGCCCCTTTTCCTTGGCACGTACCCAGATCATATTGACGATGTCTGACAGCATAGCGCCCACATCATAAGTAACAGGTACGATATCCATCTTTCCGGATTCTATCTTTGACATATCCAGAATGTCATTGATGAGTGTAAGTAGCATCTTGCTTGCACCCTGAATACTTTTTGCATCCGCTGCCACCTCGTCTGACACATCTTCCCGCAGAATCATCTCATTCAGACCGATAATGGTATTAATAGGCGTCCGGATTTCATGACTCATACTGGAGAAAAAGCGGTTTTGCGCCTGATTTAATTCTTCAATCTCTTTTTTCTGTTTCTGCGTAGTCTCATTCTCTGAGCGGAAAATCGCATTCTGGAACAGGATCATCCCGCAGGTCATTATTGTCACAATACTTAAAGTTGCAAAAGAATCTACATATGCCACTTGAATCGTATGCGAAACAATTACTTCCGGATAAAAGTATGCAATATAATAGCAGACTGCAAATATGAAAAAACTACTTACAATCAAAACATATTTAATTTTTTTCTCTACAACAAGACATACAAATACTACTCCAAACAATAACCAGATTGGACCGCCTCCATAAATTCCTCCACTTGTCAAAAAATTAAATGGCAGTACAAAATAAATAATAAGAAATGCTATAAAAACTGCTCCCAACTGTATCTTGTGGTAACGAATAGTAAAATATGTAATACCCAAAATGAATACCAAGGCAAGTAGCATCGCAATGAGATTTTTTATATTTTCCCCAGCCACAGCTCCGGCCACAATTCCGGCAGCCAGACCAATCAATCCCATCATTACAAGCAACCGGTACATACGCTCCTGACGGCTTCGATTGCAATCTCCAATTACCTGAATCAGTTTCTTCGGATTCATCCTGCTTCACCGCCTTCCACTTTCTCGATTAAAGCCCCCACTTTCTCAGAAGCTGCGCCGAATTCAAAATCGTCCACATCCTGCTGTACATCATAAAGAAGTTCGCTAACAGACGTCCCCCGATATACAGCTCCTCTTATTTCCGAAATCAAAGACTCTGCCTTATCCGCTTCAAATGTATCCAACCCCTCTTTCAATTCAATCAACCGTTTAACCAACTCATCTCGAGATATTTCCATTCCGTCTCCCTGTGCCACATCCATAGGTTCATTTGTACTCAAATCATACAGCTCCAATATACACTGCACCACCTCATGGTATTTTGCAAGAAGTTCTCCATGATGCTCTTTGATATAGTCCGCATCCTGATTTTTTGCTGCTTCTTCTGCCTGTCTTGCCATTTCAGAGAGTGCATCCGCTCCCACCATTTTTGCTGTACTCTTTAACGCATGAACCACAATCTGGTAATTTCCAAAATCCTCCTGCATATAGAAGTCGTTAATTTCTGCTGCCTTTCGTTTTTCATCCTTTGCAAACTTAATCAGCAACTCCGCGTAGAATTCCTTATCGCCGCGACAGTATTGTATACCAGCGTGTGTATGAATTCCGGCTCTTTCAAGCTGGCTCATTTTATCTTCTTCTTTAGAATGTTTTCCATCTTCCTTGGCAACCTGCTCCTCTGTTTCCTCAATCTTTTCATTTTTTCCGTAATTTTCATCCACAAACTCAATGGACGATTTCGGCAATACTTTTCTTAGAACACGTTCCAATTCCAGAACTTCAATTGGCTTGGAAACAAACTCATCAAAGCCTTCCCTCAAAAACATTTCCCTTGCACCACTGACAGCATTTGCCGTAAATGCAATGGCTGTAAGTTCTTTTCCAGCATCCGTATAAATCCTACGCAGCCGCTTTAATGTTTCTACGCCATCCATTTCCGGCATCATATGATCAAGAAAAATCAGATCAAACTCTTCCTTCTGACAAAGATCGATTGCCTCCATACCGCTTCCTGCTGTTTTTACTTTCATCTGATAATCCCCTAAAATGCCCTCAGCAACCATCAGGTTCATCGATTCATCATCAACAACAAGCGCTTTGACATCAGGACAAATCATCCGTTTTTCCCTAAGTGCCTCAACATCTTCCGATGCTCTGGCATTCAATATATTGATTACAGACAAACAATAGAACGGCTTTCTAAGAAGCCTTACCCTGCTACCCTGTGGCAGAACAAAGCCACTATCTGCCACCACGATAACCTCTATATTCTGATCCAGATTTTCAAAATAGGAATTGTCCTCCTCATACTCTTCTTTTCCAATGAACAGATGTGTCAACTGATACATAGATGTCAGTTTCTCAAGTTCATCATTATTGGAAAGCCTATGCAGTGAAACATCCAGCCCACGAACCAAATGAGAAATCATCTCATCATAATAGCTCCTTACCGCCGGAACTTCATATTTCTCCGGTCTTAAGTAACATGCCAGGCACAAATCTTCCCGATTCTCCACCACCATACTGTGGGCTTCGTCCGATACCTTCTGCGGAATGCTGACAGACACTGTAGTGCCTTCTCCCACAGTGCTTTCAATCTTTATGAATCCCTCCATTGCAGATACCATTCCATATACAATCGGCAGCCCTAAGCCAAGCCCCCCGGCTCTGCGGTTTCTTCCGGCACTCGACTGATAAAATCTCTCTCTGATCTTTTCGAGTTCATCCTCGGCAATCCCTACACCAGTGTCACTTACCCGGATACACAAATTGATGCCGTATTCCTTGTGCAAAGCATATATTCTGACATAAACTCCACCTTTTTTGGTAAATTTAAACGCATTATCAATAAGATGCTTTAGAATTTTTTTGATTTTCCTTTCATCCCCAAGTAGAACAGACGGCATATCCGCATCGATATCGAAAATGAGTTCCGGCATATCCGCTCTCTCCCACATCCGATTTCCAGTGATAATATCATTTACAAGCGATGATATCATATAAGTATCTTCGCTGACCTTAAGCCTTCCGGTATCTATTTCTGTATAATCAAGAATATCCTCAATCTGGTCAAACAGCCTGTGTCCTGCCTTTTGTACCGAAAGAATATCTTTCTTTTTTTCAGCATCATCTTCGTTTTTCAACATAACAGAAGTGATTCCCGTAACTGCATTAATTGGCGTTCGAAGCTCATGGGATACATTGGTGAGGAAGTCCTCTGTTCTGCGATTCGTCTCCTCCAGCTCCGCAATTCTGTTAGCCGTTTCTTCTTTCTCTTTTCTGCGGCTTTGAATCCCAATCTTCACCAAATGCCCAGCCATATAAACAAGTACCAGATGAAGCAGGGTTCTTGTAACCGAAAGGGTTGTGAGCTCCATAGACGCCCCCAGCACAAACACAAAGTCATAACACATTGTCAAAAAATATGTAGCTACACAAATCCTGATAATACTGTACATGCCTGTGACAGAATACAATAATATAATCCCTATCATCACAGGTGCCAGATCATAGACACTGGTCTCATGTGTTCCATAGAAGAAAAATGACAGCATCGTCAGGACAAAATACAGCCAAAGTCTGCCCATTTCTGGAATCGTTTCTGTAATGTGGACCACCCAGCTTATAATAAGTCCAAAAATGAACAGCACAATCGCTCCCGTCTCCCATTTAAGAAGAATGGATTCTCCTATTAACACAATTGTCAAAATTGTATAGCAAAGCAATATCATAAGATGTGTCGCCCGCTGCTTTTCCTGCTCGTACATAACTAAAACCCTCCGCCTATTTTTCTCTCATCTGATACTCCGCATCCTCATCTATCATAGCTAACATAATCTCTGCAAACTCAGGATCAAACTGTGTTCCTTTCCCCTTTTCCACTTCAGCATGAACTTGTGTCTGTGGAAGCACATCACGGTAGCTTCTTCTGGAGCTCATTGCATCATAGGCATCTGCAATTGCAATAATTCTCGCTTCCATTGGAATATCTTCACCGGAAATGCCATCTGGATATCCTTTCCCGTCATAGCGTTCATGGTGCCATCTGGCACCGGTTACCAGCTTCGGAAACTCTGTAATGTTCTCCAAAATTTCTGCCCCCATAAGCGGATGTTGCTTTATAATGGCATATTCATCATCAGTCAGCTTTGTCGGTTTGTTAATGATGGCATCCGGTATACCAATCTTGCCAACATCATGGAGCAGCCCCATCATATAAATATCGTCCTGCACTGCTTTAGAAAAACCTGCACGCCGGGCAATTTCTCTGGAATACTCTGCAACCCTGGTAGAATGGCCATTGGTATAGGTATCCTTTGCGTCAATAGCACCGGACAAAGTTTTTACTATCTGCATAGATATTCTCTCAAGTTTCTCGTGCTGTTCTGTCACTTCCTGCGTCTTTTTTTCCACTTCTTGGGATAGGTTGGTCTGGAGGCGTATCAAATCAATCGTGTGTCTTACACGAAGCAAAAGCACCTCCGGTACAAATGGTTTTTTAATAAAATCCATTGCTCCGGCCTCCAACCCCTTTTTCTCTGTATTACTGTCATCATCTGCCGTAAGAAAAATGACTGGAATATCTGCCGTCACTTTGTTTTCTCGTATAGCGGCAATTGTATCAAAGCCGTTCATACCAGGCATATGGACATCTAACAAAATAAGATCCGGTCTGTTATCCTGCAGAAATTTAATTGCATCTTCCCCTGATTTTAGACAGCTCACACGCATTTTCTCTGTACACAATATACGGCTTGCCATCTTAAGGTTCGATGTGTCATCGTCAATTACTAGAATCCAATCACTCATTATATTACCTCTTTCAATACTCTTTCGTTACGACATTTTCGTGTGAAGACTCCGTCTAACATTTTATTCTAGTCCATTTTGTAGTTCCGTAATCAATTTTCCATACTCAGCTATCATCTCATCATGATGTTCATGAATATACGAATAGTCAGCATCCCTCGCTGCCAACTCCAACGCTTTTGCGTGTTCCGATAATTTTTCAGCCCCAATATTCAGTGAGGTACTTTTTACCGCATGTACATATATCTCATAATTTTTCCATGACGCTTCAGCATATTCCTTTGCCAATACTTCTCTTTTATCTTCTTCAATATATGTTTCAATCATTTCTAAAAAGAAAGCCTCATTATTCATGCAGTATCCCATTCCCACTCGTGTATTCAAGGTCGGAAATCGTTCTTCAAGAGTCTTTGGTTTTTCGGTATCTGAAATCATCTGTCCTATGTCTTCTTTCATTTCCACCAACTTCTTTGGCAGATATTTACGAAGCATCTCCATCAATTCCTCCTCTTGAATCGGCTTCGACAAATAATTGGTAAAACCATCTTCCAGATATTTCTCCTTTGCTCCCACAACTGCATTTGCTGTCAATACAATGACCGGTGTTTCCACATTGAGTTGATCTTTTGATTGCTTCATTGCCTTCAATGTATCTATTCCATCCATCTCCGGCATCATGTGATCCAGAAAAATAATATCATACTTTTCCTGGCAAACCATACGCAGACATTCCTCTCCGCTATATGCAATATCAACCTTTGCACGTGTTTGTTTTAAATAACCCTGCGCGACTTTTATATTCATCTCTACATCATCAACCACCAGAATTTTAGCTTTTGGCGCAAACAGGGTATCATAATTCATCTCTGCTGAATGAACATACTGTTGATATTTCTGTGTAAAATCACCTAACGGTTCCGGATTTACAACCTGCTGTGGAATAGTTGCCGCGAAAACAGAGCCTTTCCCATACTCACTCGTGACACTTATTTCTCCACCCATCAATTCAACCAGATTTTTGGTAAGGCTAAGTCCTAATCCTGTTCCTTCGATGCTATGGTTTTTCTGTTCATCAACTCTTGTAAAGTTCAAAAACAGCTTGTCCATATCTGATTCCTTAATACCAATACCACTATCCTCCACTTCTATTTTTAATAAAAGCTGTTTCCCTTCCGTCTGCTCATATCCCATACGAAGAATTACTCTTCCTTGTTTCGTATATTTCACAGCATTTGAAAGAAAGTTATTGATAATCTGTCTGACATGAACCTCGTCTCCATATAGAATGGATGGCATTTTTGAATCAATTGTCATTTCAAAATCTAAACCTTTTGCATCCGCTCTGGCTTTGGTCATGTTATAACAATCATTCAGAACCGAAAATAATTCATACTCCACCGGAATAATTTCCATTTTTCCAGATTCAATTTTAGATATATCCAAAATATCATTAACAATGGATAATAATGTCTGACTGGCACTTTGAATATTTTTTGCATACTCTCTGATTTCTTCTGCATCACAGGTATCGCAATTTTTTAAAAGCATGGTATCCATACCTATGATTCCATTAATAGGTGTGCGGATTTCATGGGACATATTTGCCAGGAATCGACTTTTTGCCACATTTGCCGCAATGGCATCATTTTTTGCCTGCTCGACAAATTTCACATGCTCCTGCATCATTTGATGCATATAGTTAATCAAGGCACAAATTGCAAAAATACATACTCCATATCTGCTTGCCTTTCCTAAATCTCCAACCTTTACGACATAAGTTCTTAAAATATCAATAAGTACACAGAACATCATACAGGTAACTCCAAGAAAGTGTATACCCGTCTCCAGACTTTTCTCTTTTCTGGCATTTCTTCCTAATGTCACCACATTCACCAAAATAAGCAATGCTATAATTCCATGAGAAACAATTGCCATCTCCAAAAAATCCACACGTCCACTAATCTGAAGAATGAGCTGGATTATTACATTTACCGCAGAAACCAGCATTGCCACTAATATTGTTTTTCCAATTTCAAATATGGACTCATAGCAATATGCCTCCAAAAAAAGAGGCGCTGTCATCAGAATGATAAAAATCAGATTGGAGTACAATGTCTGATTTCCGTAGAATATTTCGGGTACCTTTGTCTCTATCAAA
This sequence comes from uncultured Lachnospiraceae bacterium, assembly GCA_945868305.1. Classification (GTDB taxonomy): domain Bacteria; phylum Bacillota; class Clostridia; order Lachnospirales; family Lachnospiraceae; genus Roseburia_D. Next base: position 3,506 of record CAMBKU010000004.1, on the reverse strand, counting down.
TAGTAAATACTCATAAGTAACAGATAGATACCAAGGTACTGCACACCGCCAATCTTCTTAAGCGACATTTTCTGTATGATTGCCAATATCAGCAGAACCACAGCAACCATTAAAATAATCATAGTCACAACGATATCAAATGCCTTTTGCTTTATGAAATGAAGAATCGCCACATCTCTTTTGGCAACAGATATTTCCGTAATATAGGTGGCATAGTTAGCGTAAGGGGAACTCATCTCTATCTGGATTTCCCCCGCTTCACAGTCCTTTGGTATGTCAGCAAATACCATAACACTTCCAGGCGTATTTCCAAACAGTCTCTCATCATTCAGTCCAAATGTATAGATTTCCTCTCCGTCGACTGTAATTTTTAACGTTTTATCAGCAGACAAAAAAGTCAGGGTTTCTCCCCAATATTCCTCTGGAATCGTATTTTGAATGACAATTTTTTCATTCGGCTGACTGGTGTTATTATAAGGTAATTCCTGCAAATCTGTCTTTGTACCGTCTTCTTTGACAAGTACCCAGCCCGTATTAAAAGACTGCACTTTCCCTTTGGCCAGAGTCATGTCATCCACTTTGGCTGTTTTTAACACGATTGCTATTACTACCAACTGTATAAAAAAGATAACCCATATATACTTATTATACTTCTTCATCGTATTTCAACACCTCTTCCACTCTTTCCACAAAGTCCTGTGGCATATAAGGCTTCTTCACATATCCGACAACATTAGGCTTTTCTGTCACACTTAAAGTAATCTTCGATTTCTGGCTTCTGTCACTGCAGCAGCCTTGTTGTTTACATTTAACTTTTTATAGGTTTCCTGATTGTAATATTTCACTCCTGCTTTGGACAATCCCAGCTGTTCTGCGATTTTTTCTACAGACATACCTTCTGCTTGAAGCCGTAATATTTTCAGTGCCTTGTCGCTCAGAATCACATTTCCCTCCTGCTTCTCCTTCAGATAAGCCGGATAAAAGCCCGCCATCTTTTCACATTCCTTCATGACCTGCTTTTTAAATGCCTGATCCTTCCACGTAACCGTATCGGCTTTCAAAAGTTCCCAGAGTGCTACTCCTTCTCTTGTCAGAATACGCACAAAGTGATAATCCTCCGCACATTTTACTGCTTCCTGCAAAGTATCCTGCCATCCGTCTTTTCCCATACGATACATTGCAATAGCTGCCAATATCTTTACTTCTATTGATATATAAGTTCTATGCGCTTTTTCTGCATAGAAACGCATCTTATCCAATAAAAACAGTGCCTTTTCCTTTCGTCCGGCTGCCAGGTATACCCTTACTTTGGTCAGATAACGATACCGTTCCATGCAGTTAAACTCTGCGTCCTCATCCGGCGCTTCCTCCATCCACTGGTATGCTTCACCAATCCTACCAGTATATAAATCCATTCTTACCGACATGGCACCGATATTGGGCAGGAGCTTTTGTGCTTCCTGTTCTGCCACCTGCCTGAAACTCTCCAGCATATCTATGGCATCCTCCATATGGTTATTTAAAATGGACAACTGTGTAAAGATTCCCACTGCCACAAAGACCTGCTCCGTCTTACCACCACTTTCCGCCTGCATCCTGCCTTTGCCAGCAAGGGATGCCACTTCGTAGTCATCCTCTCCCTTCTCAAAAAAGCTTTCTGCAAGGGCAAGGTCTACCAAACCTTTCCCGTATTTTCCAAGCACAAGGGTTATAACCTTTCCGATGGTTCTTGTCAGTTCCTTATCTTTTCTGCTCCACTCGCAAAAATCTTTTCCCCCATTCATCATGGAAGGCAGATTGCTGGTAACGGAAAACTCCGGCAACACCGTCTTTCTCTCCGTCAAAAGCACTCCTGCCCGCTTTAACAGGTCCGTCATCCGAACAGTTCCCCTGTGGACCAGGGCAATGTCCAGATACAAAAGTCTGATTTCTGCTTCCCGTTTCATGCCTCCGGTCTTCTCTTTTGCGTAGGAAAGAAGTTCCTGATACCAGCGTTCGCTTTCTTCCTCATTTAAAAGCATGGACTGTAGCATACTCATACCTGCCATCAGTTCTACGCTTTCCTTTATCTTTTCTTCCGGAAGTGCCAGATAGTAATGTTTCAACTCAAAATAATCCCCTGCTGCCGGATTTCTTCTCATGTTTTCAATCAATATCCGGGAAATGCCCTCCTCACTGTGGCACATTTCATACATTCTGAGCGCTTCCCGTACATTTCCTTCTATTTCATAACTGTTTCCCGCACTGTAATACAATCCATTTATGTAATCCTGCGAATATTTTGCAGAAAGTCTCCGGCGCATGGAATATTTCATGGGAGCTCTCAGCTCATAAATGTTACGTTCGTTCTCTCTGTGTTCTATCAGGAAGTTCCCAACCTCCTGCGCCTTCTGAATCAGCTTCCCTGCATCTTTTTTCTTTGTGATCTGCTGTGCCATCTGTAAATCGAACTGCTCCACAATGGATACAGATTCCAGAAACTCCTGCATTTCCACACTCCACTGGTCATATACATGAACTTCAAGGTAATCCCACAAATCCATTCTGGATTCCTCAATAGCACGAAGTTCTGCACTTGCTCTGTCCCTTGCAGCTTCTGCCTCCGGGATGCCCTTAAGCCTCAAGACCGCGATTCGAAGATACAGGGGATGTCCATAGCCCAGTTCCCGTATTTTTTTACACGCTGCTTCCGTAGGTGACAACTCCCATTTTCCCAGATAGTTTTCCTGCTCCTTTTCTGTCAGGCACAGCTCTTCTTCTCCGATTGTCACAAAAATATAACGGACAAATACGGATTTTAACCATTTCGGCACTGGTGCCCTGGAAATCAGAATCAACCAGACATCCTTTCTACCACTCAGTTCCTCTATCAGCTGCCCACAGGCACTTCTATCCTCCTGTGTTTCCAGCAGATGTAAACCATCTATCACAAGAATCACCTGTGTATTTACTTTTTCACGCGCTGCGTCCGTTTTCTCCTGCACTATATCTGCAATCTCGGCAATTTCAGTATCAGCCAGGTCGACGTAACAGTATCGTTTTCTGGCAAGGAAATCCGCCGCAAAGGAGGTCTTACCGGTTCCTGATGCACCGTAGATATACACAGTCTGCCGGGCATTCTGGGCGGCCTTCATCTGCTCCCACGCCGCCTGCGGACGCACATAGCGTTCATCCACAACAGGCTTATGCGTTTTTTTCTTTGACATGAAGTTTCCCTCTTTTCCGTAATAATCTGATAAAAAATAACATTTTTATACAAATTACCTTTCGTATTATGTAATATTATACATAGCCAGGGCCGCATAAGTAAACTAGCCAAAAGGATAGACTTTTTCGTTTGAGAGGTTTTTTGTCTCCTGTACCATCTGCCTACCATTTGATAGAATTTTATCATGTGAAGGATGTATTTGCAATTATTTTTGCAAAGTGTATTATATTATTCGCAAAGTTATGCATTTTTTTTAAATTTTCCTATTTTTTATAAAAAAATATGCTATTATTTAAAA